>JAGCVQ010000073.1 GCA_017962275.1 Bacteroidales bacterium
CTCTTCTACCACAACGGCTTGCGAAGTTGAGGTTACAGACACGGAACTACCGCTGACCGTGACAGATACGTGCTCATTTCCGTCGTACAATCTCGTCTCCGACAGTTCGGAAAGACACCAGCTGATTGTGTCAAACCGTTCATACACAGGGAGTATCGTCAGGTTGTAATACGCCACCGTGTCCAATGGCAGACCTTCCACCATTTTGGTCCCGTGGTGTTCGTACAGACCCGAGACGGTCCCCACGGCGAACACCGTGTCGAAGGGGGCGAAGTAGTAGTCCTCCTTGAGCGGGCAGAGCGTGTCGCTGTAGATCACGTTGTTGCCGACGGTCAGCAGCAGGGTGACGATGCTGTCGCAGCCGTTCGCGGCCGTGAGCGTCTCTTTGTATTCGTAAATACCTGGAATTGAGATGTCTAAACCATTGAAAATAGGTGCTGCGGAGGAAGTGTAAGGCTGAGTGGAAGCATACGTTTTCTCATAAAGCGTCTCCTCGGTAGGTTGCTTCACGGTCACGATGGCCGTCAGCGACAGCGTGTCGGAACCATTCGCAAGAATCGCGACATAGTCGGTGGTGACTTCGGGAGATACCACTGTATCAGACAAATATGGGGAATCCGCCCAGTAAAGTTGAATTTCATTCTGCTCAGGGAAATCCCTCACGAGCCGCACATTTTGGGCTGAGGTTCCCGCCGTTTTTCCCAGTCTCAGCGTGGAAGATAACGTGTAGGCATTCACTGTCGAGTTTTTCACACACGTGCTGCTCCAGTGGATTCCCGACCAAAGCGACAGAAGGTCTCCCCCGTATGCTTCGAAAGCATCGCTCAAGTAAGCCACGGATGCATAAAGATTATACAGTTGCATGGCATCGGGGATATACCAGCCCGCAACAGTATAATCAGCTGTAATAGCGTTGGCAGCAGGTGAGGCTCCCGATAGGGCCAACAACAGGGTGTTGTTTTTTCCATGGTTTGTCCAGCCTGTAATAGTGCGGATGGAGGGCGACTCATTCGGAACGAAAACCGTTGTCAAAGATTGTGGTTTGCTGCCCGTCCATAGGGCGAATGTACCGTCGAGGTCGCGAAGAGCGGCTACGGTTCCGCTGTTCGGATTGTCGGGGTTCACATAAAAAACGATGCCCTTCGAACCGTCTTGAAAAGTGTACAAATCCCCTGGTTTATAGACTTGTCCGTTAACCACGGTGAGCCCGAACACCGTCAAGAGAAGGCATATTATAAGCTGTGATATTGCACTGATTTTTTTCATATTATATTGATTATTAAGTTTCTGAGGTTAAAAAAGCTAAAAATTCATTACAGGTCTCACACCGCCTTTGGTGTCAAAGGTATAATACTCCCAATTGGTGTTTTCGAACATCCAAACCTGAGTTCCGCTGCGGAATGTGGAACTCCAATAATGTGGGAATGTGAAATTCTTATAAGCGTTGCTTGTCTCGCATAATCGGTTCATTGTCTGCTTGACCTCCCATGCATTGCCTTGCAGGATGCATAGCTCGGCAAACGATGGCAGATGCCAACCATGATGTTCTCCATCTGCTGTCAATGTGTTGTGGTTGAAGTAGTAACAGTAGCTGGCGGCGGTGGCATCCGTGGCGAAATCCACCCCTGAATAACCATCGTCGGTGCTTTTCAGATATAACGTGTTGGCTTCACCTTCCATATCAAGGATAGCCGTTCTTGCATGAAAGTAGAAGGGCGACATAATCAAATACGGTTCAGTGAATGAAAATATCCTTTCGGCTTCGGTGAGCGCCACCGCCAGCCCGTGGATACTCGTTTCGTCCACGTGGAAGACCACTCCCATGGGGGATTTTCCGCTGTCAAGGAACGCATCAACGGGCATGATTGATCCGTCTGTGCAAAGCACATCGCCGGGTCGCGCCCGTCTTTCCCTCACGGTGTCCGGAGGAGTAAGGTCCGCATTCAAATCCGGGAGCCTCAGCGTTACAAACTCACCGCGACAGATTTCTGTATCCGGAGGTGTCACGTTTATAACCGTAAGTCTCAGTACGTCAATGAAATCGCAACCGTCAGCATCCGTATGGGATCGTTCGTAACGACCACTTTCTTTATAGACACTGTCATGCCAAAGAAAGCCTGTCTGCCAGAATGCGGTCGCCACGGTCTCTTCTACCGTCGGCGGATTGACGGTGAGATGGAAGTCTATGATGGAGTCGCAACCATACCTGTCTGCACCTGGGAAAGTCATGGTGTAAAAGTAGTTGCCGGCTTTTCGTATGGCCTGTGCCAGTTCGTCGGCCGAGACCACCCCGGGTACCATGCCGTAGGGGTCGTCGTAGGTGTTCGTTTGGCTTTGGCACACTTCATCTTTGAACAATGTGCTATTGCTTCGCCGGACATCGGCCACGGCAATGCCTGGCGCTGCTTCCACCACCGCACTCCAATCGGATTGCTGCGTCATGTTGCCTAAAACACAGACAGTGAGCGTGTTGCCCGTGGAGACGGCGGTCTGTGATGGTGCGCTGCCTTCCGTGAGGTTGAGCAATAGCGAATCTCCGTTGATCCCGTCTCCGGAAAAGACCAGCAAATGTGTCGCTCCGGACAGCGCAACCTCGTCAATGTTGATGCTCACCCGAGTGCCTTCGGACGTGTGGAACCGATGGACAATCCTCTCACCCGAACCACTTCCCCCATACAGGCGGATATGTCGCCCACACGCGATGGTTGTCTCCCCATTGCTCATGTTCATCACACTGTCTGTCAGACCGTTGACGCTTGGACACAGGTCACCCTTCTGCAAAGAGGTATATAGCAGCGTTTTCCGTAGAATGCCTGCGGTGTCGTAATCGCTCCATTGTCCGCTTTCAACAATGGTGTCGGCTTTCAGAAGACGGGTCAGTGCGTAGTCGCCGTACCAAAGAAGTACGTACGGTTCCGGATCGGTCACCGTGGCGGTGAGATGGGCATTACCTCCATAACAAACAGTGTCAAAAGTGGTTATGATTTGACAAGCGTCGGTGAGGTCTGTCCGTAAGTGAATGTAAATTGTGTCCTCAGGGTCTGCAAGAAGGTAGTCGCAGTGTTCATCGTGGATTCCGACTGGGTAGATTTTGGTTGGCGATAGGGTTGAGAAAGTGTCGGTAACGGTCACACCGGAGGCCGAAGAATAGCTGCGGATGCTGACCTTGTCGTCGGTGGCGAAAGCGATGGAAAAATGGATATTTCCAGATGTTGCGTCACTGTGCGGGGTGAATTGCACTTCCATCACCTCACCTGGGCAAATGGTGGTGTCGGGGGAGAGATTGAGCGTGGGGGCGGGCAGGACGGTGAGATAGATGCTGTCGCGAATCTCGCCTGCGCAGCTCGTTTGCCGGATGTTCACATAGTACCATCCACCGCTGCTGCCTCGTGGCACGGAGAGGTAGGGGTCGGGGGTGGTCGCGCTGAAGCCGTTAGGGCCTGACCACTCGTACTGCCAGATATCGCCAATGGCCAGTGCGTGAATCTGCAGCGTGGATCCTTCGCAGGCGGTTGTTTCCGTCAATCCACCCTCAAACCACAACTTCTGCAACCCTTCCATTACACTTGGCTGGAAGTTGACGTGGAAGTAAGCGTTGCAGGAGTCTTGTACCAGACAAGAGAGCGTTTGGTCGCTGCGCATGGGGATGTTCGGGAAGACTCCAGAATCGTTGACGGCCAAAATGTTGCCCTGTTTCTCCGGTTGGTCATAGAGCGTATAGGTGTATGGCGGGATGCCGTGGCCGGCGCGCACCCAGGCACTGCCCTCCGTGGAGGAGGCATCGCAGAGCACCGCCAGCGCCTCTTCAAATTCCACCGTGGCGGCATCCAGATAGAATGTGTCTTCGCGGCAGACTTCTTCCGAACAGACATCCACGGAAATGTATGGGCATACCTGCAGCACGTAAGTTCCCGGCATGGAAAAGGTGAAGGTCGGGGTGTTATAACTTTCCATCTTCTTGAGTGATGCTGCCGGTGCGTCAACTACGGTCGCTTTCATTGCAACATCCTGAAAAACAGTGTCTATCGGCAGACCTGTTTCTGGCGAAGTGTTGGTTCTGATCCACTGGAATGCCCCATGGGGGTAGGTGATGTAGAGATTGCTGCAATCCCTTTCCGACACGCACTCGATCTCCTCTGTCAGCCGCATTTGCATATAATCGCCAAAAGAGACATTTTCGCCAACCTGCTGGGTGCCGCACAAAGTGGTCACCTCGAATACGTAAGGGCCGGAGGGCAAACAGTAGTCGCTGACGGTCATCGATGAACCATCTGTACTGCCCGTTATGGCCGCCGTGTTCAATACGCTGTCCTTGACTATTGTCCAGCTTTTGTCTGCCTCACGATACACGGCCTCGAAGTTGTAGAAGTTGTTGAGAGGGCTGCGCACCAGCCGGACCTCGGTGCCGTCGGCGGGCGGTCCGAAATCCGTGATGCGGCTTACCCGCACCAAACGTGGGGAGGTGCAGCACCTGCTTCCGTCATCTCTGTAAAAGACTTGCCAGCAGATTGCCTTTAGGCTGGTGTCGTGCGTGAAGCGGAGGGTGTCGAATGTAGCGTAGAGCTCGCACCCTTTGCCGTCGAGCAATCGCCGCTCGACGGGAATGACGAGCGTTGAATCGGCCGGAACGCCGTAAACGGAACGCACATCCCCGGAGGAGAGATACGATTTGTCCGTGATCACCGTTACCGTGTCCCGCTTTAGGATCGCGCCCGTGTGTGTGTCCGTGTAAACCCACGTCAGCGGGTTGGTGTAATGGTACCGGTAGAACTCGTCATCGCCGTTTTGGGTGTATTTGTCCGGGGAATACTGCTGCGAAGCCCCTTCTTTATGATAATATATGGAATAATTCGCCAAGTGCCAATACGAGACGCGCACACAACCGCCTTCTTCGATTTTGACAGAGTCTGTGAGATCCATACTGTCCTTCGCGAAATAGTTTTCATTCGGTTTAAGAATTCGGGTGACTCTGTTGAGCGAGGAGGTACCGCAACCCGATAGTTGGTATTCCAGTGTGATGTCGTGTTCCCAAATATCGCAATATTTCTCGGCGCTTCGGATGGTGTCGTACAGGTGAATGTACCTTCCGGAGGTCGTGGCGTTTTCCGGGACGGGTCTCCAATCGCCGTCCGCCACACCGTCGAAACGGAAACGGTAACTTCCATATTTATGAATAAAGCTGATGAGATCCGACACGCTGTTTTGGAAGTCAATACTGATTTTCACCACATTGGTGTCTGCGAAATTGCCGGAGGAGGCGAAAACAGAAATGGAAGTAGCCTGAGGAATCGTGTACGTGCCCACCGATGCCACCACATCCGGCAGACCATACCCGCAGCCATCTTCCACGTGGAACGACCAGTTTCCGCCCGGTAAACTGTCAATCGAGTAGTAATCCTTATAGCTATAAATAGCCTCGAAGGTGCCGTTGTACTGACGGCTTTCGAAAACTTGGGTGCGGAGCGTGTCGCCAGTGTTGTTGTTCCGAACCGTCACTGTGTAAGGAAATTGCCCATAGAGGATGCGTAACTGTACGCGGCCGATGTTCTCGCAGGAAATGGTGGCGAGTGTGCCCGCATCATACCGTTGGAATTTTGCATCAAACGGCACGACTGCCGCCGTGGGTTTCTGGTAGGTGGTGTTGATGGTGAGCACGGTCTGCGTGTCCACCCGCGTGAATCCGCCCGCGCTATCGGCAAGCAGTCCTTCGACCCCTACGATATAGGTTCCGTAATTGATTGTCAATGTGTCGGTTCCGCCATCATAGTACCAGCCTGCATAGTGGGCTGAGTCCGTCTCGCTCAGCTTGTAATAGACGCGCACCTGCGACAATTGCGGGGGCAGACTGTTTTGTACCGTCCCGACATTGTCTGTCAGCGCATAGATCACCTTGCCGTTGTTGTAGCAAGTGGCGTCCCGAGATGAAAATCGGATGTGAAACCCGTTGTCCTCCTGCGCCAAGGCAGTGAGATACAGCCATCCTGACTGAAATAAAAGTAGAAAAAGTAGTGTTTTCTTCATAGAGCCGTTTTTTTATGAATTAATTGTAAAAAGGATTATGCAAATGCGTGTGAATCTGAAAGTTCCGATGTTTAAATATTCGGTCAATTTCGAGCGATGACAATCGGATATTTGTCCTCTGAAGATCAAAAGGACTGATTTTTTAACTATTAATAGTAAATTTTTCATCATTGAGCTTCAATTTTCACTGCGGCAAAAATATAAAAATTCCGTATAGTTGAGCCTATATAATTAAAATATTTTTTACTTTCGATTTTTAACAATTAACTGTTAAAAATTAAGGTGCACGATTTTTGGACAAAAGGGAAGGAAAAACCAGGGTTTCTACTAGGCCGGTTTTGATTTCGGTTTGAAAATGCTTCTCCGGGGTGTCGATTTAATCCAAAAAATGCGATAGCCGGATTTTTTCAGAAAGAAAATCATAACTAAAAAAAACGTATCTTTGCCGCTTGTATGATGAAGCAAATATGGAGATGAAAAGAACATTATGGATTGTTTTCGCCTTGATGATGGGCGTGACACTGCAGGCGCAGAGTGTTGCGGATTATGAATCGGACGGCATGGAGTGCACTTCCATCACGGTGGGGAAGAAGGCTTCTGCCGATGGATCGGTGATGACTTCGCATACGGACGACAGCCATCGTTCGCGCACGAACATTTACGTGACGCCCGAGCAGGACTACGAACCCGGTGCCACGCAGACGCTTTACAAGCGCGAGTGGGCAAAGAAGCAGCAGCCCGGTCAGATGTTGCGCTATGATAACATTCCCGTGGGTGAAATCCCGCAGGTAGAGCACACCTACCAGTTCCTCAACACCGCTTATCCCTGCGTGAACGAGGCTCAGTTGGCCATCGGCGAATCGACTTTCGGCGGACGTCCCGAACTGAAGTCCGACAGCGGTCTCATTGATTGCCAGCGGCTCTGCATGCTGCTGCTGCAACGCTGCTGTACGGCCCGCGAAGCTATCGAAACTGCCGGCGTGCTGCTCAAGAAATACGGCTGGATTGACGCAGGTGAGTGCCTGACCATCGCCGACAAGGATGAGGTGTGGCATCTGGAGATCCTCGGTCCCGGCAGGGGCAAGTTAGGCGCGGTATGGGCGGCACAGCGCGTGCCCGACGATCATGTGGCTGTCAATGCCAACGCCTCCACCATCCGCGAAATCAACCTCAAGGACAAGGATTACTTCATGGCCTCCGACAATGTCTATTCGCTGGCCCGCGATAACGGCTGGTGGGATGGCAAATCGACCTTCCGCTTCGCATACGCATACGCACCGCAAACCCGTACGTCGATGGCATGCCGCCGTCGCGAGTGGCGCGTCTTCGATCTCGTCGCCCCCTCCCTCCACCTCGACCCCAACGCCGAAAACTATCCTTTCTCTGTGAAACCCGACACGCTCGTCACCCTCGAAAAGATGATGAGCATTTTCAGAGATTTCTATGAAGGCACCCCCTACGACATGCGTAAAACGCTGACCGTCACCGATAAAGACGGCAAGACCGTCATCTCCCCGATGGCCAATCCGTTCATGAAGCTCGACGAGCTGAAGTTGCACCGCATCAACGGAGGCTGGAATGAGCGCGGTGAACGCAGTATCGCTGTCCATTTTACCGTCTATGCCACCATCATTCAATGCCGCAACTGGCTGCCCGATGAGGTCGGTGCCCTTTGCTGGTTTGCCCTCGACAATGTGGCTTCCTCCATCTATGTGCCTATCTATGCCAACGTTACGGATCTCCCGTCCACCTATAAAACGGATGGGCGCCTCACGGGATTCAGCAGGGAGTCCGCTTGGTGGGGCTTCAACCGTGTGGGCACGATCGCCGCACAGCGTTGGGGCGACATGCACGTGACGGTGGATAAGACATGGCAGCCCTTGCAGAAAGAGTTCATCAAGGAACACTATGTCATCGAACAAGAGGCGATGGAGCTGATCAAGCAAGATCGTTATGAGGAGGCTGTACAGGTGCTCACCAACTTCACCGACATTTGCGGCAACGAGGCTGTGGAACGCGCCTGGAAGCTCGGCGACGAACTCTGGACAACCTACGACGGCCAATGGTAACCCCATAACCCTATAACCGTGTAACCCTTTAACCTTCAACCCATCAATGACAGACATCATCCCGATTCTCGAAAAGTCATTCCAAATCCCCTCCTATTTTGTGGATGAGAATGCGGAGCTCACCGTCAGTGCGCTTTTCAGCCTGCTGCAGGAGATGAGCGACAATCACGCATCCCTTTTGGGCGCAGGATGGCACGAGTTGCGGGTGCGGGGCTACTTTTGGGTCATTACCAAGATTCAGTTGAAAATCAACCGGTTGCCGAAGTGGACGGAGCCGGTGCGGTTACGTACTTGGGTGAAGAATTCCAATGCGGCCACCTCTCCCCGCGACTACGAGATGTTGGATGTTGATGGAAACCTGCTCGTTGCCGGAAGTTCGGTGTGGGCCATTCTCGACATCGCCAACGGCCGGCCTCAGCGAATGAGCATGTTCGACGGCTGTTTCCTGCCGCAGGAACGCAACGCCATCGACCGCATACCTCCGAAAATCAGCGCGTTGGATATTCCAAAAGAACCGCGATATTCCAAAGAGGTGGTGGCTTCCGACATCGATATTAACCGCCACGTCAACAACGCCCGGTACATCCAATGGGCGTTCGATGCGGTGAAGGAGGAGTTCCGCCATACGCATCGTGTCTCCGGCATGACAGTCAACTTCCTGTCTCAAGCCAAGTTGGGCGACCACTATGCCGTCCATACCGAAACTGTTTCCGAGTACGAATATAAAACGACTCTTTACTCTTCTGATGATCGCCAAGAGTATTGCCGTATCCAATCCGAATGGAAGTCTATATGATTTATAACTGATATTTTTTCACTAATACCGACCAGCTATGTATATAAACGAACAACTTTTTTCAGATTTCCTGAAGGTGAAGGAGATTCTGTGGGTCGGTATCAACTTCTCACGAGCGAAATTCACCCGATCAGGTTTCGACTTTTCCCAGGAGATTCTGCAGCACTATCTTCACGACTGGAACATGCTGATTTTGAATGACCAGAAAAAATACGACATTCGTATGAGTTTCCGGAAACCGGTCATGCAGTATAACTTAAGTACCATCACCAAATTAAACAAAGCGTTAAAAGTCAACGACTTGCTTACGAATGTCATCAGTTCGAAACACGTCTATTCGGACGACCAGATGCTTGAGTACGCTTCAACATTAAAACTGCCGACCACGCTGCCTTACTCCCTGATGTTTGTGGTAGAGTCGTTTGATTCCTCGGTGAAAACCGCTTCTATCTGGGTGGTAATCAACCAAACGGAAATCCAAGAGGTCGTCCTTTGTGAAAAGTTTTTGAAAAGTCCGGCCGGTATCGGTACGCGAAATTATTGGGCCAGAACGTTTTACAATGTCTTTTACGACATCCAGTCCAATACGTTCCACCGCTGGGAGAACATGGTCCAGCCGTAATCGTTTACATTATATATATAGGTTGGCGTCGCCGTAGCTCAGGAATCGGTAACCGTTGTCCAGGGCATGGCGGTAAATGCGGTGCCATTCGTCTCCTAAGAAATTGGAAATCAGCAATAAAAGGGTGCTTTTCGGCTGGTGGAAATTGGTAATCAGTCCGTTGACAATGTGCCGTTTGTAGGTAGGCAGGATGATGAGGCGTGTGGCTGCCCGCAACATGTCGGTGTCCTGTTTCTCAAGATAGTTCAAAATGGCTGCAAGTGACTGATCCAATGTCACTTCGTGTATGGCTGGGTTCTCGTAGGTTTCCCATTGTTCCACCAATAGCGGATTCTCCAGACCGAGATGCAGCTTCGCCCCGACCACAAAGAGCGACTCGAGCGTCCTTGTGACCGTGGTTCCCACCGCAATGAGCTGTTTGTCTTTGTTCTTCAACAACTTACGGATGAAGTCTTCTGTGATCACAATCTTCTCTTCATGCATGAAATGGCCTCCGATGGTTTCGGATGAGACCGGCTTGAAGGTCCCCGCGCCCACGTGGAGCGTAACGTACTCTGTTTGAACGCCTTTGGCCACAAGTGTTGCCAAGAGTTCGTCCGTGAAATGCAGACCGGCGGTGGGAGCGGCCACAGAGCCATCGTGGCGGGCATAGACGGTCTGGTAACGTTCTGTGTCACTGTCCTCCGCATCGCGGCGGATGTAGGGTGGAAGCGGCACTTTCCCGTATGCCTCGATCCATTCGGCAAAGGAAACCTCCGTTTCGGCCCATGAGAACGTGACCTCGAAGGTACCCTCCACAGCCTCTCCGCGCTCGGCTTGAATGTGTATAACCCTCTCATCCAAAGGCACTTCGATGTCGATAGGGTGTTTCCATTTACGGGCGTTCCCCACCATGCACTTCCAAGTCACGCTGCCCGACAAGGTGAACGCGACAGCCGGGTCGGAAGTGGGTTTTAGCGGTTCCAGGCAGAAGATCTCGATGGCGGCACCGGTGGCGTTATGTACCAAAAGCCGCGCGTGAATAACCTTGGAATTGTTGAACACGATCCAATGGTTCTCTGACAGGAAATCGGGGAGATTATGGAAGACAGAGTCTGTGATTGTATTCTCTTTCTTGTTGAATACCAATAATTTGGAGCTGTCCCGCTGTTCGGCAGGATAGTAGGCGATTCGCGACTCCGGTAACGGGTAGTCGTAATCTTCTATGCGGATGTTTTTATTCGGGTCACTCATGGCGGCAAAGATACAAAATTATTAACAATTTTTAACTTGACAAGGGCTTTTTATTGTTGTATCTTTGCAATAAAACAATTTATTCAAATAATGAAAACGAAAATAATATTGAAATTATTAGTTATCAGCCATTTGTGTTTCGCGGCACCGATCCGTTGCCTGTCGCAGGATGCGCTGTTCCGCGCTTTCGCTACCGAAACCGCCACCGACAGGCCGTCAATAGGCTGCTTCGTCCCATCGTATGCGGCCCTCCACATCCGCAACGACTTCTGCACCAAGGAGATGACGACAGCGGAAATCACAGGGCAGCTCACCCTGCACAAAAACGTGCTTCGCGTATCCGTAAGCCACTACGGATACGCCAATTACGGGGAATTGAAGATGTCCGCCGGCTACGGGCGACAGTTCGGCGATCGCTTCGCCATGACGGCGAGGGTCTTCTACCTGATGGCGCATGCCCGAGACTATCCGTCAAGGCACTCCCTCTGCACGGACTTCTCCATTGCGTGCAGCGCTTCGCCCAAACTGCTGTTCGACGCCACGGTCTATAATCCGTTTATGATGCGCTACGGTGTTGTGGGCCAAGATGTTATCCCGTTGAGATTCTCCATCGGGTGTACCTATACGCCCGTGCGGAAGCTATTGCTTGCCTTTGCGATGTCGAAAGAACTGCACGGCGGTTGGGAGATGGATTGCCGCTTCATGACCCAGCCGTTTCCGCCGCTGTTGCTCGCCGCCGAATGCTCCAACCTCCGCCTTGGCATTTACATCGGATGGATAATCAAACGTTTTTTGGTCTCTGTTAACGCTGCTTGGTATTACCGCATTTCCGTCTCCTCTGAGATTGGCGGATTCTATTTTCACGATGAAACGATTAGACGATGAGTAGATTATAATGACAGGTGAACAACTGTGAAATGAAAATAATAACGATGAAAAGCAAATGCTTGATGGCGATTTTGTTGATTTTCGCACTACCGGTGTCTCTGTTTTCGCAAGAAGATAGTGTTAAGCTGGTGGAAAACGTCATTGATGACTTGGAATTCCAGATCGAGGAAATGGAGGTGCCGGAAAGTGTCTCGGAAGAGATGCTGGAGGTGATGGAATCAGCGCGGATGAACAAGAAGCCCAATCTCAATGATTTGAGTTATGAAGTGGCGGTCAGTCAGTTGCATTTGTCTGATTACCAGTACTATCAACTGCAGCTGTACATAGAGACTTTCGGGCCTCTGTACAGCGTATATGAAATTCCCGCCATCGATGGATTTGGCGATGAGGAGATGAGGAGGCTGGCGGAGATAACCGTCATCGCACCGCCGCCAAAACGACGGCCGACCTTCTGGGAACTGATGCGTTCCAGCAAGAGTGTGTTGTGGGTGCGCTATGGTCAGGTGGTGGAACGACAAGCGGGTTACGACACTTCCCGGTCGAACCACTACGACGGGTCGCCTGCGCACCTGCAGTTCCGCTACGACTTCAGCATCCGGCAGCATTTCGGATTCCGCATTGCGGGGGAGAAGGATGCCGGGGAGCAGTTTTTCCGAGGCGACCAGAAACAGGGCTTCGACCATTATTCGGGTTCGGTATTCGTGAAGAATCTCAAATGGCTGAAATATGCTGTGTTGGGGGATTATCGACTCAATTTCGGGCAGGGACTGGCAATCGGGTCATCGATGATGTCGGGCAAAGGGGGCGGGGTGACAACGATACGGCGTTTCAGTGACGGGGTTCGCGCAGTGGCCACGACGAACGAGGGAGAGCTTTTCCGCGGAGGGGCGTTCACGCTGGGCAACACGCGGTGGTCGGGGAGCGGTTTTGCCGGAGCCGTCACCGAAAGCAACCGCACCGCGTTCGGCGGGTCGCTTTCCTACCGACAGGCACAGTTCTCGGTAAGCGCACAGGCCATCTGCTACGGGGAATATGACGACAGCGCGAACGTCGGGGAGAAATGGCGGTCGTTAGGGCAACCCAAGCAGATGAACGCCGGTGTGTCGTACCATGCGTTGGTCGGAAAGGTACTGTTGTTCGGAGAGGGGGCCGTTAGCGAGAAGGGAAAACCTGCCGTGCTGCAGGCTGCGCTCATCCCCGTGGCTCCCGTATTCCAGATGGCGGCATTGATACGCTATTACGCCACCGGCTACCAATCCCCGATGGGTAGCGGCTTCCGGACTTCCTCGGGCGACTGCGGTGAGTTCGGGACGTATTTGACGGGGCATCTCGTCCTGTCAAAAAACGTGGAGGCAGACTTCTTCTGCGACTACTTTCGGTTATTGTGGTTGAGCTACCAAACCGATGCACCCGCACAGGGGATGGATGCCGGTGTGGCGTTAAGCTGCCGACTTCCGGGGAAGAATCTGCTGTATGTTCGCTATCAATGGCGGACCAAGTCGAAAAACGAGAGCGATGACACCTATTTGCATCGGCTGAGGGAGCAGAGTCGGCATCGGTTCCGGCTGCAATGGAGTTGCAATCCCCTGCCCTGGTTAGACACCAAAACCGAGATCAGCATGGTGTTCAACAGGGGTCCCTGCATTGAAAAACGTTGGCACAAAGGAATTCTGATGTACCAAGATTTGGCGTTCAACTGGAAGAAGCCACAGCTCAGCATGCATCTGCGCATCGCCTATTTCGATACGGACCGCTACGATGAGCGGCTCTACGCTTACGAAAACGATGTCTATTACGCCTTTACGGTCGGCTCATACTACTATCAGGGAATAAAGGCCTACTTGCTGTTACGCTACAAAATACGAAACTTCAGCATCTGGTTCCGTGTGGCCCGGACGCATTATCTGAACAGAAATGACATCGGCAGCGGCCTGACCTATATTGACAAGCCGTACAAAACAGAGGTGAAAGTGCAGGGAATGTATCGGTTCTGAAATGACGTTCTTTTCGTTCGTTCTTTTCGTCCGTAGAGACGCAAAATTTTGCGTCTCTACTATTGCCTGTTGCAAATTGCCTTTTGCCTCAGATCAAAGAATCATCTCTTTTACGGAATCATGGATGCCCAGTTCTTTGGCGATGCCGAGCAGTACGTTGTCGATTTTGTCCTTGACGAACTCTTCCGATTGGATGAGGTGGAGATTGGGATGCTTTGCCCACGCCTTGATGAGGTTGTCGTCCACTGCGATAGCTTCCGCCAAGGTTTCCTCCATTCTGGCGGAGTTGTTGCTCAGCGTGTAGCTGTTGGGGGCCCCTTTCGCGCTGGTGCAAAGGTGGAAAACCGCCTTGTATCGACCCATAAGTTCCTCCTCGGTGTGGCCGGTTTCGCGGAGCAGTTCTTGCCAGTCGGCGGGATCCATGTAGGCCGAGATGTCCATCGCACCGCGGTCATTGACAATAAGCCCGGGTTTGCCGGTCGCTTCGGCAATCTCGTAGAACGACTCCTCCATCTGCAGCAGGAACCGCATCATACTCTTGTGAATCTCGAAATAAAGGTTCCGGTCCTTTGTCAGGAAGTCGGCACCCGCCTTGATGAACAGCGTGGGGGCTTCGGGCAGCGTGAAGACGGCATATCCCAACTTGGTGAAAAACTCCTCCACACGTTCATTGGTGGTGGTTTTGCCGGCGCACGGACCGCCGGTGAGCACGATCTTGGTTATCATAAGGCTACACTAATCTGAATGGCGGCGCAAAAATACACATTTTCAGCTCTCAACGTGTTATAAAAATGTCTATTTGGTGTTACTATGATTATCGTTTTATTCAAGAAAAGTTGTATTTTTGCAGCGTCTTTTGAATAAAATGATATGACCTATTTGGAATTCAGAGAGCAGTGGCATACGGTGGGGTGTTTCAATATCTACCAAATCCGTGCCTGGAAGCCTGATTTCGACAGAAGCAACCTTTTCCGTTGGGTGAAAAAGGGTTATTTGTCTAAGTTGAGGCAAGATTGGTATGCTTTCAGCGACCTCAAGGGTAGTCCTGAAACAGCAAGATATGTGGCGCAGCGGATATACACCCCGTCGTATATCAGCCTACACACCGCATTGTCTTTCTATGGCATTATTCCTGAAGCGGTGACATCCATCATGTGCGTCACTTCCAATCGTCCAGCCACCTACAGCAACGATTTCGGCGAGTTCAGCTATCAAACGGTGAAGCCCGCCCTGTTCTTCGGTTACAAGCCCATGATCCTGTCGCCGCATGGCAGCTACCTGCTCGCATTTCCCGAAAAGGCCATCCTCGACCTGCTGTATCTTTACCCGCAATACAACACAGAGGAAGCATTGATGGAACTCCGTTTGGATGAATGGTGGATGCAGGAAGAGTTGGACCGAGACCGATTGCTGGCGTATTCCGAGCAAAGTGCCGTTAAGGCGTTACAATATAGAGTGAATCTACTGTTAAAAACATACAGAAATGATTGATTTATCCTCACTGTTATCATTCTATCCTCAACAAATAGCGGCGAATGCTGCATTTCACAAGCATGTTCTCAAAGAATATGTGGAGCTTTTGGCATTAGAGCATCTGATGCAGTCCCCTTTTGCGCCAAAGTTGGTGTTTGTCTGGGGAACGAATCTCCGTCTTGTATATGGAATTGATCGTTTTTCGGAGGATTTGGGCTTCGACTGCAAAGGTTTGACCTCCGAGGAATTCATCAGCATGACGGATTCTTTGGCGGAATATCTTCGTCTTCAGGGACTAAAAGTGGAACTTCGGGACAAGGAAAATCCAAAACTAACGGCGTATCGTCGCAACATCTTTTTCCCAGAACTACTCTTTGAAATGAATCTTACAGGTCATCGCGAGGAACGGTTTCTAATGAAGATTGAGGCACAAGTTCAGGGGGTGGACTATATCCCTCAAACGGCTTTGGTCAATCGCTGTGGTTTTTTCTTTTCGGTCACGGTGCCTTCAAAGGAGACCTTGTTGTCCATGAAACTTTCGGCATTGTTGGCAAGAGCCAAAGGACGTGATTTTTACGACACGATCTTTTTGTGGCAACAAATCGCCCCTGATTTTGATTTTTTGAAACAACGGAATGGCATAGAGAATGCAGCCGATTTAAGGAAGGCGTTGTTGGACAAGTTGGAGAACACCAGTCTGTCGCAGAAACAGAAAGATTTCGAGCATCTGCTGTTCAATCCAGTCCGAAGTGCACAAATATTGCATTTCAGGGAGTTTGTGGAGGAAAAGATTAGTGATGACGGATTTCTATATGCAAATGAGATTGAGTTTAATGGCACTAAGGCATATTTAAGCGAAGGACTCGCAGAAGTCGAAATAGGTAAGAAATATGGCTATATTGACAAAGATAAGAATTTGATTATCAACGCTGTTTTTGACGATGCATATCCATTTGTCAACGGCACAGCACCTGTTGAAATAAAAGGCAAATGGGGATTGATTAACAAAGAGGGAGAATTTGTGATTGAGCCTAAATATGATGACATAACATCATTTCATGAAGGATTGGCTGTGGTTGATCTCGATGGAAAAAGTGGGTATATTAACGAACAAGGTGAAATAGTGATACCGATTGTTTACGAGCAGGCGTCCGTTTTTCGGGATGGAGTTGCCCTTGTCTCTTTAGATGGCAAGAGTTTTTATCATATTGATAATCAGGGAAAAAAGATAAGGAAATGCGAGTGATACTATCTCTTATTCTGATTGTCAACGTCCTCGCCTTCCTCCTCTATGGCATCGACAAGTGGAAGGCGAAGCGGGCGCGGTGGCGGATTCCCGAGAGTGTGCTGTTGGGGCTGGCGGCGGTCGGGGGCAGCATCGGCGCATGGCTGGGGATGCGCGTGTGGCACCACAAGACCCAGCACAAGAAATTCCGCTACGGTGTGCCGGCGATTTTGGTGGCGCAAATTGTGTTGCTGGTGTGGATTTTTTGGCCGAGGTGATCAAAAAAATCGTATCTTTGCAACTGATAATATTTTGGTTGTTTTTGCGGTATGTATAAGGAAATAGATAATATGTTATCAGTTCTTGAGGGCTATTTGCTTGAGGATGCCGACCATGTTGGCAAGCAAATTGCGAATGATTTTCGCCATCGCAGGGTGGAGAAAGGATTGACGCGCGAGGAGGTGGCCGAACGTGCGGGAGTCGCCATGAGCAACGTGGTACGCTTTGAGCAAAAAGGTCTGATCTCTCTGAAAAACCTGATAGGATTGGCAACGGCGTTGGGCTACGCCTCTGAAATCAAAGGGCTATTTGCCACGCCAAAATACTCAACCATGGAAGAACTGACACAAATTCGCAAGAATTCTGGTAAAACAAAAGCATATAAGAAATGAAAACGGATAAATTAACTGTGAAATATCACGACAGGACTGTCGGAACGTTGTCTCTTACTCCCGATGATCGTCTGTGCGCCTTTGAATATGACAAATCGTGGTTGTCTGACGGATTTAGCATATCGCCATTGGAACTTCCTTTGAAAACAGGATTGTTTATTGCCAAACATCAGCCTTTTCATGGAAATTTCGGCATCTTTGAAGACAGCCTCCCCGATGGTTATGGTCGCTATCTGCTTCACAAGGCGTTGTTGCGCGAAGGTATCAACGACGCAGACCTTTCTGCCCTCGACAGATTGAGTATCGTTGGGGATGGTGGTATGGGGGCGTTAACCTATCATCCTGAAAAAAAGATAATTAAAGAAGTTGATACAGTTGATTTTGATTTGCTCCAAGAGAAAGCATTGCAGGTGCTGAAGGAGCAACAGGATACTGATGCAGGTTTGCTTCTTTACAAAAGTGGAAACAGTGGAGGGGCTCGTCCCAAAGCCATTTTCAGTGATAAAGAAGGTCATTGGCTTATAAAGTTCCGTCACTATTACGACCCCGTTGACATCGGGCAGCAGGAACTCCATTACAATGAGGTGGCCAGACAATGTGGTATCAATGTCCCTGATTGTAAGCTGATTAACGGACGCTATTTTACGACACGACGTTTCGATATCGCACCAAGCGGCGAGCGTATCCATACGGCTACGGCAGGTGGCTTGCTTTGTCTGTCGTTGACCATGCCGTATCTCGATTACACAAACTTGCTTGCGTTGACTGGTTTTCTCTCTCAAAGCGCTAAAGAAGTGGAAGAGTTGTTTCGACGCATGGTGTTCAACTACTTGACTGACAACAAGGATGACCACTGCAAGAACTTCAGTTTTATGGTTACAAAGACTGAGAGTGGACATTATTCCTGGCATCTTGCGCCCGCATACGATTTGACGCTTTGCACGGAGGGTTATAACGGAGAGCACGCCACTTCCGTCAACGGAACGGGAAATCCCACATTGAAAGATATGATAGCGGTGGGCACGAAAAACAAAATGAGCGAACAGCGTTGCAAAGAGATATATGAAGAGGTGAAATCGAACTGCGGCGATTTGCTTTTATGTAGAATCAAAGAATCGTAATCGTTTCATCATCACTCACCCGCATCTCACATCGCCCGCAATCGAACACCAACCGGAAACGGTGCTTGCCGGAAATGAGATACAACGGGTCTTTCGGAGAGTTCGCCTCGGGGGGAAGTTTCTTGCACCAACCCAACTCGTAACGAAGACAATATTTGCAGGTCATCAACGACTTGCCGGCGTAATCTTCGGTTTTGTCCAAACCGTACTCGATTTCCTTGGCCCCGAAATCCTCATACACCTTCCGATGCGCCTCGTTGGTGATGTTCCGCAGATAATCGGCACGCTGGAAGAGAGGTTCGGGATGGTATTGTAACGGCGTGTCTTTGGGGTGGAAATGCGCGAGACGGGTGGCTGTTAACTGTTCCACCAACTTGGTTTTCAGTTCGTTGATATATCCGGCACGCAAAAAAGCCGTGCATTTGGGAATGGTGACGGTGCGTGCCTCGAACGAGGTGCCGCCTAACTTCGACAACGCCGTACGCAATGTCTCCGCCATCTTCTCGGGCTGCTGCGCGGCCGTCAACGCCACATTGTCCTCCACAATCGCGGTGCATCCGTCCTCATCGGTCATGGTAACCCGAACACGATCAGTGAGCTCTTCGAATAGAATATCCACGGCAATCTTCCGTTCAGCGGTCTTTCCACTCAAAATCTTCTCGAATTGCTTGTCAATATTTCGGTACAACGCCACTTTGGTGAATTTGGACAGCGGCTTCTGCGGAATGATGCGATTGCCTTCCACTCCGTTGACCAAAAAGCCCTCTAATTCGCCCTGCTCGTTGATAAAACACAGACCATCGCCGTTGGATATTGGTTGTTGGCTGTTAGCTTTCGGCTTTTGGCTATTAGCTATTGGCTGTTGGCTGTTGCCTAATCCCTCAAACCAATACTTCCCGCCACGCTGCCTTAGATACCCGACAAATTGTCCCATCGCCTTCGGTGTATCGAACGAGGTCATCTTTTCGCGCTGACCTTCAATGAAGTAGGAGGTGAAGTTGCGGTTGAAGGTCTTGTGCAGGTCGGGAGTAAAGAAGAAACGGGTGGTGCCGCTGCCAACCCGTTGATAATCGGGACGTTCTTCCAATATACGGTCGATGAGCTGACGGTAGTAGGCGGTGACGTTCTTGACGTAACTCTCGTTTTTCAGCCGGCCCTCGACCTTGAAAGAGCAAATACCCGCGTTCATCATCTCTTCAATGTGATCGGCGCGGCACATATCCTTCAACGAGAGCAGGTGCTTGTTCCGGATAAGAGTCTTACCGTCAGCATCTTGCAAGTCGAAGCGGGTTCGGCAGATCTGAGCGCAGGCCCCTCGGTTGCCACTCCGTCCTGTCATCATCCGGCTGATGTAACACTGGCCGCTGTAGCAGACGCACAATGCGCCATGCACGAACGCTTCCAATTCGATATCGGTCTGTTTATGAATCTGTTGTGCAGTCTGTAAATCCATTTCACGGGCCAGTACCGCACGGGTGAAACCTAACTTTTCGAGAAATTGGATGCGTTCCAACGAATGGTTGTGGCATTGCGTGCTCGCGTGCAAGGCGATGGGCGGGATATCAAGCGTCAACAGTCCCAGATCCTGAACCAACACGGCATCGACACCGATGTTATAGAGTTCCCAAAGCAGCTTCCGGGCGGACTCTAACTCGTTGTCGTACAGCAAGGTGTTGACGGTGACATGCACTTTCGAGCCGTAGAGGTGGGCATGTTTCACCAGGGCTTCGATGTCCTGCAGGGAATTGCCGACCGCCTGACGCGCCCCGAACGCAGGCGCACCCGTATAGACAGCATCCGCGCCGTGGTTGATGGCGGTGATTCCGCAGGCCAAATCCTTGGCAGGCAACAAAAGCTCGATCTTACTCATCGGCAAAGCGTTTCGCCTTCAGTGGGAACTGTTCGGCCAGTTCGCCGGAGTAATAAAAGTCATTGCAAATCACCCCGAAGGTGTAAATCTCATCGTGGACGGTGATGTGCGAGCCGCCGCACTGTGGGTCGGGACCCGGTTTGGAGGCTGCGAACCCGAGGTTGAAAAGGGTGAACAGAATGTCGGGACGATTGGTGATGTCGTATCCTGAACGCTTCCATTGCAGCATGGTCTGATGCAGGATACAACCCGTGTAAATGTATGAGTACAAATGATTTCGGTAATTCGTGAGCCGGTTGAACCGCTCAGATTGGTGGTCAGCGGTCTGGAAATCGAGGATGTGCTCGTAGGTTTTGCCCATGTAGAAAATGGAGGCGGTGTCGGTGAGGTTGCGTTCCACCTGCATGGCCGTGAAATCCTTGATGCCGTTGACCCCGAGCGAGAACTGCGACTGCACCGAAAGTACCTTCATCGGGCCGAGGTAGCGTTTGTACATTTCGCGTTTGCTGTTGAAAAGCCGTACCTGTTCTCCTACGAGACAGCCCACGATGAGGCGGGGCTCAACCCCGGTGAGACGGGCGGCTTCATAAATCACGGCGGAATCTTTCAAGATGGCAGCCTTCAACGCCGGCCATGCCGAATCGTTCATCCACGGAACCACATTTCCTTCAAACGGAGACATCTTATTGGTTTTCAATAGATTGTTGATATCGTCCACCATCTTCTGATAGGCCGTGGCGTGTTCATCGTCCTGCATGTACATGTTGGCGGCATAGAGCATCTCGCTGATGGCCGTGGGACGGTCACTGTATTGCGCGGCATTGAAGATCAGGTCGGCATTCTTCGGATAGAAGTGCCGCAAAACGGACAGCGAGCGGTAATCCGTGAGAATCTGCTCTTGGCTGTCTATCGAATCCGACTGCGATGTATATTTCTGTCTTTCAGATAGGTAGCGATTGTTTTGGTCGGCGCCGCCCTTGTTGTTGGTGAAGCCGAGTTCGAAAAACGCCCATGCGCCGAGGATGCCCGCACCCACCAGCGCAAACAGATGTAACACAATCAGATAGAATTTGCTGTGTCCCTTCAGCCGTTTCCATGATTTCCACAAACTCCGCTTCTTGCGGAGTTTTTTCGAAGTTTGTTGGGACGTATTGCCATTGGATTGTAGAGACGGTGCATGCACCGTCTCTACAGAGGAATTTGTCTCTTCCATTTACGTCTTACGTTTTAAATCTTACGTCAAAATCTAACGTCTAACGTCCTACGTCTCACGTCTATTACACCAAATTCGCAAATCCCATGAACGCCATGGCGAGGATACCGGCGGTGATCAGCGCGATCGGAACGCCCTTCATGCCTTTGGGGATTTCCACCAGTTCGAGTTGCTCGCGCAGACCGGCGAAAATCGTGATGGCCAAGGTGAAACCGATGGCGATGGCGACGGCATACAACGTGTTGTCAATCACGGAGAAACCGTGGCCGGGGATGATGGTCTGCTGGGTCACGTTGATGGCGACACCCAACACGGCGCAGTTGGTCGTGATCAGCGGCAGGAAGACACCCAACGCACGGTAAAGCGACGGGCTGACCTTCTTGAGGATGATCTCCACCATCTGCACCAGACTGGCGATGACCAGGATGAAGACGATGGTTTGCAGGAAGGTGATGTCGAGCGGCACCAGCACATACTTCTGCAGCAGCGAGGTGACCAGCGTGGCCAGCGCCATGACGAACGTGACGGCCGCGCCCATGCCGAGGGCGGTGTTCACCTTGCTGGAAACACCCAAAAACGGGCATATACCAAGGAACTGCACCAAAATGATGTTGTTGACCAGCACAGCTCCGATGATCATTAATATGTATTCCATTTTTTTCTGTTATTTCGTTTGTTGTTTAATAGTGATCAGTGAACAGTGATCAGTGAACAGTGATTTGTGATTGGTAAGTAGAAATCGAATATTGTAGTGAGTACGAGCATCCCAACAATTATCCATTATCCATTATCAATTCTCACAATGTTTCTTCTTCTCCTCTCTCTTGTTCACGATGAAGCGCACTGCCGCCATTACGAAACCGAAGACGAGGAACGCGCCGGGAGCCAAGACGAAGATCAGCATGTTGTACTCCGACGGGATGAAGTGGTAGCCGAGGAAGGAACCGGAACCCAGAATCTCGCGGATGGCACCGATGAGCGTCAGTGCGATGGTGAAGCCGATACCCATGCCGAGGCCGTCAAGCAGCGAATCGAGCACGGTGTTCTTGTTGGCGAAAGCCTCCGCACGGCCCAGCACGATGCAGTTCACCACGATCAACGGGATGAACACACCCAAGCTGGCGGACAATGAAGGCAGGAAACCCTGGATCAGCAGATCGATCATGCTCACGAACGTGGCGATGATGACGATGTAGCTCGGGATGCGCACCTTGTCGGGGATGACGTTTTTCAGTGCGGAGATGAGCATGTTGGACATCAGCAGCACGAAGGTCGTGGCCGCGCCCATACCCAAGGCGTTGGTCACCGAGGTGGTGACAGCCAGCGTCGGACAGCAGCCCAACACCAAAATCAAGGTCGGGTTTTCTTTGAAAAAGCCCTTGGTCAGTATGTTTAATTTGCTGTTACTCATGATAATCCTCCTTTATTTTCATAAAAATGTCGTAAGCGCGTTGCACCGCGTCGCAGTAGGCGCGTGACGAAATCGTGGCCGCCGTGATGGCATCCACATCGCCGCCGTCTTTCTTCACCACCAGTTTGAAATCTGCAGGATTCTGATGGTTGAACTGCATGGCGAAGTCGCTTTTGCTTTTGTTGATGTTGTCGCCCAAACCAGGGGTCTCGTTAGCCTTGAGGACCTCGGTGTTGACGATGGCACCTTCCGCGTCGAAACCGACCATCAAATCGAAGCGACCCGAGAAGGCTTTCTTGGTGTAGGTCTCGATGCCCGCACCGCAAAGTTCGCCGTCCTTGCCGATGGCCAAATGCACGGGAATCTCTTCGTTGTCGGCATCCACAATCACAGTATCGCGTACAGTGCCCTCATAATCAGGCAGTACAGCCTGCAGGGCTTTTTGTTTCTTCTCCAGTTGACCCTGTTCGATAGGTCCTTTGGTGAGGGCATAGACGCCCGTCAATGCCAATGCCGCCAGCAAGGAGATGCATGTCAGCACAATCACTAATCTCCAGATAGAATCATTCTTTGCCATATCGATAGAATTTTAGGGTTAGTGAGCAAATTGTTTGGGTTTGAAGCCTTTGTTAATCAACGGCACCACAGCGTTCATCAGCAGGATGGAGAAAGAGACACCCTCCGGATATGCGCCGAAGAGGCGGATAATGATGGTGAGCAGACCGCAGCCGCAGCCGAACACGATCATACCCCAAGGGGAGGTCGGGGAGGTTACCATGTCGGTGGCCATGAAGCAGGCACCGAGGATGAGGCCGCCGGCGAGCACGTGGATGAAGGGGTTGACATACACTTCCGGATTCACCAGATGGAAGATGCCGGCCACCACAAAAACCGTGGCGATGAATGACACGGGGATGTGCCACGTGATGATGCGTTTCCAGAGCAGGAAGGCCGCGCCGATAAGCAGGGCGATGGCCGAAACCTCACCGAAGCTGCCGCCCATCTGTCCGAGGAGCATGTTGGCGTAGGTCGGAAGTTGCGTCAGGTCGCCGCCCTCCTTGATGAGACCGAGGGTTGTGGGACCCGTCACGGCGTCAGCGAAGTGGAAACTCCAGAGGGGAGTCGGAACCGGCCAGGAGGTCATCTGCACCGGGAAGGCGATGAGCAGGGTGACACGCGCCACCAAAGCAGGGTTGAACGGGTTGTGGCCCAGACCGCCGAAGGGCATCTTCGCGATGCCGATGGCGACCAAAGCACCCACCACCATAATCCAAACCGGAAGGTTAGAGGGCACGTTGAAGGCCAGTAGAAGACCCGTGACCACGGCCGAACCGTCGTCAATGCTCGGCTTCTGATGCAGCATGAAACGTTGGATGAGGTATTCGAACAGCACGCAACATCCGATGGAGACGAGTGTGAGGATGATGACGGGCAGCCCGAAATAATAGACGGATACCAGCAACGCCGGCACCAGCGAGAGAACCACCGACCACATGATCTTCTTCACAGACTCGTCGCTGTGCACGTGTGGTGATCCTGAAATGTGTAACAGTTTATCCATTGATTGTTGATTTTATTGAATTCTACCTGTCAAAATAATCAAACCGCAAAAGTACTCTTTTTTTGAATACGTTGTGTTTTTAAAAGACGTAAGACGTGAGACGTAGGACTTAAGATGTTTGGCTAAGGAATTCGCCCTCTCCAATCCAACGTCTCACGTCTTAGATCTTACATCAGCTATCGTATCAACGTTATGGTTCCCGTTCGCACCTTCTTCTCATCGGGAGTTCCGATGCGGGCGTAGTTGATTTTCCAGAGATAGACGCCTTGTGGTGCGGGTTTTCCGCCAAGGGTGCCGTCCCAACCCGTGTCGGGGTCGTTGGTGTAGAAAATCAGCTCTCCGTCGCGGGCATAGATGATGAACTCGTAGTTCACCACATCGTGCACCTTGGGCAGGAACACTTCGTTCAAACCGTCGGTGTTGGGCGTGAAGGCGTTGGGCACGAAGAAGGCGAAGTTGTCCTCCACGGGCACTATCTGGATGGTGTCGTCGCTGCAGCCGTCGCTGTTGGTGACCATCAGCCGCACCGTCATCAGGTCGCTTTCCTGCAGATGATAGGCGTGCGAGGGCTCCTGCACGTACGAGGAATGTCCGTCGCCGAAGTTCCAGCTGTAGTTGGTGATGTTGGTGCCGGTGGAAAGGTCGAAGAAGAAGACCTCCTCGCCGTTCTCGGGCTCCGACGGACTGAAGAGGAAGTCGGCGTGCGGGTATCCGGCCACGTGGACGATGTTGTTCAGCACCAGCGAATCATAACAGCCGGGAGCCGTCGTCACTGTCAATTTTGCGGAATAGTAACCTTCGTCGGCCAACGAGGTGTGCAAGGTGGCGGTAGAGTCGATGTAGGTGTATGTACTGTCGTTATAGATGTTCCATAGCAGGGTGGCGTAGTTGGGACTGTATTGCGCCTGCCAGGTCACCGGCAGTGGCTGGCATCCGTGGTCGGGTGTGTAAGTGATGTCGATCTCGGGTCGCGGCACAATGGTCACCTGCACGGTGGCGGTGTCAGTCATACAGCTCCACTGGTCACGGGCCACCACTTTGTAGGTGCCGCTCGATGTGATTTCGCACTCGGTGGCGAGCCGGTCGGGATGGGTGATGCCCGTGGTGGGGATCCACTCAAAGACCACAGAGTCGGAACCTCTCAGTTTCTCCACCTCTACGTAACGGAGCGTGTCGCACGCCGTGAAGGCGGTGTCGCGCAAGCGCACGCTGTCGTTGGCGCGCAGATGCAGAATGATGGTGTCGTATGTCCGGAGATGAGGAGCTAAGTTGGCGAAACCGTCGCAACCCTGCGTGACGACGTACAGCCGCACCTCTTTCACCTGGTTGGGGTTCGAGAACTGAACGGACGGCAGCATTCTGACGTGCACCAGCTGCACAGTATCGCCGGGAGGATAGTTGAAACTGTTGTTTTCGATGTCGATGGTGTCCCCGTTCGGCTTGATCAGGGAATAGTCAACGTTCAACACCGCATCGCCTCCCGTCTCAATCACGATGGAGGTGTTGGCGGTGATGGCCGGGCGTTCGATACTGAACGTGAGGTCGAGGTTACGGCAGTTCTGCACCAGGGTGTCGCCACCCTCTGACGATCCCCAGTCCTGACCGATCTGCACGTGGGGACTGTAGAAACTGCCCTCTTCGAGGAACACACCGGAGTCGAGGCTGTTGTCGCCCACATTGGCCACAGCCAATTTCATGTGGTAGGTCTGGCAGCTGAAAATGGTGGCACCGGCAGTCAGTGCCGTAGTGTAACCATCATATTCCACACCTGAAGATAGGTTGTTGCTGACGTAAAAAGAAGAATATGGGGCAGAAGAGCCCGGAGGAATACAGTTGCCTGCGGAGCCTGAACTACCTGGGCCCGCATTGATGGTGTTGATGGCGACAGGAAGTCCATTTGGATTGGCGGCCGTCACCGTGCCGGGAATAATGGCCACATTCTTCGTTGTGGTATTCAGGGTCACCGGGTCAATACCGGTCAGAAAAAAACCGAAGACATCGTTGTAAGAGGAACAAGCCCATTCGGGATACTCCTCGGATGCAAAAATGTAGTTGAAAGCGAATTCATCGGCCATGGCGATAAAGTCGAACTCCAAGGAAGCAGATCCATTGATACTACTGCTGGCCAACGGGCCGAGTTGCGATTCCGTATAGTAATTCGAGACAGAACTGGTGGATCCGGAACTGGAGTTGGGACCTGCTGCCACGGAAACATTGCCGGTTGTCAGCACCAGCCCTGTAGCGAAGGGGAACGCGGAAAAACCGTTACGGTTGAACGTCCCTATCTGAGGGTACGTGACGTTGCCAGATTGGTTGTTGAACTTGCCCTTCTGCGACGCATCAAACACATCCGGATCCGGAAAGCCCGAAATCATCACCCCGTCGCCCTGCAAGTGGTGTTGCAGAATGGTGTCCACATGCGTTCCCTGCAGCGATGTCACCGTCAGATTCTGGTTCTGCGCCTGCATTATGGAAAATGCCAAAACGATAATCGTTCCCCAAAGAAACCTCTTCATATTCGAATATTGTTTAATCATCAAAACGCCTCGTATCCTCTCTATTTTCTGCATAACGAAAAAAATCAAAAAATGTGGCAAAAATTATTCCACCTCAATTTCATCAACGAAAATCCAAGCCGGGTAACCGTAACCGGTATGTCCTTCAGGCAGTTGGTGGCCGGTAATGGCCACACGCACATAGCGGGTACGTACGGCTTCGAACGGAATCTCGTGACGCTCAATAGTGCTTTCGCTGCCCCATTCGGCCAACGGATAGTCCACGTGGGCCACCTCGCGAAACTCCTCGCCGTCGTCGGAAACGCTGATCACGCAGGATTTCGGGTTGTAAATCCAGTCGTTGATGTTGAGGATAGTGCTGAATGCAACTTTTTGTATGTCAGTGGGTTGAAGCAAGTCGATGGTGGCTTCCAACGGGGTTTCCCAGAATCCTATCCAACGGCCGGTGCGGTAGTTCTGGCTGCCGTGCAACCCGTCGATGAGCGTGGGGGCGCCGTCGTAGGCGTAATTCACGTGCGGCGGCTCCTTCAGCGAAATCGGTTTCATCGACGATTTCGAGAAACGGAACTGCGTCTTATATTCCGAAGTCGCGCCGTCGGGACGAATCAGAATGGCCCGGAAGTCGGTGTTTTTCCGAATCTCCACCGGATCGGTGTAGAGTTCCCCTTTCTTGGGGTCGCTGCCGTCAAGCGTGTAACGGATCTCGCCGTCACCGAACTTGGAGAGCATAACCAAGATGCAGCCCTCTTCATAGTCGGGCTCCACCTCCGCCTGCAGGTCGAAAATATGGTGCGCATAGTGGTAGTCATACATGTCGTAGATTTTCGCCATCTTGAAGCACCGTTTCACAAAGTCTTGATAATCGCGCTGTTGCGGCTTGCACCATTGGAGTTCCGCCAAGGCCGCCATACGCGGCAGGGCGTCATACTCCACGTCGCGGAAACTGTGGACATACTCGCCCCAGATGTTGGCTTGCACCCCGATGATGTGCTTCTTCTGCCGTTCGTTGAGCTCGTCCGGCAGCGGCTGGAACTTATAGACCCGCTCCACAGGCAGGTAGCCGTCAGCGAAGACAGGCTCCTCCTCAGGCGTAAGCGACTGGCCCTGACTGAAATAGAGGTAGTCGCCGGGAGTCATCACCACATCGTGACCCTTCTTGGCCGCGGTAATGCCGCCAGCCGTTCCGCGCCAGCTCATAATCATCGCAGTCTTGCTGATGTCGCCCTCCAAAATCTCGTCCCAACCGATAACGCGGCGGCCACGAGCCTTCACCACCTTCTCCATGCGGTTCATGACGTAGCTTTGCAGGTAATCCTCTGCAGTGCAGCGGCCGGTGGTGTGAAATCCCAGCTCCTGGATCTTCGCCTGACATTTCGGGCATTCGTGCCAGCGGGTCTTGGGACATTCGTCGCCGCCGATGTGGATGATGTCCGACGGGAAAACGTCCATCACCTCGTTGAGGACATCCTCCAAGAAGCGCATAGCCTCCTCGTTGCCGGCGCAGATCACCTCGTCGGAGACGCCCCAGCGCCGCCACACCTCGTAGGGACCGCTGGTGCAGCCGAACTGCGGGTAGGAGGCCAGTGCGGACTGCGTATGACCGGGCAGGTCGATTTCGGGGATGATGGTGATGTGGCGTTCGGCAGCGTAGGCCACCAGGTCGCGAAGCTCGTCCTGTGTGTAGAAGCCGCCGTGACGGATGGTGTCGTAGCTGTTGGTGTTGCGTCCAAGCACGGTGCCGCTGCGCCATGCCCCGACCTTGGTCAGCTTGGGGTACTTCTTGATCTCCATGCGCCAACCTTGGTCTTCGGTAAGGTGGAGGTGGAACTTGTTGATATTGTGCAGCGCCATCATGTCGATGTAGCGTTTCACGGAATCGAGCGGGAGGAAATGGCGACCGACGTCGAGGTGCATGCCGCGGTAGGCGAACTGCGGATAGTCGCGAACCGTGCCCGCAGGGAAGTTTACGACATCGATTTTTTCGCCGGCGGGGACGCTTTTGCGAAGGGTCTGGATGCCGTAGAAAACGCCGGGGCGGTCTGCGCCGCGGACGACGATTTTGCTTGAGGAGACGTCAATCTGATACGATTCGGGACGCTGGCAGGTGTTGGTGTCAATGATCAGGTAAACGCCGGAGGCTGTCTGTTGGGTCATCGGCTTGAGCTGGAGTTTTTCGCGCAGGAAATCCGACAGGTATTCGGCGAGGAACTCGGCCTCGCGCCGCAGGGTGTCGGTTTCGGAGTAGAAGATAACGGTGGTTTCGGAGAGCGCGAACGGTTCCGATTTCGCCAGGGCGATCTCCTTCGGCAGGGGGATGACTTGGTAGTCGGCCTCCGCCACGCGCTGTTTGCACCCGCAGAAGAGTGCGGCGCAGAACACTGCCGTCAGTAGAATCCCAACTCTTGCGTATAATTTTCCCATAGTCGTCACTATTTACAATTGAAACGGCAAAGATACATTTTTAATTGATAATGGATAATTGATAATGGATAATTGTTCGGGGCTTCGATAATGATTGGGAAGGATGTTTCAGCTGCGGTTCTATGTTTCGAAGCCCAAAATGCCATCATAACGCACCAACATAACGAGCGACCCCAATAATTATCCATTATCCATTCTCAATTATCCATTAAATTCGTATTTTTGCGCTCCAAAATCCAACCGATTATGACAGGCAAAGTAATCATCGTATCCGCGCCCTCGGGGGCTGGCAAAACCTCCATCGTCAAGCATGTGCTGGACTTCCTCCCCGAGCTGCGTTTCTCCACATCCGCGACCACCCGTGCCATGCGCGAGGGCGAGATCAACGGCCGCGACTACCATTTTCTCACCGTCGATGACTTCAAACGCGGCATCGACCGCGACGAGTTCCTCGAATGGGAGGAGGTTTACCACAACCAGTTCTACGGTACTCTCAAGAGCGAAATCCGCCGCATTTGGGATGAGGGCAAGGTCGTGATTTTCGATGTCGATGTGAAGGGCGGTCTCAATATCAAGAAGTTCTTCGGCGACAACGCATTGGCGGTTTTCATTGAGCCGCCCACCGTGCAGGAATTAGAGAACCGGTTGCGCAAGCGCGGTACCGAAACGGAAGAATCGTTGCGAAAACGGGTGGAGAAGGCCGAATACGAACTCTCGTTTGCACCTCAGTTCGACAAGATCATTGTCAATGACAATCTTGACGACGCCCGTGCCGAGATGCTCCACACTATCCGCGAATTCCTTGACGAAGAATGAGTTGTAAGCACAAACATATCGCCATTGTCGGGGCGGGGGCGTCGGGACTGTTCTTAGCGAAGAAGTTATCCGAGGCACCAAACTTGGAGGTTTCCGTGTTCGAGAAAAACCGGCAGGTGGGCGCGAAACTTCGGGCTTCAGGCGGCGGCAAGGCCAACATCTTCAACCGAGACATCCGTCCTGAACACTACAACCAGCCGGCTTTTGTGTCTGATTTGCTCTCCCGCTATACCCCGGAACAGCTTGAAAACCAGTTTGCTGCGTGGGGATTAGTGACCGTCGCCGACGAGGAAGGACGTGTCTATCCCGCCTCGCAGTTCTCGCAAACGGTGGTGGATGTGCTGACTGACTTCGCCTCTGACAATATACACCTTAAAACGGAGCATAACATTCAACATATTGTGAAAGAGGGTGATAAGTGGATAATTGACGATGAACCCGAGAAGTTTGATGTGCTGGTGCTCGCTTCGGGATCGCCCGCTGGCATGATTCCCAAAAACCAGCGGGGATATAACGGCTATCTGCAAGATTTTTCGCTGAAAACCAATCCGTTGCAATCCTCTTTGGCCGGTTTCCTTTTGGAGAATTATCCCAAGTCATTGTCGGGTTGCCGCACCAAAGCGATTGTCTCCTTATTTCAAGACAAAAAACTGATTCACAAAGAGTTCGGGGAAATCACGTTCAAAGATGACGGGGTGTCCGGCATTGTAATCATGAATCTGTCGGCCTACTACCGCAGATTGTCGTCCACCCATGATTGCCGCCTGGAAATCAACCTCACCTACTGGGACGAGAATTTCGATATTAGCGCATATTTGCGTAACAATCAAAATGTTACGGGATTATTGCACCCGAAATTGGCCGCCTTCTATCAGCAACATCCCTTCGACATCCACCGGCTGACGTTCCCCATTGCAGACACTTATTCTTTAGACACGGCGCAGGTGGCCCACGGCGGCATCGATCTGTCGGAAATCGACTACCGTTTTAAAGTAAAAAACGTCCAGAATCTCTATCTGTTAGGAGAAATCCTGGACGTGGATGGTGTGTGTGGCGGCTACAACCTGTTTTTCGCATTCGCCTCGGCGGCTGTGGTCGGGGCGGAGCTGTTGCGGTGACAGCGGTAGTTCCCTTTACCGTTGAAACTTTACGGTTCCATCACCGTTCTGTCTGACGGTTTGTATCCCAGTTTTTTCATCAGATTGCGTTCAAACTCGACCTTCATGGCGAACTTTTGGGGGTCTTTTTTCTCTTTCGGGCTCCAAACGCATTCTGACAGCGCAAAGAGTCGCGGCATAATCATATATTCGGCCGTTTCGGGGTCGTTGACGAACTCGGTCCAGAGGTTGCACTGCCCACCGAGGATGTGCTTGGCCTGCTTCTCGCTGAGCCCTTCCGGCATCGGGTCGAAAGAGTAGGCCTTGCCCAAGGAGACGTAACCCTCCATGCAGAGCCGCTCGTCCTTGTCCTTGCTCTGGTAGTAGTTGTAGTAGCAGTGCGTGGTGGGGCACATAATCACGTCGTTACCGTGTTTGGCAGCGGTTTTCGCCACGTCAAGGCCCTGCCAGCACATAATGGTGGAGGTGTTCACCATGTCCTCCGATACGATGTCGTCCCAAATGATGGCCTTTTTGCCGAGCGAATCCAGATGGTGTTCAATCTGGTTCATCAGCCATTGTTGCAGCTCGAACTCGTTCTTAAGTCCCTTGTCCTGAATGCGTTGCTGACACTTCGGACAGACCTGCCAGTTGTCGTTGAAGGCCTCGTCGCCGCCGATGTGGATAAGCGGGTAGGGGAACAGTTCCGCCACCTCGTCGAGCACGTTTTTGTAGAAGGTGAGCACCCCGTCGTTTCCGGCGCACATGATGGCTTTCGGGGGCCAGTAGGGACCCACGGCCACGGTGTAGGGGTAGTCGTCGCAGGCGTACTGCGGGTAGGCGGCGAGGATGGCACTGCAATGGCCGGGAATCTCGATTTCGGGGATGATGTCGATGTGGCGGGCGGCGGCATAGCGCACGATGTCGCGGATTTGCTCTTTGGTGTAGAAGCCGCCGTAGGTCATGGGTTCATCGGGCAATACCGGATGCAGCGTGTCCCACGAAGTGCGCTCGGGTCGCCACGCGCCCACGGAGGTCAGTGCCGGATATTTGTCGATTTGGATGCGCCAGCCGTGGTCGTCGGTGAGGTGCCAGTGGAACTTGTTGATCTTGAAGAACGCCAGCATGTCGATGTACTTCTTCACGAAGGCTGTGTCGAAGAAATGTCGCGACACGTCGAGGTGGGCGCCGCGGTAGGCGAAGCGCGGGTAGTCGGTGATTTGGCAGCAAGGCACGGCGAAGGTTTTGCTGTCAGCCAGCTTGTCGGTGCCGGCCATCTGCATCAGCGTCTGCATGGCGTAGAAAAGTCCGGCGGTGGAATTGGCCTCCACGACAATTTTGTTGGATTTCACCAGCATTTTGTAGCCCTCATCGCCGATGTCCTTGATTTCTTTCTTGCTGATACTGAACAGGATGGAGTGTTTTTTCGCGCTCTCTGCATCGCCGAGGTTGGGTCGCATCTTGAAGTAGCTCTCGTAGAGGTCGCGGATCATCTTCGAGGTTTCGGCACCGTCCGCGCCGAGGTTTTCGAAGCAGAGCATCGTCTTGTTGTCGATGGTGAACTGTCCGGCTTTGGGCGTGACTTCCACCGGCTCGGGAATGACGACGACGGCTTTGGGTTTCTGGCAGCCGAAGAGCACTACGGCTGCGAGGATGATGGTCAAAAGGGAGATTTTTTTCATATTTCGGTGATTATTTATTCGTTATAAGGTGCGGGATCCTCCGCCACTTGGTTTACATGCGAGAAATCATCATTTTTCGTTGAGATGCTGTGCTCATAAAGAAATTCGGGAGCAAAATCCACCCCGTTGTACCATTCTAAAGTCCATGGTGTCAATGCAAATTGAATGAATTTGTGCTTGTCGCGGAGTTCGTCGAAAAATTTGCCATGCAAAAGAGGCTCAAAGTTCATTATTCGGATTTCTCCGTTGTTGAATTCGAGTTTCATCACGTAGTCATGAAGATATTCTACATCTATTACTCTTAAAAATCCAAAATCTTCCATAATGTTTTATTCTAACGGTTTAATGGATAATGGTTCTTGCCCGTTCTTGAGACGATTCCAATTGTCTAAGATTTCATTATAATGTAAATCCATCCATGTATATATTTTAGCAAGCTCTTTTCGGGACATTTGTCCAGTAACAATTCCCTTTTTTATAGAAATAACGGCTCGTTGGTCACCATATCTTACATGAAAGTGGGGCGGATTGTGATCATCTGCGAACATCAAAATGATGATACCATAGAATCTGCATATTTCGGGCATAGTATTCTTAGTTTGGTTTCAAAAGGCAAAAGTACAAAAAAAACATACAGAATTATCTGCCACGAAATATTGTCATACGAATTATTTTGTACCTTTGCAGCGGCAAATTTAAGGTTTGCCGTCAAATTCAGCTGAAATGAACGACGAAAAACACTGCCGCGTATGGATAGAGCCGATGTCGCGTGAGGAGTTCTCGGGCAAGGGGAAGCCCCTCACCATCAGCTACAGCATCTACGCCGCCCCTTTCGGGCGCGTTTTGATTGCCTCTACCGCCAAGGGCATCTGTTTCCTCATGCCCGCCGCGATGAAATGGGAGCCTGAGGCGACCCTGAGAAGGCATTTCCCCAAGGCGCGGTTCCGCTGTCGTACCGTGGCCCTGCACAAGAAGGCGCTGTTGCTGCTCCGACAACGCTATGACAAGGTGCCGAGCCTTTGTCTCCATCTGTACGGCACTCCCTTCCAAATGGAGGTGTGGCGCGATTTGTTGTCCATTCCCGTCGGTATGGTGACCACCTACCAGCACATTGCCGACCGCATAGGCCGACCCAAATCGGCACGGCCGGTGGGACAGGCGGTGGGGGCCAACCCGGTGATGTATATCGTGCCCTGCCATCGCGTTGTCCGCACTGACGGCTCTCTCGGGGGCTTCCGTTGGGGGATCTCCCGCAAAATCAAGTTCCTGAACGAGGAGGCCAAGGCCGCCACGAAAGTCGCGGGGCTCAAGAAGTGGGAGCCGACGCTGTTCTGATAATGACTATTCGCGAGGTGTAGGGACGTAAAATTTTGCGTCTCTACAAAACAGATCATATATTGTCTCTTCCTCCGGTCCAACTCCGGTCCAACTCCGGTGTAACTCCTGTGTAAGTCCTGTGTGGGTCTATTCGTTCGTCAGGAATGCGCCGCTGGCGATGCCGTCCGCGAACCAGAGTCCCTGCGCGGTCAGGTGCAGACGGTCGGGGGTGCGGATGTAGTGCTCGTCCGGGACTTCCGAAGAGAAGTAACAGAGTAGCGACTTGACCTGTACTGCGCCAAACAGTCCCTCCATTTCCTGTAAGTCAATGCCCGAAGCGGTTCGTAACCGCAAGAGGATGAACTCGTTGTGCTTGTCGATGTCGGTCAAGGTCTCGCGCTCGTGACAGGGTTTCCGCCGCTCGATTTGGGCGAAGTAGCCCGACAGGGTGGGGGCGTTCCATGAACGGTGCTCCCCGTCGAAGGAATGCGCCGAAGCCCCTAATCCGATATACGGCACGCTATGCCAGTAGGCGGAGTTGTGCTTTGACTCCCAGCCTTTTACCGCAAAGTTGGAGATCTCGTATTGTTCGAACCGCGAATTGGTCACTGCTTCCGACAATATTTTATATTGTACGGAAGCCAAATCTTCGTCGGGCTCCACGTCGCGGTGCTGATGGATGCGGCGGTAGAGCAGGGAGTTCTCCTCCACGGTGAGCGCGTAGGCGGAAAAATGTTTGACGGGCAAGCCGAAAGCTATGTCCAACTCTTTCTGCCATAGCGTATTGTCACGTTCATTCACCCCGTAAATCAGGTCGATGGAGATATTGTCAAAACCGGCAGCATGCGCGTTCTCAACGGCTTGCATTGCCTCTTTTGCGGTATGCTTGCGTCCCAAGAATTGCAATATGTCATCGTGAAAGGATTGTATCCCGATGCTTATCCTGTTGAATCCCAATGATTTCAACGACTTGCAATGCTCGGATGTGAGTTGTTCAGGATTCGCCTCGATCGTGATTTCGGCGTTGGGATTAATGGTGTAATTCCGATGAATATTGTCCAGGATATGCTGTAGTTGAGCGGGTTGCAACAACGAAGGGGTTCCGCCGCCGAAATAGAGAGTCCGGATTTTATCGCCCGCCGTTTCGTCCTTCCGCAAAACCATCTCCGTATCCAACGCTGTCAGGTATTTTTCCATATCCTTTTGGTTCACTGTGGAATAGAATCCGCAGTAAACGCACTTGGACTTGCAGAAGGGGATGTGGAGGTAGAGGCCGGGCATTGTTCTAATGGTTATTGGTTATAGGTTATTGGTTATTGAAGCTTAGAGTTTAGGGTTAAAGGGTTAAAGGGTTATAGGGTTAAGGGTTACACGGTTACATGGTTACACGGTTATATGGTTACACGGTTACATGGTTACATGGTTAGGGGTTAGAGTTTGGGTTTGGGGGTGCCGCAGAATAGTAAGATTGGGGTGAAGGTGGTGAAGAGCATGAGGCCGGTTTGGGCGTTGAGGGTGTCTTCGACCAGCATGGAGAGGAACATCATGGCGATGAAGGCGAAATAGAGGAAAGAGACTCGTCTCCTCATTGTCGCGAAGGGATAAACCAAGATGAAGCAGAAATAGAGCATGGGGATGATGCCGGCGGCGAGCCAGTAGGTGAGGAATTGGTTGTGGCTGCCGCGACCCAGCCGTTTGCCGGCGATGGGTGAGTGCTGTATCTCCAACTGTCGGTCGAGGGCCGCCCGTTGCTGCCCGATGCCGATCCCGAACAGCCAGTGCTCGCGGATGACCTGCCACGACGCCCGCCAAAGCTCCACCCGCTCCATTAACGATGACTCTTTGATAATGCCGTATTTCCCGTACAGCGTGAATCCGAAGTAGGTTTCGTACAAGGCCCGCCGCAGACTGGCTTTCCGCGTGTAATAGACGTTGGCGTAGTGGTTCTCGATGTTGCGGATGTCATTGTCGCTCAGGCTCATCACGGCGGCGGAATCTTTGCGCAGACCGAGTGAGTTGAGGTAGCGCAGCAGGGCGGAGGCCGTCACCTCGTCGTACGCCGAGTCTGAACGCATGGCCCAGGCGGTCTGCATCTCCTGTTCGCACACGTAGTGGCCGATATAGTGGCCGTTTTCCACCATCGGATCCTCCTCGAAAGTGTAGGGGTTGCCCGAAGCAGTCAGCGCGGAACGGTTGGGTGCGGGATCCTTCACGTGGAAATAGTCGTACGATATATATATGGTATAGACGATGGTGGCGGTGAGGGTCAAGGAAAGAGCTCCGCCAAGTACCCGTTTTGTCTTGTTATCCTTTTGGTTTACAATAAGATGGATAAGGTAGCAGAGCGCGATAACCATCAGGATTACAATGCCGGAAAGGGTTTGGCTGTAAAGCAGGTAGAAGAGTAGTAATAGGCTGATTATTATGCAGATAATATGGGTGGCTGAGATGTTTCTCGGAAGGTTGGTCAGAAAATGCAGGCAAAGGATGATGGAAAAGGTCACGCAGAGGCTGAAACGGATGTGGTCGATGAAGCGCGACATCTCCCGGAAGTCGTTCAACGTGTGGGTTTGGGCGTAGCCGAAGTTCCAGCAGCAACCGAACAGCGTGGCTAAGACAAAAGCCCCGAATATCCAATGTAACTGTCTGTTGTTAAACGGTTTGGAAGTGATGACTACAATGGGGGTGAGGAGGAACGGCAGCTTGCCGAGCATCTCCTTGCCGGCCGCGTTCCAGTCAGTGACGTGAATCAGACCGATGGCGTAGACGAGGTAGAAGGCCGCGAACCAAAGTCCTTGACGGTTTTTGCGCAATCGAATCCGTTTTTCCTTCCAGTTCCATTCCGCTATCCAGTTGAGCAGCAGGAGGAAAGGGGCCAGTCCCATGAGAAAGTGCGACAGCGGGATGGCTGCCGCCAAGGTGACGGTGCCGAGCAGGTAGAATAGGTTGTGGAAGTCGGCGCGGCGCATCTCCTATTTTTTCGGGGAGAGGATTTCGCGGTAGCGGCTCGGATTGAGCAGCACGCTCTTGGCGGCTTCGATGTCGCGGTCGTGATGCAGGCTGTTGACGAGCTTGCCGGTGCTGAAGTAATAGCGCGAGACGATTTCCTGCGTGAGGGCGCGGGCGATTTCGGACTTCTGGGTGGTCAGTTCCTGCGTTTTGAGGTTTTCGATCTGCGACTTCAGCTGGTTGTAGGCGTTTTGGATGCCCGCGAACGAATGATCGTCTTCGGCAGCGGTTTTCAGCTCTTCCAGCTTTTTCTCGATTTCGGTCGTGTAATCGTACTTTTTCGCTTTGAGGAATTGCAGAAAATCGTTGTAGATGGCATCGTCCACGACAAAGTCCTCCGCCTTGGCGATGGTTTCGTGTTTCGCACGGTAGTCGTTGGCAAAGTCGAAGATGGCCTGATCCTCGATGAGCGCGGTCAGGATGTCGGGCACGTCCTCGTCCGCCACGGGTACGTCGGGTTCCACGCCGCCCTTGTCATAGACGGTGCGTCCGTTCTTGGTCTTATATGCAACAGCCAATGAATCAGGAATCTTGTAACCGCCCTTGGTGGTGTCGCGGTCGAAATACTCGATATTCTGCACGCAACGGCCGCTGGGAATGTAGTATTTCGACACGGTGACCTTCATGCTGGTGTTGTAATCCATGGGATAGACCTTCTGCACCAGACCCTTGCCGAAGGATTTCTTCCCGACGATGACGGCGCGGTCGAGGTCTTGCAGCGTGCCGGAGACGATTTCCGATGCCGAGGCACTGTGTTCGTTGACCAGCACCACGATGGGGATATCTGCGTCGGCCGCCTCATTGCGGGTGCTGTAAATCCGGTTCATCTCCGCAATCTTGCCCTTCGTTTCCACTACCTTAACATCCTTGCCCACAAAGAGATCGATGATGTTGACCGCTTCGCCGAGGAGACCGCCGCCGTTGTCGCGCAGGTCGATGATGAGGTACTCCATGCCGTCCTCTTTGAGTTTCTTGAAGGCGTCATAGACTTCCTGTCCGGCGTTTTCGAGGAATTGGTTGAGCTTGATATAGCCCACTTTGTCGCCAAGAAGTCCGGACCAGGGGATGTTGGGTTGTTTCACCTTCTCGCGTTTCACCTTGAACGTCAGGTTCTTGCCGTCGGTCGGACGGAAAACATCCACGGTGTAAGTGCTTCCGGGCTGCCCGCGCATGGCGAGGATGAGGGCGTCAATGTCGCGGCTCTCGGACGATTGTCCATTGATTTTGAGGATGCGGTCGCCGACGCGCAGACCGGCCTTCGCGGAGGGACCTTCACCCACCATATCGATGATAACCGGCTGTTTGTCAATGACTTTCAGGGTGACATCCACATCGCCTGATTCACCAGCGTTCATCATGCGGTAAGTTTCGATTTCGCCCTCGTTGTAATAGACGGTGTAGGGGTCGAGGCTCAACAGCATGGCCTTGATGGCGGTCTGGGTCAGTTCGCCGGGAGAAATCTCGTCGGCGTATTTGTCGTTCAGCTCGTTGAGCACGCTGATGAAAATATCGACATTCTTGACGATTTCAAAGTCGTTTTGGGCGGAAATGTTGGTAAAAAGTCCGGTGATTGCGATGATAATTGCGGTTATTATGGTTTTTCTCATAGTCGAAGTTCAAGGTTCAAAGTTCCAGGTTCAAAGTTCCAGGTTCAAGGTTCAAAGTTCAAGGTTCAAAGTTCAAGGTTCAAAGTTCAAGGTTCAAAGTTCAAGGTTCAAAGTTCATAAGTCCTAAGTCTCACGTCTCACGTCTCACGTCTCACGTCACCCGTGCCGGCCTTTTTTCTTGCCGAAGTTGAAGGAAAGATAGCCGGTGAGGTAACATTTCTTGGCGGGGTTGAAGGCCATCTGCTGGATGAACGGGAAGACCATCTGGACTTGCAGACCGATTTCGAGGGCGGTGAGTTTGTAGTCGTTCTTGGCGAAGTCGAAAACGAGTCCGGTTTTGGCGTAGAATCCGGGCCGGAAGATGGTCTGCGAGATGCCGTTGTAGAGCCGGGCGCCGCCGAGGATGTTGTTGAGGTTGTGCTTCTCGGGGTCGTAGCGCACGATTTCGGAGAAGCCGGTATTGTAGTTGAGCACCTCCACGTAGTTGGGGATGCCGATGCCGAGGGCGGGGCCCGCCGACAGGGTGTAGCGGATCTGCACGCCGCCCCAGTAGGGTTTCAGGTGGAGGGTGCGCTGGTAGCCGTAGCCGGCCTGCAGGAAGAACAGCGAGTAGAGCTGGCCGTAGCGGATGGGGCGCACGTTTTCGTAGAAGGCGTTGATGGAGCGGATGGATTTGGGGTGCTTGTTGACCATGAACTGCACCTCCCAGAAGTGTTTGTTGTAGAGGTCGGGGGTGCGTCCGTGTTGGAAGCCGCCGCCGAGACCTTCCGTATGTGCGATAATCTGGAAGTTCCACTCCTTGTCGGTCACATCGTGGTAGTACTCCCCGACGTTCTGGGCCATCGACAAACAGCAAGCGACCGCCAACAGCAATGTCAGCGGCGCTCTCTTGAGGATGAGCCGACCCAAGCCCGTCGTTCGCATGAGGGCGGGTGGTTAGTTCAGATTGTCCGGGTTCTCAGCCGGCATGTTGTAAGAGTAGTGGCCGTAGGCAGCGCATTTGTGCTGCGTGTCGCAGGCGGAGAAGATGAGGATGGAGCCCAGAATCATGATGGCTAAAGCGATGATCTTTTTCATTTTTTTTATGTTTTTAATCAAACGGCAAAGATACGATTTTATTGGATTAGTTTAATCTTTTTTCTCAGACGCTATGTCAAAAAGTGTATCTTTGCGCTTTGTTTTTAGAAATTGGAATGATGAAGTCAATCAAACGAATAACCCGCCTGTTTCTGCTTGTGCTCCTTTCCGCCGCGGCTGTCTCCTGCAACACCGGCGAGGGTCCTGGCGGCACCGGCTCTATCGAAGGCACTGTTTACAAGGTGCTTCACCCCGATGACAACTACAATTTGGAGACCGACACGGTACTGGCCGCCAAGGAGGATGTTTTCCTGGTTTACGGCACTCAGGACTTTTACGGGGATGACGAGGAGACCGACCACACCGGCTTCTATCGGTTCGACTATCTGCGTCCCGGCACCTACACCGTCTATGCCTATTCGTCTTTGGCGGGCGGCGAGCGCGTAGCGGTTCCGCAGACGGTCGAGGTGCAGCGCGGCAAGACGACCACCGTGCCCGACATCTACATCCACGACGGCAAGGCCTACGGCACCTCCATCGTGAAGGGGCGCGTCTGGGCTTACTACATCGACAAGAACGGCAACGTGATTTCCCAGGGCTGGGCCTACGGGCAGCGCATGTACATCCAGCGGCAGGGCGAGGACTACTCCTTCGACGACGTGCGGGTGGGTCTCGACGGCGTGTTCGCTTTCCAGAAACTTTCGCCGGGTAACTATACGGTCTTCACCTTCGGCGAGGATGAGGACGAGGTTCCCTACGTGGTCTCCAAAACGATTTCCATTCCCGAAACCGACCAGATTTTCTGGTTCCCGGACACGTTCAAAGTGAATGTCAAACCATAAAAGGCATTAGGCAATAGGGAACGAATAGAAACGATATATTTTATGTAAATATTCATTGAGCAGTCCCGAAGGGACAACATCTTAATAACCCCACACAAGGCGTGAGCCGCAGTGTGGGGTTAGAAACCAAAATGAAGAATATGAAAAAAATAATCCTGTTATTATCCTGTGTGTTGTTGTGCGTTGCCGTTTCTTACGGACAGGATTCCGAGAAGAAGGAGCTGCGCAAGAATACCACCGTCAAGACGTGGAAAACCCCGACGAAGGGCACCAAATATCTGGACCATGTCACGAAATACGACGCCAAGGGGCGCAAGTCGGAGGAGATTGAGTACAACGGCTCCGGCATGAAGGCCCGCGTCACCTACGAGTACGACGCAAACGACCGCGTGGTGCGCGAGGTGGTCTATGACGAGCACAACAAACCCTATCGCGTCCACAAGATCGAGTACAACGCCGACGGTACCAAGAAGCGGCAGCTGAACTACAATACGAAGGGTAATCTGCTGTCTGTCAGGGAGTACGAATACATTCGCGGCAAGTGATGGAATCCTTGGAAAGCATCCTCCTGCAGATGGACCCCATTTCCTTGGAGGCGATGGGTTCTGTGAAGCTGATGAACCGCGTGGACAGCAAGTTTCCCACGAACAGGGAGACGCTGTTGCGTATGGCTCCGCTTTGGAGGGAGCATTTCTATGTGCAAGAGAATGAGGGTCAGCGCATTGCAAACTACAGGACGCTCTATTTCGACACGCCCGATGCGGTGACCTATACCATGCATCACAACCGCAGGCTTCGTCGTCAGAAGGTACGCCAACGCATCTATGTGGAGTCCAATATCGCCTTCTTGGAGATCAAAAACAAGAAAAACACCGGCCGTACCAAGAAAAAGCGCATCCGGATTCCCATGGAGCAGTGGGGAGACCTCTATTCCGTTCCCGAGTCTGCTGATTTTATTCGCGAAAAGGTCTGGGTGACCGACCAACCGATGTCGCCGCGATTGGAAAATGCCTTCCAGCGCATCACGTTGGTGAACAAGGCCAAGACCGAGCGCGTTACCATTGATTTCGGAATCACTTTCCACAACCATCTAAGTAATTGTGATTCAGATGTTTCCGATTTGGTGATTATCGAAGTGAAGCAGGACGGGACGTTGCATTCCAGGTTCAAGGACATCCTTCGGGAGTCCCGTGTGCAGCAGAAGGGACTCAGCAAATATTGTCTCGGGATGCTCCTGACCGACGAACATCTCAAATACAACCGTTTCAAACAGAAGATACGGTATGTCAATAAGTTAACTGGTAAAAATTACATAATTAAATCGTTGGAACAATGATACAATTTGATTCAGAGTTGTTTGATCCCTCCATTGCAAGCGAGTTCGCTGAAGACGCTACAGGTCTTTTCGGCATTCCGTGGTTCGACGGTCCGAGCTTGTGGCAGATGTTGATCCGCTTTGCCCTCAACTTGGCGGTCTGCTGGTTCATCGTGGGCTGCCTTTACTACAAAAAGAGCAAGCGCCGTGACTACTATTTCACCTTCATGCTGTTCAGCATCACGATTTTCTTCCTGATATTCCTGATGGACAACGTGAAAGTGCAGATCGGATTCGCGTTGGGACTGTTCGCCATATTCGGGATGATACGGTACCGGACAGAGACCGTGCCGATTCGCGAGATGACCTACCTGTTCGTGGTGGTGGGCATTTCGGTCATCAACGGTCTTGCCATGACGGTGAGCTACACCGAACTTTTCATCACGAACCTGATCATCGTGCTGGCGGTTTGGCTGTTCGAATCGATTCACCGCAAAACGCATCTGGAAAGTAAGATCATTGTGTATGAGAAGGTTGCGTTGGTGCATGCCGACCGCCAGAACGAACTTATGGCCGATTTGAAGTCCCGCACCGGTCTCGACATCCGCCGCGTGGAAGTCGGCCACATCGACTACCTCAAGGACATCGCCTACGTGAAGGTCTATTACGCCTCCGACCAGCCGGAGAACACGATCAATCAGCTCACCAAAGTGAAAAAGGACAACCTTTTTTAATGAAGAATGCAGAATGAAGAATAATGAGTAAAAAGCTCATCATAGTGCTGTGTGTCATCCTGTGCGTATGTCGAGTGGCGAAAGCTCAGACGTACGCGATGGGGTGTATTGGAGGGGCGGAATGTGAGCTGAAAATTCTTAAAGGATGGCATGTCTCTTTGGAAGGGGAGTTGCGGTTCGTGCTCTATGAGAAAGATTCGCCCCAATTCGACAGGGCCAAGGTGGGGATATCCACTGACTACATGTTCTTGAAAAAGTGGGTTAAAGTCGGGGCGGCCTACAATTACCTGAATTACTACAACCAGGAGGACCATTTCTATGAAAACCGCCATCGGGTGAAGGGTTTTGTGACTGTTTCTCAGAAGTTTGGAGCATGGAAACCCTCTTATCGACTTCTGGTTCAATCGACGTTTCGCGATGAGCGGCGCGGGGATTACAGGTTTAACCCGAAAACCTATATGCGCAATCGTTTCATGGTGTCCTGGGCGGTGCCGCGGAGCGATGTAAAGCTGTATGTATCGGAGGAGTTCTGGTGGCGGCTCTATAAACCCGGCGACAATATCATTGACCAGCTGCGTTCCGTCATCGGGGTGCAGTATATTTTCAACAAACGCCATTCGATGGATGTCTTTTTTCGCGCTGACAACGAAATTCAGGTTAAAAATCCGGAGAATGTGTTCTCGATGGGAATTACGTACTCCTTTTCGGGCCCTTTGAAATTCAAACATAAGAAGGTGGAATCACAGGAAGACTCATTTTGATAAAATCGATTTGATATGGAAAATACATCCGCAACCAATTGGGATTCATTTGCTTCCGGAGCGAAGCAGTTTTTGAACGACATCGTGTTCCTGTATGTGCCGAAGCTGATTATGGCCGGCATCGTGCTGTTTGTGGGTTGGAAACTTATCAACCTGCTGAACAAGGTCATGCAGAAGGCCTACGACCGTCACAAGGTCGATCCTTCGTTGCAGCAGTTCTTGCATTCGGTGATTGATATCCTCTTGAAGGTGCTGTTGGTGCTCACGGCGATGGGCATTATGGGCATCCAGATGACCTCCTTTATCGCCATCCTCGGTGCCGCGGGCGTGGCCATCGGCATGGGGCTGCAAGGCACGTTGCAGAACTTTGCCGGCGGCGTTATCATCCTGTTGCTCAAGCCGTTCAAGGTGGGTGACTATATTGAGCAGGGCTCATACGCCGGCTTTGTGGAGAGTATCCAGATTTTCAACACCACGTTGCGCACGTACGATGCCCGCAAGATCATCGTGCCCAATACCGAGCTGGCTACCAAGTCGTTAGTCAACCATTTCAACCTGCCGCAACGGCGCGTGGCCATCGATGTGGGGTTGGCCTACGGCATGTCCGTGGAGAAGGCCAAGGAGGTGATGCTGCGGGTGGCCGATGAGAATCCGCTGGTGCTGCATGAGCCAAAAGCCCCCTTCGCCACGTTGGAAAAGCTCGGGGACAGCTCGCTTAATATGCGGCTCTATGCCTGGACGCTTCCCGAGAATTACTGGACGACCCTCTATTCGCTCAACGAGGCGGTTTACAACGCTTTCCGCTCTGAGGGTTTGGAAATCCCGTTCAACCAGATGGATGTGCATATTCGAAATCAGGAATAATGTCACTGTAGTGTCGTTTTAATTACAATCGAATGAAGATTCTCCATACTTCGGATTGGCACATCGGGCAAGTCCTTAACTTCCACTACGACAGGCAGGAAGAGCATCAGTTTTTCCTGGATCAGTTGTGCGAGATTGTCCAAAGTGAACGCCCTGACGCCTTGATTGTCAGCGGCGACCTTTACGACAAGAACACGCCGGGCAACAGTTCCATGCGATTTTTGTCCGACAACCTGCTCCGGATCTGCGATATAGCTCCCGAAATGCCGATTATCCTCACCGCCGGCAACCACGACAGCAGTTCGCGCATCGAGAGCATGTCGGGGGTGTGGAAGCGCGTGAACACCCACTTCATCGGGGCGGCGGAAAGGATAGGGGAGGAGTACCGGTTGGACAAGCACATCCTCGAAATCCCGGGCAAAGGTTGGATTGCCGCGATACCGTACATTCCTGATTATCAGAATGATTTGTACAATATCGTGTTGAAGGAGATTCGGGAGAAGAACACCGAGAACTTGCCGGTGATTCTGATGGGGCACACCACGATTGGCAATGCTGTCTTCACTGCGCACGAAAGCACCACGTTCAACGGTCGCGACATTGTGGGCGGCATCAACAGCATGAGTCTCAGCGACATTGATGACGATTACGACTACTTCGCGTTGGGACATATCCACACACCGCAGACGTTGGGTAACGGCAAAGCCCGATATTGCGGAAGCCCGGTGCAGCTCAATTTCAAGGAGCAGTTTGCGCATTCGGTGACGATGGTAACCATTGAGAATCACGGAGATATGCCGAAAACCAAGACCATCGAGCTGGAGCCGCTACGGAAATTCTATGTGATTCCTGAAAGGCCCGCGCCATTGGAGGATGCACTCGCCTATTTGGAGAACAATCTTCCTGACAGTCAGGGTTATGTGCAGGTCAACATCCTGTCGGCGGAGCGGTTGCCCTCCGACACGGAGAATCGCATCCGCAGCATTCTCGACAAGGGCGAAAATCTCCTTTATTGCGACTACAAGTGTACCCGTCCGGCTGCTGACGGTAAGGCTGTCATTGAGAAGCCCGACTTCAACCTGTCGGAGTTCCGCGAGAAGGACCCGTTCGAGATTGCCGAACGCTATTTTACCGATACGCTGCAGACGGATATGGACGATACGTTGAAGGAGCTGTTACATACGGTCATCCAAGAAGTTAGGGAAGAACAGGCTCAATAAAACCGGTTTGTTATGAAATTCAGGAAATTAGAGATACACAATATCAACTCCATCGCGGAGGCCGTCATCGATTTTGAGCGGCTGATGCCGGAGGACCAGCACATTTTCATGATTTGGGGGCCGTCGGGCGCGGGCAAGAGCACCATTTTGGATGCGATTTGTATGGCGTTGTTCTGCAAAACGCCCCGTTTACAGAGCATTGCGGAGAAGAAGGAGAACCAATACGTTGACCCCGAATTCCAGTTCAGCGACAAGAGCAAAGGCATCGCCATCAACGACCTGCGGCAGTATCTGAAGCGCGGCACGAAAGAGGGCTACTGTTCACTACAATTCGTTGGAAACGACAGTGTTACCTACACTGCCAAGACCCTTTTCTCCATTAATCGCAACGGCAATCTCAACAACATCGAATGGTCGCTGTCTTCCGAAAACGGCCAATGGAGCAAGGTGAAAGAGGTTGAGCAGCAGGTGATTACCGTTACGGGACTGACCTACGAGCAGTTCTGCCGCACCACGATGCTCGCGCAGGGCGAGTTCACCAAGTTCATGAAGAGCGACCAGAACGCCAAGGCCGAGATTTTAGAGAAACTGACCGATACCAGCATCTTTTCGGAGATTGGTCGTCGGATTTACGAGAAATATAACGCACAGAAGAAGGCCTACGAGCAGCTTGACAGTCAAAATGAGAACATTGTGAGGCTGAATGACGAGCAAATCGCCGAATACCAAGCGCAAATCAACGCCATCGATCGTGAGAACAAACAGCTGGATTCAGAGCTCCATATTTTGAATCAGAAAGCCACGTGGCTGAGGCATCTTGCTGTCTTACAAGAGGATGTCATCCATTCCGAGCAGTTATGGCAAGCGGCGATAGCCAAATTGAATTCCGAGGATAACCTTCGTGCCCGGCAGCTGATCACGCGATGGGAGCAGACCGAAAATGAGCGCAACGCTTTTCTCGAATTGCGGAAACTGCGTCAGAACGCCAGCGCGTTGGCGCAGACGGAAAGTCAATACTGTGTTCAGTATCAGAAACTTACAGCCGGTTATAACTTCTTGTTGCAAACCATTGGACAAACGGAAGCGGTCAAGCAGCAATTGCAGGAACAACTCAATGCGCTCTCTTTCAAATGCGAAACCTTTGCGAACGCTCCTGTCATTTCAGAAAAGCTCAAACAGTTTGCCCTGCTTGGACAGAATGTGGTCGCTCAAAAGCAGAAACTCCAAAAGAATGCGGAAACGGTGGCTGCCATTCAGACGATTCTTGCACAAAAAGAGGAGGAAATCGGTCAGGCAAAGGCTGGTTTCGATCAGAAATCGGCTGTGTTGTCGGATTTGAAGGAGAAATCCAAATTGTTCGATCTGAATCAGTTGACCTTGTTGCAGGCCAACCAAAAGGACCGGATTCGCGATTTGAACGAAGCGAAGAAAGCGGTGCAAACACTGAAAGATCAGCAGAATGAGATTAAAAACCTCAAGAAGACGCTGATGGAGAAACAAACGCTTGCGGATACGTTGACAGCGCAGATGCAGCAGGAACAGCAGGGGTATGTGCAGGCACAGGCCGCCCAAGACTCGGCGCAGAAATGCTATGATTCAGCGGCACAAAGCGTGCATGATTTCGCGAAACAGGTGCGTGCGACGCTGAAAATCGGCGATGTCTGTCCGGTTTGCGGGCAGAAGGTGGCGCAACTGTTGACCAATGAAGCGGCGGAAGAGAGTCTTTTGAAACTCAAAAATGAGCTCGAAGAGGCTAAAAAAGTGGTGTTGACTGCCAGAAAACGGCTGGATGACACGATCACGATTCTGAAAACGACAGAAGGGGAGCTGGCCGCCGTGCAAAAGGATTTGCAGAGCAAGTTGCAGAAACAGAAGTCCGATTTGGCTGGATTGGAGGAGAGTTGTAAGCGGTTGCAGATTATCGTCGATGAAACGATTTTAGAGCAGCTGGAGCGGCAAATTGAGGACAGTGAGCGTGCTTTGAAAGAGACGGAAGAGAAAATCGCCGTCTCACGCAAGCTGAACGCGCAAATGGAGCAGGCAAGTGCGGAGTTGGAAAAGATGAAACAACAGCAGGAGACGTTGTTGGGTCTCAAGCATGCGAAAGAGCTCGAGGCGACTAAATTGCAAGAGGAGACCAGGGTTTCGCAGACACAATGTTTGGACATGGAGAATCAGCAAGCGGCTTTGCAGTCGGAATTGTCGGGCTTTTTGGCGACGACGTATCCGAAATGGGAGGAGAATCCTTCCAAAACGGCTCAGGAATTGACCGCTGAGGCTGAGGATTATGCCCGAAAGCAGGAGAAATTAGCCAAACAGCAAGAATTGTCTGATGTGTATCAACGTGATCAGCAGCAGGTTGAGCGGAATATTCAACAAGTGCGGACGCTTTTCGATTGGCCGGTTTCCGAGAAAGCACAATTGGTTGACAAATTGGTGGAGAATTGGGCGGATTTCCTCCCGAATTGCACGGTTCTTTCGCAAAATAGAGCGAATTTGGATGCCGAAATGGCGAATAAGGAATTCTTCCTGCAAACTTTCTATTCCGAACATCCGGACATTCAAGAAGCGATCTTGGCGCAACTGGCGAATACGACGATCGAAACTGTCACGCAACTGCGTGAGCAACAGACGGATGCGCAGAATCAAGTGCAAAATACCCACGGGCAATATGAGAAAGCACAGGTCTCGTTGCAGAAGCACCAGGAATCGAAGCCGGTCTTCTCTGAAGGGGAAGATCTTGCCCGAATTGAGACGAAAATCACCGAAAAGAATCAACAAAAGGAGGAGAAGTCGCAGAAAATCGGGCAGATACAGCATGTTTTGGAGGAGGATGCCGATAATAAGCGTCGATACGCTGAAACTTTGGCGAAATTGGAAGCTTTGCAGCAGCAGGTGCGGCAGTGGGAGCGCCTCAACAACGTTTTCGGCGACAGCACTGGCAAGACGTTCCGCAAGATTGCGCAGAGCTTCATCCTGCAGAAGCTGCTCGACAACACCAACTACTTCCTCGGAATGCTCTCCGACCGTTACGAGCTCACCGGTGCGGGTCGCGAGCTGATGATCTTGGTGAAAGACAAGTACTTGGGGGACGCCCCGCGCCCTGTGGAGATGGTCTCCGGCGGCGAGAGCTTCCTCATCTCCATCGCCCTCGCGTTAGGACTTTCAAACCTCGCCATGCAGGGTATCTCTTCCGATTTCCTCTTCATCGACGAGGGCATCAGCCAACTTGACGGCGGCCTCTGCGACAGTGTGGTGAACACGCTCCAGCAACTGCATCACATTGTACATTGCAACATCGGTATTATCAGTCACTTGGATGTGCTCGCGGAGAAGATTCCGACGAAGATTGTCGTGCAACCCATAAGCCACGGCACGAGCCAATTAAGAATTCAGAATTAAGAATTAAGAGTTCAGAATTTTTTTCACAAACTGCAACCTTTTGCGTTTTTTTCGTCTTGATGGTTGAAAAATGTGTTATGTTTGCCAACCGAATAAAAATTAGCAATATGAAGCGTAAGATATTAACACTCATTATGTTATTTGCATCCGTGGTGGTTTTCGGGCAGACTCCGAGGCATCTGCGTGTGCTCAACTATGTGCCCGACAGCTGCTATTCGCTCTCATTGGTGAATCTCGACACCGTGGCGCGGGTCATCGAACTGGAGTCCTTGCACCGGGAAAGGGTTTTCAAACCGCTTTATGACAGCGTGAAATTCACCAAAAAGTTAGTGCAGAGCTGGATAAAACGGGACAGCAAATTAGGTGTGGATTTTACTGCCTCTGCGGCATACGTGGATTCCCGCTATGTCTTTCTGCCATTGAACAACGAACGCAATTTCGAGAAGATGCTGCGTTCGTTAGACAAGTCGATGCCGCCGTTTGAGACGATGACCGACGCGGATGGGCGGAAAATCCGTTGCATGACCTTGACGGAGAATGGTATGAGCGCAGCTGTGTTCTGTACTGAGGATGTCGCTTGTTTCGCGATGCTTGCCGATATGAACGCCATCTACTCAAGCCCGGTGTTCAATGCTGATATGGACACGTTTGACACGGAAGCTCAGTATGATGTGGTGATGAATTACACGGAGACGCCGATGCAGGTCTGGACTCGTTTGAGCCGGTCGCACTTTGCCGAAAGTGCTTTGGCGGCCAACATGATGGCCAAGGGCTGGGACTCCTACACGGCTTATAAGTACGGCAATCCGCTCGTTAACACATATATCGCAGCGTTGCAACTCTATTTTCCCGCTTCTGCGGACATCAAAAACGCGTTCAGCCAGTTGGACATAGAGATTTTTGCCAAAGCCGAGGCTCGGCATGACCGCATTACCGCCAATAGTGAGTTTCATATAGAGAACAAACAGCCGGGGAAACAGGCGCTGACATTCTCTCCCGCGGAATTGAAGAAGCTGATTCCGTACATTCCCGGTGACTATATGGCGTTGGTTGTCAGTTCGATGGAAGGCTACGGGAATCTTATGGAACCGTACATGGGGAAATTTCCGCAATGGCGGGAACTCTGTCCGCTGATGAACAAGCCTTTCGTGTTCACGGCGTCTTCCTTGGAGGACAAGGACATGCAGCTCATCACCCTCGTGGATCATCCCGAGCAGGTGCGCGGCATTTTGGAACGTTTCGTGGAGACCAGCAACCACATCACCGATTCCACATACAAGGCGAGAAAAAACATGGTGATTGAGGAAGTGGTGGAGGAACCCTATATTATCCCCGTGGAATCTGAGGATTCAGAGAAAGCGGAAGATGTTGCTCCTTCCGATGTGATTGAACTGCCGTATGCACTCGGTGAGGAAGAAGTGGATTCCACTATCGATATGAAATCGCTGAGGTACAAAAAGATAGATGGATGGGATGCGTACATCATCGTGACGAATAGAAAAGAGATGGACTATGACACCTACACGCAGATCGTGAAAGAAGACTCCTCTTGCGTGTTGGTGAAGGATAATCTCCTGTTCTACACCACAAGCTTGGATGCGGTTCATTTGCTGTCGCAGCCGATGGAGCGCGAATGGCAGAAGGAGTATTTCGAACATCCCTTCTTCGCACGGATTGATTTCGGGGCATTAGTATCCCTTTTCGGTCCCGAGGCCGCCATGCCTGTCCGCGACATGACCTGCTATGTCGAGGATAACACCCTCACAATGAATGTCACCGCTGTGCCGGGACTGCGTCACGGAATCCTTTACGAAATAGTGAAATACGTCGCCGACCTCCTCCAAGATTTCGATTAGTTTGCTCCCTGACGCTTAATTACTTCTCCACAATCTTACTCACTGCTCTTCACTGTTCACTGTTCACTGTACACTGTTCAATAATCACTAATCCCTCAATACAGGAAATTGTTGTACGGGTAAATCTGAATATGCAACTTTTTGATCTCCTCGTACAGGAAATCGCGCATTTCGTTGACGTTTTCCTTCGTTTTGGCGGATATGAAGAGCGTTTTCGGACCGAGTTTCGCCATCCAGGTGGCTTTCAGCTCGTCTAAGGTGATATTCTCTTTGGTCTTGGGCGTAAGGTCGTCTTCGGCCTTCTCCACCCAGGAGTACTGGTCTATCTTGTTGAAAATGATGACAGTAGGTTTGCCGCCGCAGTCGATTTCGTCCAAGGTTTTCTGCACCGTCTGAATCTGCTCCTCGAAGTCGGGATGGCTAATGTCGACCACGTGCAGAAGCAGGTGCGTCTCGCGAATCTCGTCAAGCGTCGATTTGAATGATTCCACCAAACCGTGCGGCAACTTGCGGATAAATCCCACCGTATCAGAGAGTAAGAACGGCAAGTTTTGGAACACGACTTTGCGGACGGTCGTGTCCAGCGTGGCGAAGAGTTTGTTTTCGGTGAGCACATCGGAGTTGCTGAGCAGGTTCATGATGGTCGATTTTCCGACATTGGTATAGCCTACGAGGGCCACGCGGACGAACTGCTCTCGGTGTCCGCGCTGGGTCTTCTTCTGTCGGTCGATGTCTTTCAACCGCTTCTCCAACAACGAGATACGGTCGCGGATGATACGGCGGTCGGTCTCGATTTCCTTCTCACCGGGACCCCTCATGCCGATACCGCCGCGCTGCTTTTCCAGGTGCGTCCACATACCCGTGAGACGCGGCAGCAGGTACTTGTACTGCGCCAACTCCACCTGCGTTTTGGCGTGGGCCGTCTGTGCGTGCTTGGCGAAGATGTCGAGGATGAGGTGAGTGCGGTCCATCACCTTGCATCTCATAAGTTGCTCGATGTTACGCTGTTGAGACGGCGGCAACTCATCGTCCACCACCACCATGTCGATGTCGTTCTCGTGCACATAATCGGCCACCTCGCGGATCTTGCCGGAGCCGAAGTAGGTGCGCGTGTCGGGATGGGCGAGGTTCTGGATGAACTTCTTCACGCACTGTCCGCCGGCGGTTTCCACCAAGAAAGCCAACTCGTCGAGGTATTCCATCGTTTTCGCCTCCGCCACGTCGGGCGTGGAGACGGCAATCAGTACGGCCGTTTCGCGGTAATTGTCAGGATTTTCTATCGCCATTCGTATCGTAAAAGGTTAATCGGTGAAACAGGCGGCAAAAATACGAATTTTAAGGCAACAGGCAAAAGGCAATGGAGAACAGACGATAGGGAACAGAGGAAGTGATTTTGTTGTTTTGTGGATAAAATGTGTATTTTTGCCTTCCAGAATGATAAGGAATAACTATGATTCAGAGTAAATTGACAGTAGGGGGAAAAGTGATTTTCTCGGGCGAGTTTCCCGAGGCGGCCACGTTGCGCAAAGTGGAGGAGGACGGCCTCGTCACCACCTATTGCGACAACGAGTTCTTCAGCAGCCGGCTGACGGAAAACCGAGTGGGTCGCTATCTGCTTTTGGGGCAGAAAGCCCAAAGCCATGTCGATTGCGAGTTCGAGGTGCATCGGACGGGACTGCCGGTGCTGATGATGTCGTTGGCGAAGGACAGCGACATCGTGCGCACCCGCCGTGAGGACCGCCGCTGGCGTACGGGGGATGTGTGCCTTTCGCTGTTCCCTGAAGAGGATTCCGTTGTTAACCACTGCAAGCGCGGAGCATCGTTAGAGCTGTTCAACATTGTGCTGACCGAGCCGGTGGTGCGGCAGCTGGCCGAGCGGCATCCCGATGCGCTGAACAGTTTCTGTCGCGATTTCGAACGCAACGAGGCGATTGCCTATACGCCTGAGGGCACGCAGGCGGATCGCAAGCTGTTGAACCTGTTTCGCGCCATAGAGGAATGCAACGAGATGGGTAACTACGCAGCCAAGTATCTGGACACCATGATTTTGGATACGCTGTCGATGATGATCAACCGGGCCAACGAATCGGACGAGACGCTCGCGCCCGTCAATTTGGCGCTGTCCGAAAAGGTACATGCCGCCCGCGACATCATGATGACCCAGTACCAAGATCCGCCGTCGCTGCACGCGTTAGCATTGATGGTGGGCACCAACGAGTGCACGCTGAAGTCGGCTTTCAAGCAGGAGTTTGGGGAGACCGTCTTCCAGTGCCTCTTCGATTACCGCATGTCGTTGGCAACCAAGTATTTGTTGGAAACCTCATGGCCCATCGCCGAGGTCGGGCTGTTGCTCGGCTACGAATACCAGAGCCATTTCTGCACCGCCTTCCGCAGGAAGTACGGCATGTCACCGACGGAGTTCCGGGAGATCAATACCGTTCCACAAAATCCTTCACTAACCTGAAAATCGGTTCGTAACTGTCGAAAATCGCGTTCTCGTAGTTGTCGAACGGGGTGTGGTAAAAGGGGAAGGCGTCGCCGCTTTCGTTCTCGAAAAGGATGCTCGGCACGCCTTTCTCAGTGAACGGATAGTGGTCGCTGTTACCGGCTAACTCCCCGCGGTTCAATCCTTTAAAGTATTTCTTTTCCGTGTTGATTTTGTCGAATGTCGTGAAGCCTCGGTCGGAGTTGGTTTCTACGTATTGCATGGGGTTGTTGTCACCGATCATGTCGATGTTGATGAGGAACTTGATTTGCTCTAACGGAACGGTCGGATGCGCCACGTACCACTCCGAGCCGCGCAAGTTGGCATCCTCACCGGAGAAGGAGATGAAGTAGATGTCGTACTCGGGACGGTTCTGGGCGTAATAGGCCGCGAGCGTCACAATGGCGGCAGTGCCGGAAGCGTTGTCGTTGGCTCCGGCGTAGAACACCTTCTTGCCGAGGTTGCCGAGGTGGTCGTAGTGCGCCGTGAAGACGAAGCAGCTGTCGTGCCGCTTGCCCTCCACCTTGGCGATGACGTTGAAGAGTTCGTAGTTCTCCAGGAACTTGTTCTCAATGTTGACGGTGATGCTCTGCGCGTCCTTCGGGAAGTCGGTGGTGCACCAGATAACGGGCTTGCCCATGATCTTCTCTCCGTAAGCCTTATAGAATTTGAGATGCGGCTCCCAAGTCTGGATCATGCCGGCGTTGGTGCAGCCTTCCTTACCCCAAATCTTCTTGAAGTCTTGGTAATGGCGGTAAGAGAAAAAGAAGTCACACACCACGAAGCAGTCCTTGTACTCGGGTTTTGCGAGGTCGGCGAACATCTTCTCGGCATCGTAATTGTTCGTATCGACGTAGTAGAGTTTGTAAGTGCCGCGCACGCCCGGCGAGTACTCGCGCATCGAGAATTCCACGCCCGGGGTCAGCTTGCGGCCATCGACGGACATCTCCATCTTGCCGGGAAAGGTGTTGATGTTGATGGTGAACGGCTGGCAGATAACCTCATCGACGCCCGCCTTCTTGTATTCCTTTGCCAAATACTTCCCCGCTTTGTTGGCACCGCCGTAGGCATAGCCGCGCCCTTGGTATTTCGCGGAAGTCAGCTCTTTGAGCACCTGTTTGTAATGCTCTAAATTCTGAGCCTGTAGGGACGAGGTGCACATCGTCTCTACCAACAAAAATGCCAATGCTATGATAGTCAGTTTTTTCATTGTTTTGGGTATTAAATGATTCGGCAAAAATACAATCTGTTTGGACATTGTGTTTTCAAAAAACGGAAAAAGTTTCTGCTGACCATACAATACCACAAAATTCTCAAGAATTGAATCTTTTTCCGTCATTTGAAAATCGGGTCTCGAAATCTGTTGTATTTTTGCCGCGTAAAAAATGTGGCTGTTATGAAAGAAAAAGGAAGCAAAAAACATCTCTTCGGAAAGATTCTTCTTTGCCTGCTCGCGGTTGCCGTTGTCGTAGGCTGTATCTTTTCTTATTTCGGAGGTTTCGGCACAGGTAAATGTGCTGATAAGAAGGAGTTTGCGAAATATGCCGGTGCCGTTTCGGACATCGTCATCCCGGATGGTGTGCGCGTCATTGCGTTGGGTGAAGCCACGCATGGCAATGCGAAGTTCCAGCAGTTCAAGCTGGATGTGTTTAAGTTGATGGTCGAGAAATGCGGCGTGCGGGCGTTCGCGCTGGAGGGCGACTACGGTGGCTGCGAGGCGGTCAACCGGTACATCCACGGCGGGAAAGGCACGGCGGAAGAGGCCGCTGCGGCCATCGGCTTCCCCATCTACCGGACCAAGGAGATGGCGGATCTCATTGAATGGATGCGAAAGTATAACGTTACTGCCGCAGAGGACGAAGATTTGCGTTTCTACGGCTTCGACATGCAACTCTACGAGCGCAGCTACCAATATTTGCTGGAGGCTGCCAAGACCTTTGCAGTTCCGACGGCGGAACTGGAGACGCTATGGGACAAGTCGGAAGGGAAGTACTCGACCTCCTATTCTGCCGACCAAAAGGCGAAAGTGGTAGAGGCGGTGAAGCAGAATTTATTGCAGTTGAACGACTCAACGACGGCGCAGGCGGTGCATTTTGCAGATATGCTGCTCCAAAATATCGCTTTAGGGAAGATGATGGACAATATGGCGAAGGGAGTTATGCTTCGCGACTCACTGATGTTCGTGAACACGCACTGGATCATGGAACAGGAGGAAGCCCGTGGCAGCGAACGCATTCTCATTTCAGGACATAACGGGCACATCCAGCGTGTCCACGATTACGGAACGGACGGAAAAGCCATGGGGGCTTTGCTGGCCGACGAGCTTGGGGAAGCGTATTTCGCCATCGGCACCGATTTCTACAAGGCGAAAGTCAGTTTGCCAAAGGGCTCTAGTGCGAGTAAGAGCAAAAAGCGGAGCAACCACACCTTCTATTCCCACGACCCGTTGGCCAAAGCCGCCAAAAAGTGCGGATATGAGATCTGTTGGCTCGATTTCTCGAAAATTCCGGACAGTTCCGTACTTAAACAACAAATCACGGACTACACTTGGATGGGTGACGTGGGTGAAGGCCACACCCCGCTCATGGCACTTATGCCGATGTCGTACCGCGACTGGGTTTCCCCCGCGAAGCTCTACGACGGCGTGATTTTTGTGGCGAAGGCAGAACCGATAAAGGTTAGAGGGATAAAGGGTTAATGCCAATGATCAACTGAAATTTAAGTACTTGCAATTATAAGCTATGTCGAAACGAGCCAGACAATACATCGGGATATTAGCGGCGGTTGTCGCGTATTACATCGTCCACGAAGGGGCGCATCTGCTTGTCGCCTTGTTCATGGGCGTTTTCAAAGAGGTGAAATTCATGGGGTTGGGTATGCAGATTGATGTCTTTGCGGAGCGGATGACCGATACGCAGATGGGCCTGTTCTGCCTCGCTGGGGCGGTCGCCACTTTCTTGGCTGGCTGGATTTTGGTACTTATGTGCCGAAAAATCTGTGCCTTGGAATCGAAGGTGCTAAAGGCTGTCTTTTGGTATGTGACAATTGCCCTGCTTGTGCTTGATCCACTCTATCTGAGCGTGTTGTGCGGTCTCTTCGGCGGCGGCGACATGAACGGCATCCGTTTATTGACTCCCGAAGTGGCAGCCAGAATCATCTTCGCGGTCATCGGCGTGATCCACGTCTTGGTGATTTGGAAGTATCTGCTGCCAAGGTATAAGGAAGCGTTCAACTCGTAATGGAGTAGCATCATTTCGGCAAGTTCTGCGTTGCTCCACGGGATAATTATCGAATAAGATTTTTTTCAATATGAACTGGACCATTATCATCATAGAAACCATCGTCATGACCGCCTCGTTCACGGCCATGATTCTGATTCCGCTCGTGAAGAACCCTGTGTGGTGGATTCACGACTATCCGGAAGACATTCAGGAGGAATACTTCAAGACGCATGAGCGCGTGCCGTCGAAGTTCTTCACCAAGACCGTGCTGATTAAGAAAGGCCTTGCCCTTCTCATTGCCCTTGCCTTAATGCTCGGACTGATGAGGTTAGCCGGCGCATACAACTTCTGGTCGGCCTTCGCATTGAGCTACGGTATCTGGCTCGTCATCGACTGGTACGACTGCTTTTTCCTCGACTGGGTGCTCTTCGCTAACATGAAGTCAGTGCGTTTGCCCGGGACCGAGCACATGGACGCGGCCTACCATCAGAAAAAGTACCACTTTGTGCAGTCGTTGTGGGGCATGTTGATCGGACTGATTCCGTGCCTTATCGGGGCGGGATTATATGCGTGGTTGTTTTGTTAATTTTATCTCCACGGATCACGCGTATCTACACGTAAATCAAACCGTTCAATCTTATTTATACGCGCAGATACTAGCGATACGCGGAGATGATATTTCTACGGAAGAATTAAAAAGTTAATATGACAAAACTCGAAAAATTTCTGACCCTTTTCATCGGTATCGGCGCGGTGGGCGGCGCGGTGATGATGTGGGTTGACCCTACGGGCGTAAAGTGGGGCGGCGAGCCACTGTTAGAGATGCTGCGTGACAAGATGCCCTGGCCGGACATCTTCTTTCGGAACTTCATCCCCTCCGGCTTCGTGCTGTTGGTTCTGAACGGAATCACCCAGTTGGCTGCAGCGTATCTGCTCTTCAAGAAGCACCCGCTCGCGCAGTGGGCCGTGCTCGCCTGCGGCATTATTTTGATGCTCTGGATCGTCCTCGAATGGTGGGTCTGGGGCTTCAACGCCATCAGCAACCTCTATTTCGTGTTCGGACTGGCGGAAGCTTTGGCAGCGGCGATAAGTATGAGGCAACAGAAAGGGATTAGTTAAGAGTTAAGAGATAATAGTTAATCGTTGATGGGGATAAGTCATAGTCTAAGTTATAAGTCAAAGTCATAGTCAAAGTCATAGTCAAGGTCATAGTCTATACTAACAACCAACAAATATGGCTAACCTCATCACCACCGTCCGCATCCTCTGCAGCGTCGCCCTCTTGTTCTGCGCGGCGCTCTCCCCGTGGTTTTACGCGCTCTACATCACCGCGGGCGTTTCCGATATGGTTGACGGGTGGGTCGCGCGCAAGACGAACACGGTCAGTGATTTCGGTTCGAAATTAGACACCGTTGCGGACATCATTTTCGTTGTGGTTTGTCTGCTCAAGTTGCTGCCGGTCTTGCATCTCCCCGTTTGGATTTACGTCTGGGTCGGCCTCATCACCTGCATCAAGCTTTTCAATATCGTTTACGGTTATATCGTTAGGAAGCAGCTCTTAGCCGACCACAGCATCCTGAACAAGGTTACTGGCGCGTTGCTGTTTCTCCTTCCGCTGACGTTGTCTGTCATCGATGTGAAGTATAGTGCGGCGGTGGTCTGTGCGGTGGCGATGATTGCGGGAATACAAGAAGGAATTCGGGGAAAAATGAAACATTACAAGTAAATAGTAGAACAATACCGTATTGACGAATCCGATAATCAGCAAGCGATGAATCCCGTAACATCCCGACTTCTCAACCAGCAGCTTGTGGCGCCGCAGTTCAGTGATCCGGCGGAGGTAGTGAGCCATTTGGGCGCGATGCAGGCGCAGGAATACCGACTGATGCGGTGGGCGGTGGCGATGCGTACCCGCAAACCGTCGTTGTCGGCGTTCACGAAGGCATTCGACGACGGCCGTATCATTCGTATGCACCTCATGCGCGGCACATGGCAGTTGGTGGCCGCCGAGGACTACTGGTGGATGCTCGAACTCTGTGCCCCCAAGGCCATCTCAGTCACCAAGGGGTGGATGCACAGCAACAAAATCGACATTCCCGAAAAGGAATACCTGAAAATCAGGGAGATACTGGCGCAAACCGCCGCCGACAAAGGGAGCGTGACGAAGGAGGATTTCGTGAACGCGCTGTCGGAAAAGGACATCACGATGGATGACCATCGGCTGTCGTATCATATCCGCATGTGCGAGATGACGGGAACGCTTTGCAGCGGCAATCTGCAGCCGATGAAAGCGACCTACGCCCTCGCTTCCGAAAAGGTGAAACGGACGGAACCCCTCGACCGCGACGAAGCTCTGATGCGCTTCACCCGAAAGTATTTTCAAAGCCGGCAGCCCGCCACATTGGAGGATTTCGTGTGGTGGTCGGGGCTGAACATCAGCGACTGCCGAAGGGGAATTGAATTGTTGGGCGATTATCTACATGTAGAGACGCAAAATTTTGCGTCTCTACCACGCAGGGAATTCTATTTGACCGACGACTGTCGCACGCGGGGCTTCCGCAAAGGACAATACCTGCTGATTCCGCCCTACGACGAGTACCTGATCGGTTACAAGAGTCGCGACATCGTGCTGCAGCCGGAGCATCAGCACCGCGCACACAACAACCGGGGCATCTTCCAGCCCATCATCGCCCACGACGGTCTCATCTGCGGCAACTGGGCACCTTTCAAGAAGGAATTCCAGGTGGAGTTTTTCCGCGAAGGACACAATGCGGAGGATGTGTTAGGTGCGTGGGAGGGGTATGCGCGGTTTCGAGACATGTAACGAAGGCCGCAGTTCCTCTTACGTAACGGTTCCCAACTACACCAGAACGGCATTCCGCATAGTTTCGGCAAATTTGGTCACGCCCGCTTGAATGCGTTTCACGGTCTTCGGGGAGGGTTTTCTGTATCCAGTGACGTAATGGCTCAGTTGCTTACAGTTGATGCCGGTTGCTTTTGACAATCCGATAAGGGAGAATGGCGAGTATTTGAGAAACGAGATGGTGTCAAAAACATACTCGAAGTCAAGATGATCGAAATCGAAACTTTCGCCAGCCTCTTCATATACCGCCTTCATTTCTTCTTTGCTGTTCAGGAGATCGGCCTTTGCCTCCTCAATGGTATCGCCTTGTCCGAGCAGCATAAAACCCAAAGATTCGTCATCAGTATGGATGTCGTAATCCAAATTCTTTCCAGTTTCTATAATGGCTCTTACTCTCATATTCATCAGCTTTTTTTATTTCTAACAACTAATTTACGGTACCGTTATTTGATACCCGCTATTTTTAATATTTTCTCCAAAGTTCCTTTTTTCACTTCCTCTGACTTATGATGACCAGTTTGGAAACGTTTCCCTGTTTTCGGACTGTACCATACTGGGTGTGCATTGTTGCCTACAAGATAGCAACCTGCTTTTCTTAATATCTTTTCTAATTCCGAGTACTTCATATTTTTGTTTTCAAAAACGCTGCAAAGATAGAAAAAAAACTAACATACATAAGTTCTTCAAAAATTTTTTCCCTTACGAATGTGAACTTGACCAGGATTTTTTTTACTTTTGCCGCCTTAAGTGTATTAACATGTAATTAAATTGTTGCTCCCGACACAAAAAAGGGATATGAGTATGAAAATTGAAATTGGAGAATCTTTAATTTATACATGGCTTCGTCATGTCAAGGGTTGTCAAACAGTTCAAACGAATTGGAGACCATCCGAACTATGGTCTCTTAATAATATACGAGATTTGGAGGCCATTATGGATGCTGTTAATAAACGATTTCCTAACTATTCCATATTTGGTCATAAAAAGAACGTGTCATTAATACAATTTATTGGGCAAGCAGAAATAGATGTCATAGGTTCCTGTAATGTAGGTGACAAAATTTATGCCGTGGACGTTGCCTATCATGAAAGTGGTTTAAATTATGGTGGAGGTGATGAAAACACAGCTAGAATTATCAAGAAATGCTTACGTTCGGCAATGTGTGTTTATGGCTATTTTAACAAGAAAGATGCAGAAATCGTTTTTGTTGCGCCCAAAATCCATAATGCAGACTGGCCATTAATATGTCAAGGCATTGATGACCTAGAAAACGAATTGAAACAATTGGGATATAATTTTGTTTTTAAAGTGATTTGCGATCAGTCAAATCCCAATTTTCAAGCAGAGATATTAGATTCTGTAATAGGGGTGATAGATAACATCTCTGATACCAATGAGCTGTTTGTCAGAAGTGTTCAATTGTTGAATATGTTTTACAACTGTACATCAAAAAATGTAACAACCATACCCAATATACGTGTTGTGACCTCACCCGCGAATAAACCTCAGATTCGCATGGTTTTAAACAGAACTGACTCATCCGCAGCAAATGCTAGTCATTTTAAAGTATATTTGAGTTCTGTAATGAAAAGTAACGGAACCCCTTTTTCTCCAACTTCAATCAATAATTATTGTTCTTCATTAAATTATTCTTTATTCAAAGAAGTTTTGGTTAACCATGGTCTTTCTGAAGACATCTACGACTGTACAGACATAACAGCATTGAAAGCAGTCTATGATGAACTCAAGCGACAAACTACTCCCATTGCTCGAAAAGTAAAGAACGAGCGGCATGGATCTTGTACATCAGCATTACGAGAATACACTAATTATTTACGAGAATACTCCTTGGCCACTAATGATAATAATCAAGTTTTTGCTTGAATTCTACTGTTTTAAAGTTTTCCAAATGAAAATATAGTTCTTTCACTAACTGTTCTTTTGCCACCTCAAAATTCTACGTTAGAACAATGAATATCCGATTAGAACAACCGCAAGATTACCGCGAGGTGGAGAACCTCACGCGCGAGGCATTCTGGAACGTCTATCGTCCGGGATGCACAGAGCATTATGTGCTCAATCAATATAGAAACAACCCCGATTTTATTCCGGAACTGGATTTCGTGATGGAAGAAAATGGTCATATCATTGGGCATGTGATGTTTTCGAATGCTGAAATCACCTTTGATGACGGCACTGCCTTTCCTTCCTGGACTTTCGGCCCCATCAGCATCCATCCCGACTACAAGCACAAAGGCTACGGACTAAAACTGCTGCAATATGCGCTGGAGAAAGCCAAAGCGATGGGCATCGGTCTGCTCCAGATGGAGGGCAACATCGACTTCTACAAACACGCCGGCTTCGACTTCGCCAACAAGCTCCACATCCATTATCACGCGGAACCGCGGGAGTCGGAAGTGCCATACTTTCTCGCGCAAGAGCTCATCCCCGGCTACTGGGGCGACCGCGAAGGAACTTATTGTCCTCCAAAGGGTTATTTTGTGGCAGATGAGAACCCAGAGGCGTTTGAGGCATACGAGGCGACATTTCCTTATAAAGAGAAATTGCGGTTGCCAGGACAGTTGGGGTACGAAGAATAAATCCTCAAAACATTGTATTTTTGCGGCCTCAAATTCTTGAATGATGCAAACCGAAAGAATCCTATTGCGTCCGTGGCGCGAGAGCGATGCCGAGACGCTTTACAAATACGCCTCCGATCCGGAGGTGGGTCCCCGCGCAGGCTGGGCGCCGCACCAAAATGTGGAAGAGAGCTTGGAGATTATCCGCACCGTGTTCAACGATGCGCTGAACACGTGGGCTATTGAGCTGAAAGCCACTGGCGAGGCTATCGGCGCGATGGGCTACGGTCCTTCCTGCGACTGCAAACTGCCCGCCCGCGAAAACGAGCCCATCTGCGGCTACTGGGTGGCCAAACCTTACTGGAACCAGGGCATCTGCACGGAGGCACTTCGGCTGATGCTGGACCACATCCGCAAGACCACGGAGATCAAATCCCTCATCAGTGGTCATTTCATTGACAATCCCGCCTCGGGTCGCGTGATGGAGAAGTGCGGCTTCGTGCCGACCGGCGAAACCTGCATTGACGAGACGCAGTATCAGGGAGCAGGCAGACCCATTCGGGTGCTGCGGCTGGAATTATGATTCGTTTTCCCGCTTCTCAATTCTTTTCGCCACCCCGATAGCACCTGACGGACAAACCAACCGGCATAGGTGGCAGCCGACACATTTCGTGCCTATCAAATGTGGCTGGCGACTCTCTGCATCGAAAGTGAGGGCCTGATGTCCGCCGTCACGGCAGGAGATGTAACACCGCCCGCATCCGATGCATTTCCCGTGGTCGAACACCGGCAGGACTTTCGTGTCGCGGTCAAGGTCTGAGGCTGGCACAAACGACGGCACCATTTCGCCCACAATATCCTCAAGATGCTCAATACCACGTTCTTGCATGTAGGTCTGCATACCGGAGATGAGGTCGTCGATGATGCGGTAACCGTACTGCATGACGGCGGTGCACACCTGCACGTTGCGACATCCTAACTGCATGAATTCCAGAGCGTCACGCCACGTTTCAATGCCGCCGATACCGCTGAATTCTATATTTTCGTTTTTCGGCAGTCGGGTGTTGCTTGCCGGCAACGATTGGGCAATATTGACATCCTCTTTGTTATGCTGTCGGTTCACAATCGGATTCTGCGCCATTTCGAGGATGAAGCGCAGGGCGATGGGCTTCACGGCACGTCCTGAATAACCCGAAACGGTCCATTTATCACTGACTTTAGCCTCTGGCGACATCGTCACGCTCTTGATGGTGTTGATGGCCGAGATGGCATCGGCACCGGCAAAGTAGGAGGCTAAAAGAGGACGGTTCATTTGCGTGATGTTGGGCGTCATTTTGGGAATGACGGGAATATTTACGTGGTGTTTCACGTAAGATGTGTAGTACGCCACGAGTTCTGTGTCCTGTCCCACGTCGCTGCCCATGCCCGCCAGACGCATCTGTGGACACGAATAGTTCAGCTCAATGGCGTCACAGCCGGCATCTTCGGCCATTTTCGCCAAAGCAATCCAATCCTCCTCAAACTCACCCATGATGCTGGCCACAATCACCTTGTTCGGGTAGTTTTGCTTCAGCCGGCGCAGGATCTCAAAATCGACCTCGTAGGGATTTTCGCTCAGTTGTTCCATATTACGGAAACCGGCAAACGTGGTGCCATCTTTGATAGCGTCGAAGCGGGGCGACACCTCGTGGATGTCCTGCTTGCAGATGGTCTTGTAGAAGACACCCGCCCAGCCCATCTCCAAGGCGCGGGCCACCATGTCGTAGTTGGTGCAGATGGCCGACGAAGCGAGGAAGAACGGGTTCTCGCAGGGAATACCGCAGAACGTGATGGCGAGACAGGGGGCCGGTTTATCGGTTGTAACCACCTTGCAGTCAGCCGCTTTCAACAGTTCGCGGATACGGATTGGCCGGTCGTAGTGGATACAGGCCTGTTCGGCGCGTTCGAGATCGGCGTCGGTGCAGCCGGCAACCCACTTTCCGGCATTTTTCGCGTTGTTGAACCGGATGGCGCGGATGGCGCGCGCGGGATCCCCTTTCCCACAAGCCTTGGTGCAGGGCGCATCCTCGCACAGCAGACAGCGGGTCGCCTCTTCGTTAATATGTAATTGGTGCTGATTCATCATAAAAGTTTTTTGTCAATCAGATTGATATAAATTGAAAACGCAAAATTAGTTTTTTTTCAATAGTAAATCAAAAAAAATCCGCATGTCTGCGATTTTCGTTCAACAAACAGCCAGTTATTCCGCTATATGAAAAGCGCATATCCTCGTTTTGTGTACTTTTGCCGCGTGAATAATCAGTTAAGAACAATATGGAAAAAGAAATGAATTTTTGTCAGAGCTGCGGAATGCCGCTCACCCCGGAGATCCTCGGCACCAACGCCGATGGCAGCAAGAACGAAGAATATTGCATCTATTGCTACAAAGACGGTGCCTTCACGGGTGATTTCACTATGGAAGAGATGGTGGAATTCTGCGCGCAGTTTGTGGAGGAATACAACAAAAACACCGGTCAAAACCTCAGTCGTGAAGAGTACAAGGGCGTGCTTCGTCAGTATTACCCCAATCTGAAACGCTGGCAACTGCCCGCCGACCAACTTCCACACGCCACTTCGCCCATCAAACAGCAACTCATTGATGAAGTCAATGCACTAGGCATCAAGGATATGCCGCATATTGACAACCTCTTCGTGTTGCAAGGCTCTTTTGTCAATATGGAGTACACCATCAACGGCAACAAGGTGAAATTGCTCGATGATAATGCCACCTATTGGGGCAACCAAGTGGAAAAAGGCGATGGCCGTTGCTTCGGCATCGCATGCGACGAACACTGCATCCTCGTGAGCGAATATGGCAAGGATGGCGCGGATGCCGAGCTGGTTGTATTCAAAAGAAGAGGATAATGAAAACCGAAATACAACCCCAAGAGACCAAGCGGGCGTTTGCCTTTGAGATGTGGATGACGTCGCCGATGCCGATGGTGACGCTCACCAAGACCTTTGATGTGAGCCGTATCCACAAGATTTCCAAACGAAAAGACCTGAAATTCAATATGCTGCTTTGCTGGTGCATCGGCAAGGCGGCCAGCGGGATGGAAGAATTCTACACCCTGCCGGAACAGGGCAAGATGTACCGTTACGACCGTATGGCCATCAACGTCATCGTGAACAACAGAGCTGGCGGCATCAACTCCTGCGACATCCCCATTTCCGAGGATTTGCAGCAGTTCAACCGCGATTACATGGAACTGACCTCCAAAGCGGCGGCGGAATGCGAAAGCAGCTTCCTTGAGGACCACATCATTGTCGGGACATCGGCGATGGTGCAAACGGAGCTCGACTGTTTCGTCAACCAATACACCGAAAAGTTCCTCAACCCGTTAGTGATGTGGGGCAAGTACCGCAAAAGCTGGTTCAAAATCACCTTGCCCATCTCGTTCCAGTTCCACCACGTGCAGATGGACGGCGGGGATGCCGCGAGGTTTTTGGAGCGGCTGCAACAAACCATTTACGCGCTATGAGGCTGCTCAAACATTACCGTTTCGGCTTTGACCTGTCGGGGCTAATCCTCTTCCTGTTGGTGATGCTCCCGAACTTCATCTGGTTTGCCGTCCCTGCACCAAATGATGTTTTACGAACAGAATCGGTCACGCCGGTGGTGGATGTCATTGCATCCATTTGCCAAGTCCTGACCGTCGTCTGCCTCTGCTTTCTTATCAATGAAGAAAGAGGTAAGCTACGTTTCTCACCGTTGGTTATCGCCGCAGTCGTCTGTGTTGCAGTCTATTACCTAGGCTGGGTGTTGTACTATTCCGGCATCGCCAACGCATGGGTCATTCTCCTGCTGACCCTCCCGCCCTGCTTGGCGTTCATCCTTTTCGCCGTAGACCGTAAGAACCTCCCGGCGGTGTTGTTCGCTTCGGTATTTGCGGTAGGGCATTTGGTTTTTGGGGTGGTGAATTTTGTGATTTGACGAAATTCGTCACCAGCTTGGTGACGAATTAGAGGCTGCAATTCGTCAACGACTTGTTGACGAAAAAGGGATATTTACACTCTGTCTTATTCTTCATTCCCGTTTTCTAACGGCATCAAATCAATAATGCTCCCGTTGCATTGCGGAAAGTTTTTGCAGACAATCTGATCAAAATCGTCATCACTACGGTATTGTGGACTCATCCTGATAGCCTTGACATACCTATATTTAAATCGATCACCGCAATGCAAACATTCCACGGTTTCCTCGAGTGAGAAACCTAATCCTTTTTCTTGATGGTCTTTAATGGCGGCCATTTTATCTTGCTCGTTAAGTTCGATGTACATTTCTTCAAAATTTAAGTTGTTATTATTTGGGGTTAAATTGACTGGCGTAGAGTTCCATTTCTTTGCCAAATCGATTCGATAAGGAATAAAATCACTGCGATGTTCATCGGAGTTTAGAAACACCTGCTTGAATATTTCAAGTTTCATTTCATTATTAAATGAAGTATTGTTCATGTCTTCAGCTTCGGCGATGTACCAATCCCATTCTTCAATACTTATTTTATGGGCATTGTCAAACAGAAGATGTGCAAGTTCCAATTCTGCTGAGGTTGCTTTCAATAAGGTACTCCAGTTTGAAAATCCAGCAACTTTAGCAATGACATGTTGAGCATTCATTAATGTGAAACTAAAAGATGATTTGTCATCGTTTAATTCCAAATCAAGGAAAATTCCTCCAATGTCAAAAAAATTAGGGCTGTACTCGTAAAAACCTTCCTTGGGGTTGAAATAACGAGTTTTGTAATCTTTTAGAAGATTCTTAGCTTGAAGCTTAAAATACTCAATGTGGTCCATAATGTTTAATCTTTATTATGTGCCAAAGCTTTTATCTATAAAATAACCCGTACCTTTAGTGACAAAAACCATGACACTTAGGTTAAACATTAAACCCACGAGTGGTATGATAAAATCTTCGCACGGGCAGCAGGCGTTACCACTAAAACCGATGGCAAAAATATAAAAGTTTTTAATACGTCGACATTCATACTTGAAGGTTTTAATAACATGGGTGCGTTAACTTTTTCAAGGTTAGTGTAAATCTTTGATAATATATGAATTATGACGTTTGTCAATGAACTCGATATGAAATCATTTGGTGCAAGGCGTGTTGGAAACACGCAATCCTAATAACCCCACACTAAACAAAGTGCAGTGTGGGGTTACGATGCGCGTGCGAGAAACTGCGTGCCAGAGGCACGCTACCTCCAGATTCGCAAATAGTAGCGTGTCTTCGACACGCCATCTACACTCCGCTGCCGCCACTACCCCACACTGCGCTCCACTTCGTTACGCTGATGTGGGGTTATTATGATAGCGTACCTCCGGCACGCCACGTCTGTGTTCCAATTCCTTCAATGTGATTTGTCGAATAAATTATTTTTGGCTACAACTCGTATTTTTTGTATGTTTGTAGCCAAAAATACGGTAAACAGAAATAACAATGAACATTCTCATCCTTTCCGGCAGTCCGCGCAAGAACGGCAACACCGATTTGTTAGTAGAAGCCTTTTCCAAAGGCGCTTCAGAGAAACATCACGTGGAGGTCGTTTCGGTACACGACTATCATGTGCATCCGTGCATGGGGTGCAATGCGTGCTTCACGAGCGAGGGGAACACCTGTGTGCAGAAAGATGATATGTCGCTCATTTACGGCAAGTTAGCGAACGCCGATATGCTCGTGATTGCCTCGCCGGTCTATTTCTACGGCTTGAGTGCGCAGCTGAAGGCCGTCATCGACCGCTGCCACAACCTCATCCGAGACACGTTCCACATCCGGAAAGCCGCCCTCCTTTTGGTTGGTGCTGCCTCGCTGCCCGAACTGTTCGACAGCATCCTCACCCAATACCGGCTCTGCCTCAACTTCTTCCACATCGAAGACGCGGGTCACGTGCTGGTGCGCGGCGCGAAAGAGAAGGGTGGCGTTCGGGACACGAAAGCGATGGAAGAGGCGGAGGCGTTGGGAAGGGCGATAGCACAATAAACCTCATCCCATCTCGTTTACACTATCGTTTGAAACCGTTTTGCGATGAACAATACTCTACGCATTATACTGAAAGTCCTGATGGTCATCACGTGGGTTTTGATGATGGCGTGGTATATAACCCTTCTCCTCACCCTCGTGCAGGCGTATCGCATGTACGGAAATATGACCATCAGTGAAGTTCCGTACCCTTCTCCCATGTTCCTAATTTGTTTAGTGTCTGGATTTTACAATTTTCTTGTGATGATATTCTTGGGATTTCCTTTGAATCTTTGGAATATGATCCATGAGTTTAAGCTCAAGAAGATCAGCACCCTTTTAATATCGGCATGTTACATTCTACTTGCCCTGGTATTCATTATCATCTGGTTTTACCTCTGGACGTTTATTGATTGATGGTCAGCCAACAGGGAATAGGCAAAAGGCAAAAGGCAATAGTCAAAGTTAAAGTTTAAAAATATGACCGAATTCGACAATTTGAAAGGACTCCGCCACAGCGAACAGTTGGTGGTGGAGCATAAAGACACCGCCGCCGTGTATGGCTCCGGCGCGTTGGAGGTGTTCGCCACCCCCGCGATGATTGCCCTCATGGAGAAGACCTGTCTTATGGGCGTATGCGACAAAATCGGTGAAGGCAACACCACCGTCGGCATTGCGGTGAATATCAAGCATTTGAAGGCCAGCCCTGTGGGCGCCACCATCCGTTGCGAGGCCGAGCTTACCGAGGTGGACCGCCGCCGTTTGGTCTTCAAGGTGCAATGCTTCGATGGCGAAAATCTCGTCGGCGAGGGCATCCACGAACGGTTTGTCGTGGAGAGCGCGAAGTTTATGGCGAAACTATAACTAAAATATGTTTCGGTAGAGACGCACAATATTGCGTTCCTACAGCATTTTGAAATTGGAAAAACCAATCAAATTCAATAATGATGAAAAAACGGTTGACCTTTTGTGCAATAGTGCTCTCCGTGGTGATGATGACGGCTTGCAAGAGCGAAAGCCCCGTGGTGCAGACCGCGCCGGTGGAGGGACACTACACCTACCAGCACGGATGGAACTATGATGTCGAGGAGGGGCACATCGACGTGCACGAGACCGGCACCATGGACTTCTATCCCGATGGCACGGCTCTCGACTCCGCCCGGCAGGTGTATAAAGTGATTTTGAACGACGGCGGTGTCGTGACGTGGGTGTTCAACTATGTCAGTCCCAGCAAGTGGCACGTCGAGGGCGAGGATTTCTTTTTCTCCGGAGAAGAGAAGACTTTCCGTATGGAATTTTTGGACACGACCCACGACGGGTGCGATGAGTCGCAGACCACCGAACTGGCTGAACGCATTCTCAAGAGTGTGCGTGGCGGCATCGGGCGCAAGACCAAGTTTCATCTGGACGAATTGACACCCAGCAAGTTGGTTTGGAGTTACACCTACCCCGACGGGCACTCCGACAAGTGGAAGTTCTATCGGGATCAGAAATGAGTTGTGGATTATTTCTGCCAAATGAAAACACATACTTGTAGTTTTTGTACTTTCGCCGCCCGAAATTTTTAAACAAAAACAGATATGAAAAAGACATTGGTTATGCTTTCCTTGTGCGCCCTGTTTTTCGGATGCACAACAGATTGGGGTGCCCCCACAACCCGAAACTATCCCATCAGCGGCCCATTCAACTCGCTTGAAGTGAGCGACGCTTTCCAAGTGACGGTGAGCGACCAGGTGAGCGACGTGGTCGTCACGGTAGGTGAGCTTGCCCACGACAATGTGGAGGTGAAAGTGGTTAACGGCAAGTTACATATCGGTTTCACTTCGATGAGGTTCAATATCTATGACGGCGTGGCAACGGCCATCATTCCGGCTGCCGTTCTCCGCGACCTCAGCCTCAGCGGTGCCTCGTCATATACTGGCGACCTTTCTGGCGACGACGTGGATATTGATCTTTCCGGCGCCTCTGCTTTTACAGGCAATGTCGTGGCTAATAAGATTGATTTCGATCTTTCCGGCGCTTCTTCCTGTAGAGGCAATGTCGAAGCTGAGAATATCGATTTGGACCTTTCCGGCGCTTCTTCCGTCAATATTGGCGGCAATTGTCACTCCCTTATGAAGATTGGTCTCAGCGGCGGCAGCGAACTGAGAGCCGCTGCTCTTAATGCTTCGGCAGTGCGCGGGAACATGAGCGGCGGCAGCTACGCCGATGTCACTTGCTGTTCCGCTCTGAATGTGGAACTTAGCGGCGGCAGTACCCTCGTTTACGGCACCGTTTCCGACGACTGCCATCCTGACGTCAACTGCCCCTCTTCCGGCGGCTCCATCGTCAGGCCGCGCTGATAGAAGGCGTCGGCGATTGCCAACGTTGTAGTATCCTTATAAGAATGCGGTCACGCTACCATTGGTTCCGTGACCGCATTCTTTTTTTTGTCTTTCCAATCCGTGGCGCCCCACCTTGCTCCAAATTCTTCCATTTGTTTCCAATAAGGTTCCTTTTGTGCTGCTGTTTTACCCATTATCTTCCAATGTGTTTCTATAAGTATCTGAGAATTAATAATATAACAGAATAATTAACATGGCGTTATAATTTGTTGATTATCAATATATTGATATGATTGTTAAAATGTGTTGAAAACTTTTTCCATTTTATTCCAATCTGATAATCAATAAGATATGGTCATTTCTTAACAACAAGTGTTAAATAAGTTGCGGATTATGGAAATATGTAGTGGAAAAATTATATTTTTGTCGCTCGAAATTGTGACAAAAAATGGCAACCGAATACGGATATTGGGAAGTCTCGATAGAGAAGAGCGGACGGCTGAAGCTGCCCACCGCCCTGCTGCGTTCGTTGTCGGAGGAGGACCGCAGGACCTTCTATGTCACCCACGGCTTCGGTGAGTACATCACGCTTTGGTCGGAATCAGCGTACCGGAAGCAGATGGACTATATGAACTCTCTCGACCGCAACTTGTCGCGCGTCAAACTTTACCGCAACGCCTTCCTTCGCAACACTGCGCAGGTGGAGTGCGATTCCCAGTCGCGTATTGTCATCCCCAAGCCGATGATGGAGATGTATTCCATTGACAAGGAGTTGGTGATGGTGTTGGACAACGGGCAGATCGAGATGTGGAACAGCCGGAAGTATCACGAGAAGTTTGACATGAGTCCCGAGGCTCTCGAGAAACTCAATGAAGAGATGCACCTCGGTCACTTTATAGCGGAAAAGGAGGGTGCCGATGGAATATCATAACCCCGTACTCCGCCAACTTTCTGTAGATTATTTGGTTACGAACCCCGACGGCACGTATGTGGATGTCACCTACGGCGGCGGCGGGCATTCCCGTGCCATTCTCGAAAAGTTGGCTGACGGTCGCCTTATCGCCTTCGACCAAGATCCGGACGCGCAATCGCAGTTGGTGGAGGACGAGAGGTTCACTTTCGTGCCTTCCAATTTCAAGAACCTCGGCCGTTTTCTGAAATACCATCGGGCGTACCCTGTGAACGGCATTCTGGCCGACCTCGGGGTCTCTTCCCACCAGTTCGATACCCCGGAACGCGGTTTCTCCTACCGTGAGGACGGTGCCTTGGATATGCGGATGAACACCCAGACGGGTGAATCCGCCCAAGACGTTGTCAACCAATATGATGAGAATGCGTTGAGCGAGATTTTCTATCGTTACGGCGAACTTTCCGAGGGTCGCGCCTTGGCACGCCGCATCATCAAAGCCCGTGACGAGCGCCCCATCGCTACCACACAGCAACTTGTGGAGGCAGTCCGGCCATCGCTGCTGCGCGGAAAGGAAGTCAAAACGCTTTCCAAAATTTTCCAAGCCATCCGCATCGAGGTCAATCAGGAGATGGCCGCGCTGGAGTCGTTCCTGGAGCAGACGGTCGATGCCTTGGAGGTCGGAGGACGGCTGGTCGTCATCTCCTACCATTCTTTGGAAGACCGGATGGTGAAGAACTTCATGCGCGCCGGCAATCTGCGCGGTGAGGTGGAGAAGGACTTCTATGGCAATCCGCTGACTCCGTTCAAACTGATTACGAGAAAGGCCGTTGTACCTGAACTTGAGGAAATTAACATCAATCCCCGCGCCCGCAGTGCCAAACTGCGTGTCGCTGAAAAAATCATCCCCCGCACTAATGGAAACAACATCGAGAAATAAGGGCAACCGGCAGCAGGAGAAATCCGGATTCCGCAGCTTCTTCTCCAACATCTTCGGAGGCGAGATTTTGGTGAACAAGAAGATGCGTCCGTGGTATTTCTACTTCTGTTTCGTGCTCGTGCTGGTCGTGGCGCTGGTCGTCAGCGAGCAGCAGATTCGGGCCAAGCAGCGGGAGATTGAAACCTTGGAGAATACTTACAAGCTGGAAATCAGCCGGTTGAAGGCGAATAACCAGTTCATCCCCTACGAGAAGAACAAGATCCTCATCCAGCGGATGCAGGAGAAGGGATATGTCACGGACGAGAAGCACAGTTTCACGGTGAAAGCGACACCGAAGCCGGTGGAGAAACGCCGTTGGTTCAAAAGAAAGGAGCGGAAACATGAGAACAAATAATAAACCCGAAGTTTCCCCGTCCACGCTGCGGCGGATGTCCGTCGTCTATTTGCTGGTGGTCCTGCTGGGCGTCGACTGTCTGGTCAAGATTTTGTATCTTTCCATCTTTGAGAGTGCTATCGCGTCCGGCACTTCCGACAAGTGCGTCGATAAGACCGAACCGGGCTGGGAGGACAAGGTGCTGGACGACACCTACTGTTTCGTGTGTGAGAATACGCTGCGCCCTGTCCGCGGCGAGATTTACGACGACCACGGCCGTGTGCTGGTGGCCAATTTCACCGTTTTCGAGGTCGCTTTCGACGGCAAGGGCTTCGCCAAGAACTACGCCGACACGCTGAAGAAGAATCCCAAGGCTTTCGATGAGATTTTCCGCCTGCTGGCCGACGATTTCCAAGCCCAGTTCAAGGACCGTTTCCCGAAATATAACGCCGACTACTACTACAAGTTCTTCACGGACAATATCCAGAAGAAACGTTACGCAACCCTCTTCCCTGTGAAAGAATGGGACGAGCGGATGTGGGTGACCGGTGCAGACACGGCGTTCATCAAAAACAGGCCGTATCTGTATAAGAATGTCAAGGACGAGAAGTCCGGCGATTCGGTGCGGAGACGCATTGTGCACACTCACTTCAACTATGTGCCCGCCAATGTGCGCATCAACCCTTACGGCGAGATGGCCAAACGCACGCTCGGGGTGGAGACCCCCGACCGCCAGTACGGGTTGGAGCATGAGATGAACGATATCCTGGCCGGAGTTGAGGGCAGTAAGAAGTACCTCGAACTCAATCACGCAAAGGTTCCGCTTCGTGAGCGAATGGATCCTACGGATGGCTATAACATCCATACAACCATTAAGTTAGAGATTCAACATGCCGTGCATAATGAGCTGTCGCGGAAACTTTCGGAGCTGAATGCCGAGTGGGGCTGCGCCATCGTGATGGAGACGGCTACGGGCGAAATCAAGGCTATTTCCAACCTGCGCCGTGCCGCCGCTGACGCCTCCTACTACACCGAGAGCATGGAATACGCCCTCAACGCGAAAGTTGAGCCCGGCTCCACGTTCAAGTTGGCCTCCCTGTTGGCTTACCTCGAAAAAGTCCCCAACGACACCGTGGGCCGTTACCCCATCTACAACCACACTTTCGACTTCCCCACGAAATCGGGACAGGTCAAGCACTACACGAAGGTGGACTATAAGTACACCTCCATTGACGTGCCTCCCGTTGAGGTTTTCCAGCGTTCGTCCAACGTCGGCATGGCCAGCATGATTTTCGATGCTTACGGGAAGAGAGGATTCCCGCAGTACCTCGCGCAGCTGAAGAAGATGGGTCTGTTGGACACGATTCACAGTCAGATGGGCGACCTGCTGCCTGCCCGCATCCGGGACGGCTCCAACGATTTCAACACCTACTACGCCACCTGCTTCGGTGCCGGCTTCAACATCCCGATCATTCGTACCTTGATTTATTATAACGCCATCGCCAATAACGGGAAAATGATGGCTCCGCTGTTTGTGCGCTATGTCACAAACACTTACGATACCATACAGCGCTTCGAGCCGCAGGTGCTGATGGACTCGATCGCGTCTGCCTCCACTGTCAAGAAGGCACAGTACTATCTGGAGCAGGTCGTGTGGGGCGACAACGGTACGGCGCGTCGTTTCCGTGACGAAAACTGCATGTTTGCCGGCAAGACGGGTACCCGTGACATCTGGGACGAATCTATCCACGATTATCGCAAGGACATCAACGCGGTGTCGTTCTGCGGCTATTTCCCGATGGACAAGCCGCAATACACGGTCATCGTCTATATCTACGGGGTTCCCCATCACAGTACCGTGGCCGCGGACGCATTTGCCAAGATTGCCCGCAGCATCATGAACAGTTCGAATTACAGCGCGACGCGCAAGGCTACTGATTCGCCGTTCACCCCGCTGGGTCGCACCGCACCCATCCGCACGAAGTACTTCAACACGTTGATGGCGGGCTTGGGTTACGACACCGTTCAGTATGAAACGGATGTGCCGTATCTGCGTGTTGACCAGACCGATACGAACCGACATGTTACTGCCAAAGCCCTGCCGCTGAATCAATTCCAGAAGATGCCCGATGTGCGCGGGATGCTCGCTTCCGATGCGGTGGCTGAGGTGATCCGGGCTGGCTACAAGGTCAGTATTTCCGGCAAGGGCCGCGTCAAGACGCAGGTGCTCGACAACCAAACCGGCACCATAAAACTCTATCTCGACCCATGAGATGCCGGCGTACGCGATACGCCTTTGCAAAAACCAAAACCACCCCATAAACCATAAACCTTAAACCCTAAACCTTTTAAGATAAGACAATGAAATCATTGGATATATTGCTGAAGTCGTTGCGCTCGTACGAGCTGACGGGAAATCCGGAGCTGAATGTTTCGGAAATCCTGTTCGACTCGCGTGCCGTGGCTGCACAGGAGGGTGAGAATGTCACGCAACTGTATGTGGCTCAGCGCGGTACACAAACCGACGGACACAAGTACATCCCGTCAGCTGTGGCCCAGGGATGCCGTGCGGTCGTGTGCGAGGAGCTGCCCGAAACCCTTGATGGACGGGTCTGTTACATCAAAGTGCCGGACAGTTCGGTGGCTTTAGGGCAGCTTGCCGATTCCTTTTACAACCATCCGAGCCGTCGTCTTAAACTGGTGGGGATCACCGGTACCAACGGCAAGACCACCACGGTGACTTTGCTGCACCGTCTCTTCATGTTGGCTGGTCATAAAGCGGGGCTGCTTTCCACCATCGTCAACAGGGTGGGGGAGGAGGAGATCCCCGCCACTCATACTACGCCCGATGCGGTGGAGCTCAACCGCCTTCTTTCGCAAATGGTTGACAATCAATGCGAATACTGCTTCATGGAAGTGAGTTCGCACGCACTGTGTCAGCATCGTGTTTCTGGGTTGAGGTTCGCCGGAGCCATCTTCAGCAACATCACCCACGATCATCTGGATTTCCACAAGACTTTCGCCAATTATATCGCTGCGAAGAAGTCTTTCTTCGATAAATTGCCCAAATCCGCTTTCGCGCTTACCAACATCGATGACAAAAACGGTCGGGTGATGGTGCAGAATACGAAAGCCGCTATTCATACCTACAGTTTGCGCACCGCCGCCGATTTCAAGGGCGTGGTGATGGAGAATGCCTTCACGGGACTGCACATGCGCATCAACCATCACGAAGTCTTCTTCAAACTGTGCGGTAAGTTCAACGCTTACAATATGTTGGCGATTTATGGCGCGGCCGTGCTGTTGGGGATAGACGAGGAGTTGGCCTTGACGAAGATGAGTATGCTCGACGGTGCCGCCGGGCGTTTCCAGATGATGCGTTCGTCGGAGGGTGCCACCGCGATTGTGGATTACGCACACACGCCCGATGCGCTCGAGAATGTGCTGAAGACCATCCGCGACATTGTGGGCAATGATGCAGAAGTGATCACGGTGGTGGGCTGCGGCGGCGACCGTGACGCGCTAAAACGTCCTGAAATGGCCGAAATTGCGTGTAAGCTCAGCTCCAAAGTCATTCTCACGTCTGACAATCCCCGTACCGAGGATCCGCAGTCCATTCTGAACGACATGCTCAAGGGTGTTCCGGCTGGGAAGAGCAAACAGGTGTTGGTCATTGAGAACCGTCGCGAAGCCATCAAGACCGCCTGCATGATGCTCACTCCGAAAGGGGTGCTCTTGGTGGCAGGCAAGGGTCACGAGAACTATCAGGAAATCAACCACGTCAAGCATCATTTTGATGACACGGAAGAAGTGAAGAATTGTCTCAATATTCAGTAAACCAGTAGCTTATGTTATATTATCTCTTCTCTTGGATGCATACGAAAAGATATCCCGGTGCGGGTGTCTTCCAATATATCTCATTCCGTTCTGCCGCTGCATTCGTGTTAGCGTTGGTTATCGCCATTTTCTTCGGGAAGTACTTTATCAACTTCTTGAGAAAAAAACAGATAGGTGAAAGCGTGCGGGATTTGGGCTTGGCCGGGCAGAGCGAGAAGGCAGGCACTCCGACGATGGGAGGTCTCATCATCATCGCGGCCATCCTGATTCCGGTGCTGTTGCTGTGCGAATTGCGGAACATCTACGTCATCTTGATGCTGTTCACCACGGTTTGGTTGGGATTTTTGGGCGGCACCGACGACTATATCAAGGTTTTCAAGAAGAACAAAGAGGGCCTCTCCCCGCGCAAGAAGCTGTTGGGACAGATTTTGCTCGGATTGGTGGTCGGTTCGGTCATGTATTTCCATCCCGCCGCGGTGATTTGCGAGAAAAGTGTGGAGCGTCAGCAGGCGACGCAGATTACCGCCGATGAGATTCTCCGCGTTGAAAATCAGGAGAATGCGCACACCCCGAAACTCTTCGACGAGCCGCACCATTCTTCCAAGACGACTATCCCGTTCTTCAAGAACCATGAATTGGACTACGCTGCGTTAACCCGCTGGATGGGCGATGAGACGGGCAAATGGTCGTTTCTGTTCTTCATCCCGATTATCGTCTTCATCATCGCGGCCGTCTCCAACGGGGCTAACCTCACCGACGGCTTGGATGGTTTAGCGACGGGCGTGACGGCTTCCGTGGCCGTGGGCATCGCCATCCTCGCCTACGTGTCGGGCAACGTGATTTTCGCTGATTATCTGAGCATTATGTACATCCCGAATATCGGGGAATTGGTGATATTCATCTCCGCCGTCATCGGGGCGTGCATTGGATTCTACTGGTGGAACTGCTATCCTGCCCAGGTTTTCATGGGCGATACGGGCAGCCTCACCCTTGGCGGCATCGTGGCCGTCTCCTGCATCATCATCCGCAAGGAGCTGCTGATCCCGATTCTCTGCGGCATCTATCTCGCGCAGTCGCTGTCGGTCATCATGCAGGTCTCCTATTTCAAATACACCAAAAAACGCTACGGTGAAGGCCGTCGCATCTTCTTGATGTCGCCACTGCACCACCATTTCCAAAAGAAAGGGATGCACGAGTCGAAAATCGTCCAACGCTTCATCGTGGTCAGCATGCTGCTCGCCGTCCTCACCATCGCCACCCTCAAAATCCGTTAACCCTAACCCTCTAAACGTGTAACCCTGTAACCATGTAACCCATAACCATTAAGCTTCAATAACCAATAACCAATAAACAATAACCCAAAACCATTAAGCTTCAATAACCAATAACCAATAACCCATAACCATTAAG
>JAGCVQ010000074.1 GCA_017962275.1 Bacteroidales bacterium
GCAGAAAAATTTGAAGCAATGAATACTATCTTAAAATGCATTATCGTTTTGGTAATAAGCGCGTTTTGCTTCGTTGCTAATGCGCAAAATGTGAAAGGCGACTCTGTTCGTGTCATCGAAGAATTTCCTGATGATGGAGGAATGATAGACGAGGATCCCCCAATGATGTTTGTGGAGGTGATGCCCGAATTTCCTGGCGGGGTGGATTCCATGAAAACCTTCCTCCGTAGGGAAATCGTTTATCCCAAGGTGGCGTTGGAGAACGGCATCACGGGTACGGTGCTGGTGGAGTTCATAGTGGAAAAAGACGGACGGGTGACCAACGGCAAGGTGAAGGTGCCGCTCTATTCCGACTGTGACGCAGAGGCTTTGCGTGTAGTCATGTCCATGCCAAAATGGAAACCTGCTAAGAATATGGGAAAGCCGGTGCGGTGTTTCTATCAGGTGCCCATTACTTTCCGACCTTAATTTCCAAGTATGAATATCAAGATTACAGCCATACGGAAGGCGGATTACCGCGATTTGCAGGCGCGATTCGAGAATCCCATCGAACATGCGTGCGACGTGCAGGAGGGGCAGACATGGATTTCAGTGGACGGCGCGCAACCCGAAGGGATGTGCGACAGCGCGTGGGAATCCATGCGGTGGTTCGTGCAGGAACTGGCCGCCGGTCGTGGCAACTTCTACGACGGCTGGATGAAGGACCCGCACTCCGCCATGATCAGCTGCAACGATGGGTTTCGGCCGGTGAGCTTTTATATTGAAAGTGAACAGTGATCAGTGATTAGTCAAAGTTCAAGGTTCAAAGGTCAATGTTTGGATTAAGAATATCGATGGGCAGAATAAATATCCTGAAAAAAATGGTGATGGCAATGCTAATGGCCTGCACCCTGCTCCTGACCTCTTGCTACAGCAGCAGCAAGCTGGCGGGCCGTAGTGTCAGGGCGGTGGCGGACAGCGTGTGGGCGTACAGCGTCCGGCATCCCGACGGTTTCACGATGAACCTTGCCACGATGACTGAGCCTTCGGAGGGCGTCGTCGTCGCGTATGCCGCCACGCAGGGCTGCCACTCCCGCAAGCAGCTCGGCAGGGTGGTGCGCCACGCGGTGCGCCACGACGGCTACATCGGCGGCTGGCTCGACACCACCGACAGCCTCTACTATTTCGACAGCTCCCGTCTCTTTCCCGAGGATTCCCTCGCCGCTGCCATCCGCTTCGGCATTGAAAACGGTCAGATCGCGATCTTTGTCCTGTCGGAGGGCCACGAGGTGCGGTTGGACGGACAACCGATGGTTGGGAACACCCTTGTACACGCAGACACGTCTGTTGCGGAATACTTTGTGGTGAATGGAGGAACTCGTCCCGAAGATATCAGTACCCATAGTCTGTGGTATGACTTTCCGGCCACGAAGTCCGGCTCTGCGCATCCTTGGATGGAATATGGCCTACCACTCGGCAACGGGCAGATAGGGGCTGTGCTGTTGGGCGGGGTGCTCCGTGACGAGATCGTGCTGAACGAGAAAACTCTCTATAACGGTTCCCCGACCGACTACGGTGACCACGGGACCTACGCCTGTCTGGGCAGGATTTTGATTGATGACCTTAGTGGGATGGCTTCAGTGGAGGATGACAGCCGGCCAATCAATAGCTACGTGCGCTATCTCGACATTGAAAAGGGAGTGGCGGGTGTCCATTTTAACAGTGTGAACGGCACTCACTTCTCCCGCCAATACCTTGTTTCCGCGCCTCACCGCGTGCTGGCGGTTCACTATGAGGCCGACGGCGACGAGGTGTTGCACCTGCGTTTTAGTTATGTCCCGGACGGCAGCATCGGCGCCTCGGAGGTCGCCTACCACGATGCCGCTGCCACATTTGGCGGTATGCTGAAGACGGTGTGTTACAGTACCGAAATGCGCGTGATGGCTGCAGACGGCACCGTCACCACCACGGACAAGGGCATTGAGGTAGATGGAGCCACTGAGGTGACCGTTTTTATGGCTGCTGCCACCAACTTTGACGACCGCACACCCGCATTCGTAGGCAGCACGCAGATGGACCTGTCTGATCGTAACCGTCATCTGCTATTAGCCGCTTGTGCCTTTGGATGGGACAATGTGTGTGCTGACCACGTGGCACAATTCTCCGAACTTATGGGCCGCGTGAAACTGCAGCTGGGCAATGCCGCAAGCACACTCACCACAAAGGATCTTGTGGACAATTATGCCATCGCGGACAATCGCTGGAAAGCCGACAGACTTTTCCTTGAACAGCTCTATTTCCAGTATGGCCGCTATCTGGCAATCAGCTGTAACAATTTGACAATCAATGTGCCAGCAAACCTGCAGGGCATCTGGAACGATGATTCCAACACTGACTTTTGGCACTGCGACATACACAATGATGTGAATGTGCAGATGAACTACTGGCCTGTCGAAGCCACGAACCTCAGTGAGATGCATCTGCCTTTCCTCAATAGCATCATCGCCATGGCAGGCGATGACTACAATTTCCATCGTCTGGCGCAACGCTACAAGAGCGATGTGCGCGGATGGATGGTGCCAACTGAAACCAATATCTTTGGGGGTACATCCGATTGGATGGTGTTCAAAATCAAGACGTTGGCTGCATGGAACTGCTCACACCTTTGGCAGCACTACCGCTACACCCTCGACCGCGACTTTCTCCGCCGTGCACTTCCTGCTATGCTCAAAGCAGCTCAGTTTTTGAAGGACATCAGCGTGAAAGGTCAGGACGGCACCTACTTTGTGCCGGATGAATATTCTCCAGAACACGGTCCCGACGGGAATTCTACGGCCTTTGCCCAACAAAATACGGCTGAGGTGGTTCGTTGTGTCATTGAGGGAGCCGAACAGTTGGGTGGTGATTCCCCGATCTCAGCCGAAGACCTTCAAGAGATGCGGGATTTTTGGACTGTTCTCGACCGCGGATTGCATATCGAAACATACGATGGAAAGACTTGTTTGCGCGAGTGGGCCGATCTTCCGATGAATTCCCAAGGTGATGCGGCCACTCATCGTCACTTGAGTCATCTCATGGCACTCTACCCCTATGGTCAAGTGTCCGCATTCGCCAAAGATGCGGAGGGAAAACGTTTCTACGAGGCTGCTGAAAACGCTCTTCGGGTGCGCAACGCCACCGATGTTACGGGTTGGTCCGGCGGCTGGAAGGTGAACCTCTTCGCCCGTACGCTCTTAGGCGGTTCTGCCCACAAGGTGCTCGCCCTCATGCTCAGGCACAGCAACAGCTATGTTATCTCCATGTCGGGTGAAGGCGGCTGCTACTACAACCTTTGGGATGCCCATTCTCCGTTCCAGATTGACGGCAATTTTGGTTACACGGCTGGTGTGACGGAAATGCTTCTGCAAAGCTACGATGGAAACATTCACCTTTTGCCCGCTCTGCCTGGGACATGGCAGGATGGAAGCGTTTCGGGACTGAAGGCTATAGGCGATTTCACCGTGGATGAGGAATGGGCGGAAGGGGCTTTTGTCAGAGCCCGAATCTGTAACAACCAAGGTCAGCCGCTGACGATCACGGTGGGATCTCTTCCCTTGGAAACAACTATTACGGTTTCTATAAACGGGGTGACAAATACCGTGACTGCAAATGAGGACGGGAGTTTCAGCATTCCAACTTCGAGACCTGGTGATATCATAGAAATCATGGGCACTTGGGCCCTGGACAGGTAAATAAAGCGTGAGATGGAGCACGATAGGTTCTGTTGTTGCCTACTGCCTATTTCACTTTATACGTGAACCTGTCAAACTTCTCAAACCCTAACTCTTGCAAGCGCTCCACACTGCGTTCCACGTCCTCTTCGGTGTTGAATTCCGGAATCAGCGGCGCGCGGAGGATGATATGCTCGCGGTTGTAGTTTCCGGCGAGCCATTTTAGATTCTCCCACACCTGCGCGCTTGATTTTCCGGTGTAAGCTGTGTAAATCTCGTCGTTCATGTCTTTGATGTCGATGATGAAGTCGTTGACGAGGGGAGCGACCGACTGCAAAGAGGCCGACGGAACGTTCAGCGAGGTTTCGAGGGTGATTTTCCAGCGGTCGGCGCAGAGGGCGTGGAACTGGCGGATGAATTCTGGTCGCAGCAGCGGCTCGCCCCCGCCGAAACAGACCCCGCCGCCCGTGGCCACGAAGTAGAGGTCGTCGATGAGCAGCTGCTGGTAGAGCGACTCTGGGGTGTGGCGAACTACGCGAGCGTTCGCATCCAAACAGCTTTGGTTCAGACAGTAACGACAGTGCAGGGGACAACCGTGGAAGGCCGCCAACGTGGTCACGCCCTCGCCATCCACTCCGATGCGGTGGCGGTTCACCCCGATGAAAGGGGCCTCTGTTTGTGTCATTTCGTCTTTGTCTATTATCGCCATGTTCGTATTCGCTTTGAGATCTTCATTTGTCTGTGGCAAGGTGACTATAATCTTCCCTCCTCCACGAAACTGTAGTACTCCTCTTTGTGGATGATGATATGATCCACCAGTAATATGTCCATCAGATCGGCGGCTTTTCGGAGCTTTTCCGTCAGTTGGATGTCTGCACGGCTGGGTGTGACCGATCCGGACGGGTGGTTGTGACAGAGAATGAGCTGCGTGGCCTTGTTCAGGACGGCCTGTTGCATGATGATGCGTGTATCGACGGGCGTGTTGGTAATTCCCCCTTTGCTGATTTGGACGGTGTTCAGGATGCGATTGGCGTGGTTCATGTAAATGGCCCAGAACTCCTCGTGGTCCAGATTGGCGATTTTGTTCTGCATCAGGCTGACCACGTCGAGGCAGCTTTGGATCTGCAGCTGCTGCTCCACCTTTTCGGCGCGTATCCGGTTCCCGATTTCGAAGGCACTTAGCAGGGAGATGGCTTTCGCCTGTCCGATACCCTTGACTTGCGACAGCTCCCGCAGGGATTTTCCCGACAAGGTGTTCAAACTGTTCCCGGATTCGGAGAGTAGCTTCTTGGCGAGTTCCACGGCGGAGTCGTTGGGGTTTCCCGTCCGCAGCAGAATGGCGATGAGCTCGGCGTCTGTTAAAGCGGTGGCGCCGCCTTTGGCGTATTTCTCGCGGGGTCTGTCCTGGACACTCCACTGTTTGATGGTCAGTCTCTTGTTTTCGTAGGTGTTGGTTGGATTCATTGTTTTTGGTTAATACATTTGTGATCGCTTCAGCAGGTATGGCAGCAATATTTGTTCGAATCCTTGCGTGATGTCCGCCGGGATGACGTCAATCTGGTATTGACCGCATTTGACCTTGATCTCCTGGAAGTAGTCGCGCACGGTTTGCTGGTAGTATTCGCGGATGTTGTTGGCGTGCACTTTCACCTCGTGGCCGGTCTCCATATCGACAAAGCGGTAAAGTCGGTTGTCGAAGGCAAAATCGTACTCCAACTGTTTGTCGAAGGTGTGGAAGAGGACGACCTCGTGCTTGTTGTGACGCAGATGTCCCAGGGCGAGCAGCAGTTCGTCGAGGTTGCTGGAGCTCTCCAACATGTCGCTGAAGATGATGACCAGCGAGCGGCGGTGAATCTGCTCAGCGATTTGGTGCAGGGTGTCCGTCACCATGGATTGCCGTTGCACGTTCTCGCCGATGGGTTGCAGCACTTTCTCTAATTCCCGGTAGATCATCTTGTGGTGGGCGTCGCCGCCACGGGCGTGCGTGTGCAGCTCTAACTTGTCGGAGAAGAGACTCAGCCCGACGGCATCGCGCTGGCTTTTGAACACTTGCATCAAAACGGCAGCGGCATATACGGCGAAGAAGATCTTGTTCGGCTGTGCGAGGGTGTATTTGTCCCGCTTGGGGAAGTACATGGATGACGAGTTGTCGATGACTAAATGGCAACGCAGGTTGGTCTCCTCCTCGTACTGCTTGACGAAGAGCTTGTCGGTGCGGGCGTAGAGTTTCCAATCGATGTGGCGGATCGGCTCGCCGGTGTTGTAGGGCCGGTGTTCGGCAAATTCCACCGAGAATCCGTGCATGGGGCTCTTGTGGATGCCCGTGATAAATCCTTCCACGACCTGTTTGGCCACGAACTCCACGTGGTCGAACTGCGTGATTTGCGTCAAGTCAATCGTATATGCCATATCGTATATTTTTCGGGGCGCAAAGGTACGATTTTTTAGGGAATAGGCAAAAGGCAAAAGGGAATAGGCAATAAGGGAGAGGTGGTTCGTTATTGTTTGAGGAAAGCGTGCCAGGTGTCGAGGAAGGTCTTTCTGAATTCGGTGACGCTGTAGTTCGGCGTGAAAAGCTCGGGGTTGCGGAATAGTTGTGGAGGTCGTCCCTTTTCGTAAAGGATCACGCAGGGGAAGTCGCTTTCCTGTAGTGACAGGGTAGGGAATAGTTGTTCGTAATGGTCGGAGGTGTCGTAGTAGAGGGAAAACGGTTTGTTGAGGTCTCTCCGGATTCGAGAAGAGAGTTCGAAAGCTTGCATGCCGTTGATGGGGTAGGGATAGACGTGTCCGATGTGGAGACTCTCTGTTGCAGATTCCGCCAAGAGTTTGTACACGGCCTTCACGCACCCGGAACACTCCAGCCCCCGGTGCAACAGCAGTACACTCTTGTCGGACGGCAACGCACCCATGCGCACGGGTATGCCGGATGAGGTGGTCAGTTGAACCTGATCGAACGATGGGACAGGAGGCGAATAACGCATGACTTTGTAGGCCAGAACGGGGGTGTTCTCTGAAAAGTAGTTGTTCACGTCGGATAGGTACTCCGAGGACGTTTTGCCCTGCCAAGCGACATCCGTCTTGTAGGTGAGTTGCACGATTTTTCCGTTGCCAGAGGCGTTCCCTTTGTCGAAACCTCCCTGGAACAGGGTAAATGGGAATCGGGCTGCGTGATAGGCGCTGTCTTCGTGGTTCGTTCGCAGATAGCGGGTGGTTACTCCGTTTTCTGTGCGTATAGCGTATTGCAGCGCCGATTTCCCAGTGGTGGTGTCGAATTGCGTGTAGAATAGCAGGAGATCCCCGCGAAGCGGCATGACGACTTTCGGGTAGGAGTAGTCGTTCAGGTCGTCTTTGACGGCGTAGATGCGCTCAATCCCGTAGGGTACGGACAGCGTTCTCCGGATATAATCGTCTTCGAACGCCTTCCACAGGGGCAGGTCGAAGCGGATGGTGTCCCGGAATGTGCCGTCCAGGTCGTAAACCTCCACGCGGGGGTATCTCGTGCTCAGGAAGAATACAAGTTGTTGGTTGTGGAAAATGTAGCGGTTCGGCTGGATCTGCACGATGTGGGGTGCCTCGTAGGACAGTTCCCGCACCAGTGCCGCCGAGTCGCCTCCCAAGTCCTGCTGAAACCACTTGAACCCCTTGTCATGGTCCTCCTCGAAGAAATGGATCCTGTTTTCATGCAAGTATCCCATGAAAAGGTTCGGATGACGATACGCCGCTTCCACACGGTAGGTTTGGTTTTGGATTTGTTTGTAAAGGATTAGTTCTTCCTGTGTGGTCAACAAGATATAGTCACCGTCAAGACAGAAATCGTATATCCAGAGACTGCGGGCGTACCGTTCTTTGTTACGGGCGCCTTCGGGCAATGGAAGTATGATCTCCGACTGTTCATAATGATCCGTCGATAGCGTGTGAACAACCGCTTGGTAGCCGTTGCCCATGTTCTGGAATCCCTGTTGTTCCACGAAATAGAACGTTCCGTCGGCCATCCGGCATTGGATGAGGTTCAGGTTCTCCGGTGTGTGTGCACCTTGAAATTCAACGATCGTGTCCAATGTGAACTGGCTGCCGATCCATTCTTGTCCGCAGACAGTCAGTGAAGTCAGCATTGCGCTAACGAGGATGATTATTCGTGTTTTCATAAAGGCTTGGTTCAGGAAAGTGTGGGATTAATTGTTGATCAGGGTAGAGAGGATGTCCACTTTTTCGATGTAGATCTTCATTGTGGAGGTGTTTGCGTTGCTGGCCGTCACCACCCCGCGGACCACGTAGGTCTCTGGTTTGTTCACGTTTGCGCCGCCTGTGTTACCCACGGCGATGGTCTTGGTAAAAACGCCTGGAACCGAGGAGCCTTTGCCGGCGTTGGGCTTGATGGCGGACCCCATGTTCTGTTCCAGAGCCGCCTCGTACTGGATGATGACATTGTTGACGGCGGCCAGCAAGGCGTTAACCTTGTTGGTTTCTGAGACAGGGGAGACGGTGTTACCTTCGTTGACCAACAGGTGTGCGTTGTCCGGGACCCGGCACGGTGAGAATCCACTTCCCCAGCAATCCAGTTGGCCGACGCCTGTTGAGGTCAGCTCGGGTGGGGTGTAACTCACGTGATTGTACAAGTTGAGGAGCGCGGTGACGCCTCCCTGTTGCTTGTTCACGACGACGGACGGGACTTTTTCAGCAAACGCGCTGAAAGTGAAAACAGTTAATCCGATGAATAATAAAAATTTTTTCATAGTTCTTTTGTTTTTTAAAGTTTGTATTTGTTCGTTTTGTTTGTTTTTGGTAGCCTCCTTTTCGCGGAGACTGCAGTTTTCTGCTTACGTTAATCGACTTTGTTCTCACATAGGTAGATTAAGGTTTTGTTTTTATCGTTGCGGCGGTCTTCAATTTTGGTTTAGTACAACTTCTGTTTCTACAGGTCTGATCAGCAAGGGGTGCCAACCCTTATTTTGAACATGGCAAAGATAATACGTCGGAAAGCGTTTGTCAAGAGTTTTGAAAAATTTTTTTCTCGCTGGGTGTCAGCGAATTGCGAAAAGGCCGTTAACTAATCGAGGTCGATTAGTTAATTTTTGTGTTGTGATTTCGCAGATTTTCGGGGTCTCGGTGCAAAAACCGAATCGGAGGGACTACAGGACGACCTGGTTCTTGGCCATGATTTTGCGCAGGTTGATGAGGGCGTAACGCATACGTCCAAGGGCCGTGTTGATGCTGACGTTGGTCATCTCGGCGATTTCCTTGAAGCTGTAATCGTTGTAGATCCGCATCTTCAGCACCTCTTTCTGCTCTTCGGGCAGGTACTCCACGTAGTGGTTGAGGTCGGCGTAGGTCTGCTCGCGGATCATCTTGTCCTCCACGGACTCGTCCTTGGAACCGAGGATGGTGAAGATGTCGAAATCCTCCCCGCCATCGATTGTGGGCATGTGCTGCAGCCTGCGGTAATAGTCGATTTTCAGATTGTTCGCAATCCGCATAATCCACTGGAAGAACTTTCCTTCTTCGTGATAATTACCCGACCGTATGGTGTTTATGACTTTGATAAAGGTATCCTGAAAGATGTCTTCGGCCAGCTCCTTGTTCCTGACGGAAACCATGAGATAGGAGAACAGCCGCCGCTCGTAACGGAGGATGATGGTTTTTAAAGCAATCTCTTCACCAGCTTGATAACGCGCTATCAACTCGTTATCGGACAAGGCATTCCAATTCATGATATGCTCCTTTCTTTTCGTTTGTAATAAATTCAGAAAGTAGATGTCTTTTCGATAGCTGATTCTTTTTTAGGTTTAACTTATAATGCCTTGATTGTTTTTAATCGAGCTGCAAAAATATAATTTTTTTAAATACCAAGTACGTTTTCTCATTTTTTTTCAAAAAGAATTAATACTGGTGCGTTAATTTTTTAGATTCTCTTGTAACTTATTGATTATATATAAATTATAGCGTTCTTTGACATTTTCGAAGGGACTATCGGATCTATGAAGAGCTTGGGTATGAACTGATTGAGGTTGTCAGACCATTGTACAAAGACGAGAGGTTGGACGATGTTGACACCGACCTTGCCTTGCTTGCTTTGGATTCGACGACAATATCCGTGAGTTTGAGATTGTGCAATTGGGCACTGGGGAAGTATAGCAGAGGCGATGTGAAAATGCACAAGCTTCTGGATCTGAGAGGAGGCATCCCTGTCCAAATCCACGTGAGCGATGGGCGCTGGCATGACAGCAACATGTTGGACAAGTTAGTCGTAGAGCCGGGCGCCATATATGCCGCAGACAAAGCGTACGTGGACTTGGTGGCGCTAAGGAGGATACATCTGACATCGCCAACATTTACCGGCACAGATGGGATATAGAGGTTTTCTTCCGATGGATTAAGCAGAACATTGTCATAAAGACTCTTTGGGGTTATTCACGAAACGCAGTCAATACACAACTGTGGGTGGCCATCTGCGCATACCTTCTGCTGGCTTGGGTGAAAAAGGCTTACCGTAGCAGCTATACTGTCACGGAAATCGCGACACTTGTAAGCGTCTCCTTATTTGAGAAGACCGACTTGAATGAACTATTGACGGCTCCCGATGAGAAACATAGTCACCTGAATTCCAATCAAAATGTCAAAGAACTAACTTTATTCTAAATTGTCAAATTTTAACGCACCAGTAATAATTTCAGAAGTCTTTTTGTGGAGGTGTGGTCTTTGATTGCGTTTTTATTCGTTCAGCAACTCGTCGATTTCTTCGTTGAGTTCGTCGAAGCGTTTCTTTACCCGCTTGGAGGTTTTGATTACGACAGGAATGGACAAAAGACCGGAGACTAGTAGAGTAAAGAACATTGATCTGTCGTAGAAAAAGAGGTAAACATATATCAACAATGATATTATTATGCCAACAACCTGTATGACAATGCGTTTACGCTTCGAATAGGTCGTGCTCTTTTGAATACTATCCCGCAGCGAAAGGAGACCTTCGCGACTCTGCGCGTCGGCTTTTCGGAGACCGTTGGTGGCGATAAGACTGTCCAACGTAATCCAGCCAAGAAAGAGGTCACTGGGGAGTAAAAGCCACCACGGCCAATATTCACAGAGGATAAAGTTACTGGCGGTTATGATGACTACCAAAAATATGGCGGAAAACAAGGTCTGCATATAGAGGTGCCTGCTGTGTCTTTTCACCGCACGCTGCCATACCTCCCTGTTGAAGGTGCTGTGCTGCTCCACATTCTGCTGCAGGTCGTGCAGTTCCTGCTGCAGTTCGCTTTTGATGTCTTCGTACTGTTCCATATCTGTTTTGAGGTTTAGTCGGTGAATGATTTGAGTTTCTCGCGTATGCGCACCAAGCGCACGCTGACGTTATCGACGGTGATGCCGAGGATGGCGGCA
>JAGCVQ010000075.1 GCA_017962275.1 Bacteroidales bacterium
CCTGTTGGAGAACGCCCATCTGCACAACCTGAAGAATGTTTCCGTCAAGCTGCCGTTGGGCGTGATGTGCGGCATCGCGGGCGTGGCGGGCTCGGGCAAGAGTTCGCTGATGGAATGTTTCCGGAACGCCTATCCGCATCCTGAAGACATCGTCTATATTAGCCAGAAGAGCATCGGCATCAGTCTGCGCAGCACCCCGGCCACCTATCTGGACGTGGCTGACGACATCCGCAAGCTGTTCGCCAAGACCAACAAGACCAAGGCCGACCTCTTCTCCTTCAACGGCAAGGGCGGCTGTCCCGTCTGCCAGGGGAAGGGCGTCATCGTCAACGATATGGCTTTCATGGATGCCATCGAGACCACCTGCGAGGCCTGCGGCGGACTCCGTTACTCGCCGGAAGTCCTCTCCTACAAGGTGAACGGCCTCAACATCGCCGAGGTGATGGACCTCACCGCCAACAAGGCATCCGAGCTGTTCGCGGGAAGTGTGATTGCCGAGAAATTAGAGCCGTTGCGCAAGGTCGGCTTGGGCTATCTCCATCTGAACCAGTCGCTCTCCACCCTCTCCGGCGGCGAGTTGCAGCGCATCAAGTTGGCCTCCTACCTGCGTGATGCGGGCAAGATCTTCATCATGGACGAGCCCTCCGACGGTCTCCACGCGGGCGACATCAAACGCATCCTGAACCTCTTCGACACCATGGTGAATGCGGGGAACACCATCTTCCTCATCGAGCACAACATCGAGATGCTGAAATCCTGCGACTGGCTCATCGAGCTCGGTCCCGGCGGCGGTGCGACGGGCGGTGACATCATCTTCGAGGGGACGCCCAAGGCGATGGCGGAGGATAAGGGGTCTGTTACGGGGCCATACCTAAGATAGCTCCTTTCATAGCCTTTAACCCGGAAAGAATGATCATCCAGAAACAGATCAATTGTCAGATTCGTAATACTCAAATTCTGCAATGATCTTAATCGTATAGCTTAGTGTCTGATCTGGATTCCAGATGTACATAACGCTTTCTATCTTATTATCAAAACTGTCGTAAAGATAATCCCATCCATACTCCAGCTTGCCGTCTTTGTCGTAATGCCTATCGCGAGCCAACCTATCCTTCTCATCATACTCATGAATCGTTTCTCTGGATAGTTCTCCGTTATAATAATGCAAATCCTTCACTCTTTTTGAGTTTTCATCATAGAAATACAAATCCCTGCTTTCTCCCATTAAAGTGGAACCGTATTCCGTCAGATTCCCATCTTTATCGTATTTGCACCATTCAACTTGTACGGTGTCTCCGTCCACAATTTCAGCCGTTGCGATGCAATTGCCTACAGAATCATAGGAAAACGGATGTGTCATAATCGTATATCCAAGATCCTCGTCATCAAGGGTTGGCACATATTCATTTCGAATACAGCGGCCCTGCTCGTCGTAATAATACCGTAGCGACGGTTTTGGTATCCCGTCGGACCGAGTGTAAACACTATAAAGGAAATGTCCAAGACTGTCGTAAACAGCCTCTTCGCGAAATTTGCCATCGGTGGTGTATCTGGAAGTGAAGCGACCCGACGAATCGTATGTGTAACGATAAATGATCGTGTCCCCTTCCCAATCAAAACTTTCTCCTACAGTCATAGACTCCATCAACTGTCCCTTTCTGTTAAAAGTGAGGAAAGTTTGGTTGGAATAGTGTACAGTCCTATCCTTTGTAATAACAAGCTTCGAATAGGCAATGGATTTTACTGGTCCGTGCAATCCTCTCTCCGACAAGGACTCTGGAAAGTGTTCAACACCATATATGTTGATTTGGGCTGAAATCCGTCCCACCAGACATAACGACAAAAGAAGCAAGAAAGTGGCAATCTTCTTGCAAGTATTATGATGTATGACAATGCGGCGAGACAGCATGACAGTTCAATGAATAAATATGAACGCAAAAATATAAAAAAACTGCAATGATTTGGCCATTACGCATCAAAATTGGCAGCAATATGAATAAATACAAATATGACAATGAAAAAGGACGCGCAAAAAACTGAACTTATCCGCACATCGCAGAGCTGGGACGGTGCGGAACTGCCTGAACACATGTCTGCCGCTGTCTGTGCCGCACCTGGAGTTGTAGAGACGTTTCATGAAACGTCTCTACAGGACAATTTCATTTGTCCGCACATATCGAAAAATATGTATTTTTGCCGTAGAAAATCTCAATTTGCAAACATAAACGAATCAAAATGAAAAACATCCCCTTTATCGTCATCGCCGTCTTGGTGCTCGCATCCTGCGGACAGAACAACAAGAACAACCAACCCCAGCCGTCCGATGAGGGCGCAACCGTCTATTTGACCCGTGACATCAGTCCCGAGGCGTTAGTGAAGATCTACAAAGCGTTGGGTGTGGAGGCCAAGGGCCGCGTGGCCGTGAAGATCTCCACTGGCGAAGGCAGCAACCCTAACTACCTGAAGCCCGAGCTCATCAAAGACCTCGTGATGCTGGTCGATGGCACCATCGTGGAGTGCAACACCGCCTACGGCAACGCCCCCGAAGATGCCAAAGACGAGCGCAACACCTCGGCCAACCACTGGAAAATCATCGAGCAACACGGCTTCAAACCGCTGTTCAAGGTCGATATTATGGACGAGGAGGGCGAGATGCGCATCCCCGTGAAAGACGATTCGCACATCAAATACGACATCGTGGGCAACCACATGGCTAACTACGACTTCATGATCGCGCTCAACCACTTCAAAGGCCATCCTATGGGTGGCTACGGCGGCGCGCTCAAGAACCTCAGCATCGGCTGCGCCAGCCAGAACGGCAAGGCATACATCCATTCCGCCGGCAAGATGGAGGTCCTCGACATGGAGAAACTCTGGACCCCTGAGTACATCGGCGACCAGGACGGCTTCCTCGAGAGCATGGCCGCGGCCGCGCAAGCCGTGACCGACTACTTCCAGAAGAAGGAGGGCATCATCTACATCAGCGTGATGAACAACATGAGTATCGACTGCGACTGTGTGGATCATCCCGAACCCGTGAAGTTGGAGGACTACGGCATCCTCGCCAGCACCGACCCCGTGGCCCTCGACCAGGCCTGCGTCGATATCATCAACCAGCAGAAGGTGACCGCCACCAACGACCCCACCGACCTGCTCTCGCGCATCGACCAGCAGCACGGCACCCACACCATCGACTGGGCGGAGAAGTTAGGTTTGGGAACGAAGAAATACAAGCTGGTGAATATTGACAAGCAATAGTCTTTTATGAAAGACAAAACCATCGCAAAAGGGCTTGTTGACGATGACATGTCTTACGCCTTCGATGCCCCCATCCTGCAAAACGAGGGGATGGATGCGGCATACGTGGAGGTTCCCTACGACATCAAGGCACTCTTTGGCAAAGGACGGTTGTTGGTACACGCCACCTTCGACGGGATGCCTTATGACGGACAGATTGTCAAGATGAGGACGCCTTGCTTTATCATAGGCTTGCGAAAAGACATCCGGAAGCAGATCGGCAAGAGCTTTGGCGACATAGTGCACGTGACTTTTTGCGAACGAATAAAACCAACAACAATATGACCAACCTTGAAAAATGCAACGCCGGCTTGGAGTACTCGTATGCCGACGAGGAACTGATCGCGCTCAAGACAGAGGCCATCCGGCAGTGTGAGATCTTCAACGCCCTGGACGGGCGCGATTACATGGCGCAGTACCGACAGCTGCAGCAGATGCTCGGCGCCGTGGGCGAGCGCGTGTGGATTGCCAAGACCTTCAACTGCGACCGTGGCAAGAACATCTTCATCGGCGACGACTTCACCGGCAACCACAACCTCACCATCCTCGACATCCGCGAGGTCCATATCGGCAACCACGTGATGGTCGGGCCGCACACGCTGATCACCACCGTCGGGCACCCGCTTTCGCCCAAGGGCCGCCGCGAATACCACGCCCTGGCCAAGCCCGTGTGCATCGGCAACGACGTGTGGATCGGCGGCAACGTCACCATATTGCCCGGCGTGACCATCGGCAACAACGTGGTAGTAGCGGCCGGCGCTGTAGTCACGGAGGACGTGCCCGACAACACCCTGGTCGGCGGCGTTCCCGCGAAAGTCATCAAGACCATCGAGAACGACCTCTAAACGGGGAATGACTTTTTACTACGATTGTCTTTTCACCTATTTAATCAGAAAGAAACGATACAAACAATGAAGAAAATAGCGATATTATGTGCAGCATGCATCATGATGGTCATCACTGCCGTATCTTGTCCCAAAACAATTAAATCCGAGAGAATTATGAACAACAACGAAGAATGCCTTATTTGCGGTGCGTCGCTGGAGTACTTGGAAAGCGACATGATGATGGAGTGCGTGTTGTGTCACAAGCAAGAGCCTAGCAAGACACGCTGCATCAGGGGTCACTATGTATGCTCCGACTGCCATACGGCGGGGATGGATTCCATCATTGCCATGTGCTTGGCCGAGACCTCTAAAGACCCGATTGCCATCCTTGAGAAGATGATGTCCCAACCGTTTTGCCACATGCACGGGCCGGAGCATCATGTATTGGTGGGGGCGGCTCTGCTAACGGCATACAACAATGCTGTCACGGTTGACAGCATGAAAATCGACCTTGCCACCGGCCTGACGGAGGTGATGAGCCGTGGTCGCCAAGTGCCGGGCGGGGCATGCGGATATATGGGTGCCTGCGGTGCGGCCATCAGCACGGGCATCTTCTTGTCGGTGGTCACTCGCAATACACCACTCTCGACGGACACGTGGCGGCTTTGCAATCTGCTCACTTCACGTGCACTGGAGCAGGTGGCCCTGAACGGTGGCCCCCGTTGCTGCAAACGCGACTCCTACCTGTCGATCCTCACGGCTGTGGATTTCGTGAAAGAGCATCTCGGCGTGGAGATGGAGAAACCTGTGGTCACCTGCTCCCGCAGCAAGATCAACAATCAGTGTATCGGCAAAAAGTGCCCATTCGCCCCGAAAGATGAATAAGTTCATCTATAAAACGCAGGAGGGATTCTTACAGGTCTATCATGAAGAGAGATTCATCGCCTATTTGCTCCCTTGCAGTATGACAGCGATAGCGTTACATTCCTCTTCCGATGGACCCGACACGCTGCAGGCGCCTCCCGCGATTTCGCACATGATCTGCGGGGCACTCAGCAGCCGGTCGGTGCCGAGCATCATCGCGATCCGCTTATGGATATTCGTCGCCGTGAACTTCTGCCACAAATCCGCCGTTCTCATATCGAACTGCATCAACACTTCGTACCCTCCCGTGTAGTCGCTTTTCTCTACGGAGACCTTTTTGACGTGCGTGCCGTCAATGACCGGGTTCCCCGAAGCATCGCCATAACACAAATTGAACTGGTACAGATCCTCTTCCGGCGCGGACATTAGAATCCAGCAAGGGATGAGTTGGCTGCCTTCGGGCGAGACCGGCATTTTGCCCGTCCGCAAGGCGCTCATGAACGCGGCAGTGTCGGATGACGGCAACCGCAGGCCGTTTTGGTTGTCCCAGGCAACTTGCTTTTCCTCAGACAAACGCGCCATCGTCACATTGACCAACGAGCTGTACAAATTATCGGAATAGCTTAACAGATACCATATTCCGAAATCCTTGGCGGTGTAATGTTGTCCGAAAACTTGGTCGGGATCGACATTGTACTGGACGGCTTTGGTTTGATGGCAGCCTGTAAAGAGGATTATTCCAGCTAGGAGACAAAAACAGATTTTTTTCATATTGATTTGATTGTTAGGTTTGTATTTATTTGGCTTTTGGCTATTGGCTTTTGGCTATTAGCTTTTGGCTATTAGCTTTTGGCTATTAGCTATTGGCTATTGGCTGGCTAATAGCCAATAGCTAATAGCCATCTCCGACATATCATTAATCTAAAAGTTCATCATAAATCTTCAGGTTTTCTTTCAGCTCGCGCGTCAGTCTCAGCTCATAAATCGCATACGCAATGCAGGCGGTGTAAAACAGCACGGAGAAAAGAATCTGCAGAGGTGTGAGGTACTGTAAATCCGTAAAATGGAATGGTTTTCGATAGAAAATGTAGGCGAAAACGGGGAAGCTCGCGGCAAGGCAAAGGGGCAGGACGACACAGAATCCCCATATCGTGGAGCGTTTCAGCGCCAGATGCCAGCGATCAGCGAAGCGCATCGCTTCAAGGGTGGGTGTGTTCAGCGGATCGTGTTTCCAAAAGCGGACCACCCATACGGTGTACCACACCACGCTGGCGAGGAACAAAACGTTGAATATCAGGTATGGCACGGCCAAGTTCCAGCTGGCGAAGCACATCTCCGCCTTCGAAAGCACGAAGACTTCCACCAAGATGCCCAGAACCACGGCGCAGAGGTTTTCGATCAGGAAGCGGCGATGGGTCGAGGTGATGCTTCGGTGCAAGAGCCGCCGCACAGACTCCTGCTGCACGTGCTCGATGCGCTGCAGACGTTCATCCTGCTGCTGCCAAAGCGCTTCTATCTGTTCAAATGTTTTTTCCATTGTTTTCGGTGTTTAATATGACTAACTTCTGTTTGATACGTTCCACCCGTTTCCGCGCGGCGGCCTCGCTGACGCCTACAATCTCGGCTATCTGATCGTACGGGATTTTGTCCAGGTACAGCAGGATAAGCGACTTGTCGGCTTTGCCTAAAAGGTTGATCAGACGATAGAGACTTTCGGCAAGTTCCTCGTGTTTGAGATCGGTGAGGGTGGCGACCATCTCGTCGGTGAGCAACACGAACGAGGGAGTGCGGCTCCGCTTACGCAGCTGGGCGACAGCCGTGTTCAACGCCACGCGATAGACCCAGGTGTTCTCCTTGCTCTCGTGCCGGAAGTTCGGCCACGCCTGCCAGAGGTTGCACACGATGTCCTGGTACATGTCGCGCACGTTGTCGGGCTGCCGGTCGGTGTAGAAGAGGCAC
>JAGCVQ010000076.1 GCA_017962275.1 Bacteroidales bacterium
CTCTTGTTTGCCTTGCCGCTGATATCCTGGGCGGTCAGAAAGCCTGAGTCATTAGTCAACTGGCTGGTGCTGGTTGGTATGTCCGCTATGTCGGCCTTCCCGCTGATGTCCTGGTGCTCTGTCAGAAAACCCGAAACGTCTTGGTGCGTCGTAAGAACTGTCGCAGAAGTACCGTCCTTCAGCTGGATTGTCGTTTTGTCCGCATCCGCTCCCGTACCGGGTGTGACTGTCATCTCGCTCTTGTTTGCCTTGCCGCTGATATCCTGTGCCGTCAGGAAGCCTGAGTCATTAGTCAACTGGCTGGTGCTGGTTGGTATGTCCGCTATGTCGGCCTTCCCGCTGATGTCCTGGTGCTCTGTCAGAAAACCAGAAACGTCTTGGTGGGTTGTAAGGACTGTCGCCGATGTGCCGTCCTTCAGCTGGATCGTCGTCTTGTCCGCATTTTCACCAGTACCGGGAGTGACAATCATTTCGCTTTTGTTAGCCTTGCCGCTGATGTCCTGATGCTCGGTCAAGAAACCCGAGTCATTGGTCAGCTGGCTGGTGCTGGTCGGAATGTCCGCTATGTCGGCTTTCCCGCTGATGTCCTGGTGCTCTGTCAGAAAACCAGAAACGTCTTGGTGTGCCGTGAGAACCGTCGCCGAGGTGCCGTCCTTCAGCTGGATTGTCGTTTTGTCCGCATCCGCGCCCGTGCCGGGGGTAACTGTCATCTCGCTCTTGTTTGCCTTGCCGCTGATATCCTGGGCGGTCAGAAAGCCTGAGTCATTAGTCAACTGGCTGGTGCTGGTTGGTATGTCCGCTATGTCGGCCTTCCCGCTGATGTCCTGGTGCTCCGTCAAGAAACCCGAATCGTTGGTCAAATCGCTGGTCTTCGTCGGTATGTTCGGTTTGCCCTCCAAATCATTGTAGTTACCACTGAAGCTGCTGCCAGCATCGTCCGCATAGAGCGCATACGGCACCGCCGTCACCGGCATGACGTTGGTCACCACACCGCCCGTGGGCAGCGTGATGTCCGTCTTGATGCTCGCGTTGGTCCAATTGACAGCGGATAAACTGCCCGTAGCGGAAGATGACTCTCCGATAATCAAGTTGAGCAGACCGTTCTGGTTGGTGGTCACCGTCTGCGTCTCGGCATACTGCACCGTAACCCCGTCAGAAGCCAGGATTTTCAGCGACACGGTCACCGTCGCGTTATACACCAGCTCGTTGGCGCTGTTGCGCACCACTGCCTGATAACTCAGTTTCTGTGCGACGGCTCCGACTGCAAAAAACAGGATTGCTGCGAAAAGGGTAAAGGTTCTCTTCATATTGTTGTCGTTTTTTTATTTACTGTTATTCCTCACACTACGGCTTCGCCTTATGTGGGGTTATTAAAATGTTGTCCCTTCGGGACTGCTCAAAGATTTTTATATGTCAACTATCGTTCTCGTCATTCGACCTTCTTTTTACTACATATTCCTGACACAACGGACGCTTAGCGCATCGGAAGGACTGAGGGGGATGGTCACCGGCTCCTCGCAGTAATAGACCATCGGGATTGTGGTGCCCGCGGCAGTGGAAGGATGGGTGTCCGTCCAAAAGTCCGTGAATGTCAGCAGCCCTTCGAATCTTTCTGCCGAGGATTTGTAGAGACCGGCGGGAAGCGCTGAAAAGCCCGTGCTGTTCGTATTCACAACCCCGACCCACAGTGTCTGACTGCGTAGATCCACCAACGGAATGGCCAACAAAGCGGTCATCTCCGTTGTGGTGGGAATGTGCCAGCCATCTGGGCAGATACCCTGTACATAGCCGTCTCCGTCTGGAACCGGCTCTGCACTGCCGTCTTCCGGCACATTCACCGTGGAATACCAAGTGTAAAGTCGGCCGTAGGTAATGAGGTTCGATTCTACATTATTATATATGTTGCCGCTATAGACCATGGCGCCGGGAATCAGCGTCACGCCATCGGGGTAATGTTCCACCATAAGGTTTTTCTTTGTCCAACAATAACCCGCCACAGCCACCGTCGGATACATATTGTTGTCCACATCGTAAACATCGTCGCCACACGGAATTGCTACCACTTCCAGGTTCAACACTTTCACGAAATCGTAGTGATATGGAGCACCGTGTCCATAATAGAGATAATCATGGTAGAAACCGACGGCCATGCTCATCGGATAGTGAAATCCGTGGGCATCATATCCCGCACTATAGTTCACCGCCTCCGAGTACTCTTCTCGCACCAGCTGTGTCTGTGCGATGCCCTCTGTCACTTGGTAACCGTTGCCCTCACTTGTGCCCACAAAGGGCTGTCCTAACACTGAGTAGGTGTTCTCCTGCGTGACGGCTCCCGCCACGAATCCGCTCATCGTCTTAGGCTGTGCATTTAACATCGAAGCCACAGACATACAAGCAAATAATATTACAAGTCCTAATGATGGTTTCATATCCATGTTTTTTTCACACAAAACAAAAAAAACGGCAAGGGCCAGCCTCTTTCAAGGCCACCTCTTGCCGTTCTATAAATATAAGTAATTGATTATCTGATTTTTACCCCCCCCCCAATGCTAGTAACAACTTGGTTTTAAGGCGATTAACTCCCGTCTTAGAACCAACTGCCATCCTCGGTAAAAGGGGTGTGTCATGTGTTGTCATTATGTAAACTGTTATTATTAGTATAAAAACTGCACTTTGCTTATCAAAACCGTTACAGTTTCAACTCGCAAAGATAATTATTTTTTTTTAACTACCACCATTTTTTTCTTTTTTTAACATATCAAAATGAACCTGTATTTTGCGTACCTTTGCCGCTTCTTTTTTCCATTTAGTATATTAACACCCTGTATGAAAAGAAATCTCCTCCTCAGCATCCTGTTCGCGCTGTTCGCGCTCGTTAGCATGGGCAATCCCGTTGACCCCGCCAAGGCCCGGCAAGTCGCCTCGCACTTCTGGACCGCTGTCACAGGCAGTGCGGACAACGGACGGTGGACGGACATCGCCGCGCAGTCGAACTTCCAGGAGTTCTACCTCCTCACGCGCAACCCGGAACCGGGATTCGTCATCGTGGCCGCGGACGACCGCGTGCAGCCGATTTTGGGCTACTCCATCCAGAGTGAGGTGCCCGCCATCATGCCCGCCCACGTCGCCGCTTTCCTGCAAAGCTACGACATGGAAATCGCCTACTACAGGGAGAACGGCATCACTGCCACGGAGGAGATCACAGCACTTTGGAACAGCCTGATCGAGGGAACTTACACCCCTACCGCCACCACCGCCGTGCCGCCGATGCTTACCACCACGTGGGATCAGAGTCCCCGCTACAACAACCTCTGTCCCGACTCCGCTGGCATCCATGCCGTCACCGGATGTGCTGCCACGGCCACCGCACAGATTATGAAATATTGGAACTGGCCCCCGACTGGTGTCGGCAGTCATAGCTATATGGAGAACAACTTCGGATACCAGTCTGCGGACTTCGGCGCCACGACCTACGAGTGGGAAAACATGCCCAACGCCCTCAACTACAACAGCAACCCCACTCAGGTGAACGCCGTGGCCACGCTGATGTACCATGTGGGCGTGGCCATTGAGATGGACTACGGCATCAACGGTAGCGGCGCATACGTCCACAGCTACGGTTATCCCATGGCGTGCTCCCAAGAGGCACTGCCGACTTATTTCCGCTACAAAAACACGCTTTACAGTCTCTTCAAGGCCTACACCTCTGATGATGACTGGATCAACGCCATCACCGCCGACATCGATGCCGGACGGCCGGTGTTGGAGACCGGCTATGGCGACGGCGGCGGCCACGCCTTCGTGATTGACGGCTACGACAACAACGGGCTGTTCCACATGAACTGGGGATGGAGCGGCTATTATGACGGCTACTATGCCCAAAACGCCCTGAATCCAGGCGGTGGCGGCACTGGTGGAAATACCAGCCAATCCTATAATGACGGCAAGGGCATCCTATTGGGCATTGAACCCGACGGTCTGCTGGAAGTCAGCCCGTTGCAGCTCACCCTCCCGCAAGCTGGCGGCAACGGTGCCATCACCGTTAAGCCTAATGCCAGCAACAACAGCCCTTGGTACGCCATCTCTGACCAGCCATGGCTTACGGTCACGCCCAACAACGGCAACAGTTCGGGCGGTTCCGCTACCGTTACCGCCACGGCAACTGCCAATGCCAGCGGCAGCATCCGCACCGCCACCGTCACCGTGAGCCAAGGTTCCGCGCAAATCGCTGTGCAGGTGACCCAGATGGCCGACAGCTGCACGATTGTGGAGCTTCCCTGGTCCGATAGTTTCGAAGATGGCTTGGGTTGCTGGACCACCCTCGATGCGGACGGCGACGGCGACAATTGGTTCCTGGCCAACGCTGCAGCAAACAGCGGTTCTTACGCCATGGTCTCCTTCTCCTACAACAGTTACCTTGGCGGCTCTCTGCACGCCAACAACTATTTAGTGTCACCGGCCATCGCCCTGCCCGCCGAAGGCAACCACGAGTTCGTCTTCCATGCGCGCTGCGGCTCAACCAACTACCCCGACACGCTGATGGTGAAACTGACCACCGGTGACGGCTCTTCCGCTTCTCAATTCGGCACTACCCTGTTGCCGCTCACCCCCATCAACAGCACCGGCTACCAGCAGTTCAGCGTGAACCTCTCGGCCTACAACGGCCAGACGGTCAAGGTGGCCATTGTCCACAAAACCTACGACGGGGACTACCTCGTTGTGGACGATATCTCCATCCTGAACACCCTTGTCAGCTGCACCGTCACGACCCTGTCGGCCAACAGCACGATGGGTACCGCAACGGGCGGCGGCAGCTACACGACGGGGCAGACCATCACCCTTAAGGCCACGGCCGGCAGCGGATACCGTTTCACCGGTTGGAACGACGGCTCTGATGAGAATCCGCGCCAAGTCACTGTCTTGGGCGATGCCACCTACATTGCCTCTTTCGCCAACCTTGGCGGCAGCGAACATCACTACGACAACGGAACGACAAACGGACTCATAGGGACAGAAACAGGGGGTTCCATGTACTGGGGCATTCGTTTCCCCGCCGGCGAACTTTCCGAATTCACCACGTACAGCGGCACCCGCTTCTGGAATTACGACAGCGGCGACTACCAAGTCCGCATTTACCAAGGCGGCATTGACGCACCAGGCACGTTGGTGGCTACCCAAACCTACACGCCGACCGGCAACGACGCGTGGTATGACGCCATGCTCACCACGCCAATCACCATCGACCACACTCAACCGCTGTGGGTCATCCTTTACAACGACGGCGCCACCTACCCCGCCGTTAGCTGCCAATACGCCGGCAACCCCGATGGTTCATGGCTTTGCGAAGATGGAAGCACCTGGACCACCCTCTGCGACCTCGGTTATGACCTCACTTGGATGATCCGTGCCTTGCTGACCGGCACTTCCGCCACGCCGCACTACACCCTCACCGTCAATTCCGACAACCTCGACATGGGCTTGATTTCCGGCGGCGGCACCTTCACCGCAGGCGACAGCACCAGCATCAGCGCCAACGCCCGGTCCGGTTACCGGTTTATCGGCTGGAATGACGGCAACACCGAAAACCCGCGCACTGTCAATATCGTGAGCGACAGCACCTTCACCGCCCAGTTTGCCAACTTGGGCGATGCAGAAAAACACTATGACAACGGGACCTACGCTGGCTCTTTTGGCGCAGACAGCTCGCTCTACTGGGGCGTGCGTTTCCCGGCAGGAAGTCTCTCCGGCCACGACCTCATGAGCGGAATCAAGATGATGGACATTCAAGCCGGCACTTACGAACTTGCTGTTTATCAAGGTGGTGACAGTATTCCCGGGAATTTGATTTCCAGTCAAACCGTCACGACCACAGGCAGCAACGACTGGAGCACGGTCACCCTCACCACACCCGTCTCCCTGAACCACGCACAACCTATATGGATCGTGCTGCACAACTCGGGAACAAACCAACCTGCCGTCGGCAGTCACTATGCCGGCAATCCCGATGGTTCGTGGGTATCCACGGACGGCAACGTCTGGACTTCCGTATGTGATGGCAACCTCTACTACACTTGGATGCTCCGCGCTGTACTGTCGAACACCGAACCCGTGATTTTCCACACTATCACCGCGGTGCCCGATGACGCAACCCTCGGAAACGTGAACGGCGGCGGCACCTATCCTGACGGCGCAACGGTCACACTGACCGCCACAGCCGTCTCGCACTACCATTTCACGCAGTGGGACGACGGCAGCACCTCCAACCCGCTTACCATCACTGTCACATCCGACACCACCTACACGGCTTATTTCCAGATCGACATGCACCAGATCAACGTCGCGAGCGAGATGCCCGACATGGGTACGACTACGGGTAGCGGAAGCTTCCCCTACGGCAGCGAGATCCAAATTGAGGCCATCCCCTACTCCGGTTACGAGTTCCAACGCTGGATCGGCGGCAGTACCGACAATCCGAGAACGGTGACCGTGACGGGCAACAAGAACTATTACGCCCTGTTCCAGCCCGCCGTCGGCATTGAGGATATGACGATGCCCGAAGTGACGATCTACAGCTACGGAAACCAGATTCTGGTGGACGGCGCGGCAGGACAGTCCGTGGAAATCTACAGCATGGACGGCAAACTCATCGCCAGCGAACGCCAAAGCGATGCCGAACACCGCGTATTCTCGGTCACGTCAAGCGGCACCTACCTCGTGCGCACCGGCAACGGCACAGTGAAAAGAGTGACGGTGGTAAAATAATACATTTTGGGGAGTCTATTCATTCGCAACAGACTCCCCAAAAACATCTCACGTCTAACGTCTAACTAATCCAGTTTCAGCACCGCGAGGAATGCCGATTGCGGCACCTCTACGTTGCCGATCTGGCGCATACGTTTCTTGCCTTTCTTCTGTTTCTCCAACAGCTTGCGCTTACGGGTGATATCACCGCCGTAACACTTGGCAGTCACGTCCTTACGCACCTGTTTGACGGTTTCACGGGCGATAATTTTGGTGCCGATGGCCGCCTGGATGGCAATGTCGAACTGCTGACGCGGAATCAACTCCTTGAGTTTCTCGCAGATACGACGGCCGAACGGATAAGCGTTATCGACGTGGATCAACGCCGACAAAGCATCCACCGATTCGCCGTTGAGCAGGATGTCCAACTTGACAAGATGCGCGGGCTTGTAGCCGGTAATATGGTAATCGAAGGAGGCATAACCCTTCGAAATGCTCTTCAGTTTATCGTAAAAGTCGAAAACAATCTCGCCTAAGGGCAGATCGAAAGTCAACTCCACACGGTTGGCGGCCACATACATTTGGTTGACCAACGTGCCGCGTTTGTCGATGCAGAGCTTGATAACCGGTCCGATATAGTCGTCCTTGGTGATGATCTGGGCGCGGATGTACGGTTCCTCCACATGGTCGATTTCGTTCGGTGCGGGCATCCCCGAGGGGTTATAGACATCCAGCCATTGTTTCTTGGTAGTCAGCACTTTATACGAAACGTTCGGCACGGTGGCAATCACATCTTGATCAAACTCGCGGTCGAGACGTTCCTGGATGATTTCCATGTGCAGCAGCCCGAGAAAGCCGCAACGGAAGCCGAAACCCAAGGCCAACGACGACTCCGGAACGAAGGTCAGGGAGGCGTCATTGAGTTGCAACTTCTCCAAAGAAGCCCGCAGCTCCTCATACTGGTCAGCCTCGGTGGGATAGATACCGGCGAAAAGCATCGGCTTCACCTCTTGGAAACCCTCAATAGCCGCATCGCAAGGATTCTCGACATGCGTGATCGTATCACCGACCTTCACCTCCGTGGAGGTTTTGATACCGGTAATAAGGTAACCCACATCGCCGGCGGAAAGCACGTCCTTGGGCACGCGGTCCATCTTGAGAATGCCGATTTCGTCGGCGTCGTACTCATGATTGGTGGAGAAGAACTTCACTAATTCGTGGGTGCGGATAGTGCCGTTGAAGATACGGAAGTAGGCAATGATGCCGCGGAAGGAGTTGAAGATGGAGTCGAAAATGAGGGCCTGCAACGGGGCTTCGGGATCACCTTTGGGTGCCGGGATGCGCTCGATGATGGCCTCCAAAATCTGCTCCACGCCTTGTCCCGTCTTGCCGCTCGCCTCAATAATGTCCTCCACATCGCAGCCGAGCATATCCACAATCTGGTCCTTCACCTCATCGGGCATCGCCGCGGGCATGTCCATCTTGTTGATAACCGGGATGATTTCCAAATCGTTGTCGATGGCCTGATAGAGGTTGGAGATCGTCTGTGCCTGAACACCTTGCGTGGCATCCACAAGCAGCAACGCCCCCTCGCACGCCGCAATGGAACGGGAAACCTCGTAGGAAAAGTCCACGTGGCCTGGAGTGTCGATCAGGTTCAAGATGTATTTCTCGCCCTTATAGACGTATTCCATTTGGATGGCGTGGCTCTTGATGGTGATGCCGCGCTCGCGCTCCAGATCCATGTCGTCCAACACCTGGTTCTGGAACTCACGGTCGTTCACCGTCTTGGTATATTGCAACAAACGGTCGGCTAACGTGCTCTTACCGTGGTCGATATGCGCGATGATGCAGAAGTTACGGATGTGTTTCATCAGTCGGTTTAGGGTTTAGGGATATTGTAGGGGCGAATAATTATTCGCCCCTACGGTCGGGTTATTATATATCAAAATGCAAATCGTGTCCCATTTTCACCTGTTTCGTCTTCAGATAATTCTCGTTGATCTTATTGGGTTTGATGATAATGGGCAGGGTTTCGGCGATTTGGATGCCGTGGGCGGAGAGGCCGACACGTTTGGCGGGGTTGTTGGTGATGAGGCGGATGTTGGTGGCCTTGAGATCGCGGAGAATCTGCGCCCCCACGCCGTAGTCGCGCTCGTCGGCCTTGAAACCGAGTTCGAGATTGGCCTCCACGGTGTCGCGACCCAGTTCCTGCAGGTGGTAAGCCCGCAGCTTGTTGATGAGACCGATGCCACGGCCCTCCTGACTCATGTAGAGCACGAGGCCCTTGCCCTCCTTATCAACCATCTCCATAGCGCGGTGCAGTTGTTCGCCGCAGTCGCACTTGCAGGAGCCGAAGATGTCGCCGGTGGCGCAGGAGGAGTGCACACGCACCATCACCGGCTCGCCGTCCTCCCAGTCACCCTTCTTGAGGGCCAGATGGGTGGCGCCATTGTTGAGCTGCGTGTATGCAATCAGTTGAAAATCACCCCATTGCGTAGGAAGTTTAACTTCCTGTTCGCGGCGAATGAGGCTCTCCTTCTCCAAACGATAAGCAATCAGTTTCTCAATGCTCGTAATGGTAATTCCGTATTGCTCAGCCACTTCCAGCAGTTCAGGCAGACGGGCCATCGTGCCGTCAGGGTTGATAATCTCAATGAGGGCACCCACCGGCTCCAAACCTGCCAATTTCAGCAAATCGACAGTGCCTTCCGTGTGACCGGCACGGACCAACACGCCGCCGTCGCGGGCGCGCAGGGGGTTCACATGTCCTGGACGACCGAAATCGGAGGCCTTCATCGTCTTGTCAGCCAAGGCGTTGATGGAGGCAGCACGGTCGTGCATGGAGACACCCGTCGTGCAACCGTGACCGAGCAAATCCACCGTCACCGTGAACGGCGTTTCGTGGATGGAGGTGTTGTTGGAAACCTGCATCTCGAGATCCAGCTCGCGGCATCGTTCGCCGGTCATGGGCACGCAGAGCACGCCACGGCCCCGCGAGAGCATGAAATTCACCTTCTCGGCGTCAATATGTTGTGCGGCGATAATGAAATCGCCCTCGTTCTCCCGTTCCTCATCGTCCACCAAGATGACAAACTTCCCGGCTTTCAGATCCTCGATAGCTTGCTCAATGGACTGTAATTTAGACTCTTGCATATCTAATATCGCTATTTTCAGAAAATTGGCAAAGATACGATTTTTTTCGCAACCATAAAAATTATACCTTTGCCAATGTTTTAAGCCAAGAGCCTATAGCTAAAAGGTAAAAGCCAAATTATTGCTAAACAGACAAATATAGAACTCCATCCAGCGTATGTTGACGGAGAGGACTTTGGAGAAATTGCGCATCCTGACGGAGGCGGCGAAGTACGACGTGTCGTGCTCGTCGTCGGGTACTGTGCGCAGTGGCAAGAAGGGCATGGTGGGAAACACCGTGGGCGGCGTGGGCATCTGCCACTCCTTTGCCGACGACGGCCGGTGCATCTCCCTGCTGAAAATCATGCTGACCAACCACTGCATGTTCGACTGCGCCTACTGTGTCAACCGCCGTTCCAATGATGTCAAACGGGCCACCCTCTCCGTGTCGGAAATTGAGACCATCACAATGGAATTCTACCGCCGGAACTACATCGAGGGGCTGTTCCTGTCGAGCGGGGTCGTGCGCAACCCCGACTACACAATGGAACGGCTCACCGCCATCGTGCGCGACCTAAGGATAGTACACCGCTTCAACGGCTACATCCACCTGAAGGCGATCCCGGGGGCCTCGCAGGAACTGCTCAACGAGGCGGGACGCTATGCCGACCGTATGAGCGTGAACATCGAAATCCCCAAGGAGGAGTCGCTGAAGCTGTTAGCGCCCGAAAAGGACCACCGCAGCGTGTTCCAGCCGATGCAACTCATCCAGCAGGGCGTGCTCGAGAACAAGGAGGACCGGCAACGGATGCGCCATGCGCCAAGGTTTGTGCCCGCCGGACAATCCACGCAAATGATCGTCGGGGCGACCCGGGACAGCGACCGCGACATCCTCTCCATGTCGTCGATGCTCTACCGCCAACCCTCCATGCGGCGCGTCTATTACTCTGGATATGTGAGCGTTAACACTTACGACTCGCGGTTGCCCGTGCTCAAGCAGCCGCCGCTCGTCCGCGAGAACCGTCTCTACCAAGCCGACTGGCTGTTGCGGTTTTATCATTTCAAGGTGGAGGAAATTGTGGATGACACCCATCCCAATCTCGATTTGGAAATCGACCCGAAGCTGGCGTGGGCGTTGCATCACCCCGAGGCCTTCCCAGTCGATATCAACACCGCGGATTACGAGATGCTGCTCCGCGTGCCGGGACTCGGTGCCAAGTCGGCGTGGCTCATCGTGAACTCCCGCCGCTTCAACCGCCTCACCTCCTACGACCTCAAGAAGATGGGGGTGGTGATGAAGAAGGCGAAATACTTCATCACCTGCCACGAGCTCTCCTCCATGTTCGCGCAATCCGTCCTCGGCATCAACGAGCTAAGCCCCGAACGTCTCCGCCCGCTGCTCATCTCCAAAACGGAACAAAAACTCGCCGCCGCGGAAGCACAATTGTCTTTGGATTTCGATTCCGAATCAGACCCTGGGACGCCATAATATGACGTCCCTACAACAGACCGAGTCCCTTAACCCCATCTTCAAACTCCTAACCCCCTAACCGTGTAACCCCCTAACCGTGTAACCGTGTAACCCTCTAAACTCTAAACCTTAAACCCTCAACCTACAAATGACCATCTACTCCTTCGACCACACCCTCAACGGCCTCCTCACCGCCGTCTTCGAGGCCTTCGCCCTGCATGAGCAGCCGGAGATGCTGTTGGCGGAGGGAGATCAGATGCCGCTGTTTTGCGAGCGGTTATATGAGGTTCCGACGGATGAGGAGAAGGCGGGGCGCGTATGGAAAGGTTTGGAGAAGCGGCTACCGAAAAATGCCGTCAAGATGCTTGCTGTCAGTTGGTTGTCCGAGCTTAACGAGCTCCATAACCCGCTGTTTCACTATATCTGCAAGGTATTCCGGCAACCTGAGGGGGCACCGGGCATCGAGTGCAATTTCGCCGATCCGGATGTGCTTGCCGTGACCAACATTGCGCGCAAAGTGCTTCGTGAAGGGCAGCGCATGAAGCAGTTCGTCCGTTTCCAGAAGGCCAAGGACGGCACCTATCTCGCCGTCATCGCCCCCGACCACAACGTCCTTCCGCTCATCACCGACCATTTTGCCGATCGTTTCAACGACCAGCCGTGGCTGATTTACGACGCCAAACGCCATTACGGTTACTACTATGACGGAGATGCCGCACCTGTCCACATCACCTTCGCTGACGAGTCTTCGGTGACGTTCAACCTCGCCAACGGTCACCTGAACGACGAGGTGCTCAGCGACGACGACCAACTCCTGCAGGATATGTGGCGCACCTACTTCAAAGCGATATGCATCCGCGAACGCATGAACCCCCGGAAGCAGCTTCAGGACATGCCGAGAAGGTATTGGAAGTACTTGACGGAAAAGCAGGGGAATTAAGAACCGCTACAGTTTCCGTAGCAAAGGCGAGCGCGACAGATCGGTCGGGTTGGTTCCCATAACGCCCTCCGGCACAGGCATCTTCAACTTTTTAAAGTGCTTTTTCCAATATTTTGGTAACTCACCGTTGGCGTTGCGCCAATTCATGGGCTTGGCTTCGAAGAGATGGCGGTTTTCCTGCGAATCGTCGTTGAGGAAACATTCATAAATCAGTTCGGAGCAATAGAACGCCCTGTTGTCGGGCAGGAAGGCATTGTCGTAAGGCATTCCGATGAAAGAACGGGCGCGGATGAGTGCAGAATCCACGTCGGAGCGATCCTCCAGCCGGTGAACATCGGGAATGTCCTTAAACGAGCGCAGGTAGGGTCGTCTTGAAACACCGTTTTGGGGCGTGGCATCGATGATCCACACCGTGTCGCCGACGCTCTCCACAATCGCCACGTGCGTGTATTGCCCCGTACTCTCCTTCACGGCAGCACCCATACCCTCGGCGTCGCGGAAAAAGAGCAGGTCACCGGGAAGCAAGAACACGAACCCGTTAAGATGTTGACGCAGTTTCATACCCTCGGGCATCATGGGACGAAGGGCTTTCCACAACACGGGTTGGTAAGTGACGAAAGTCACCTCGCGCCCGTTGAGACGCATCGGCAGGAGCCACGGGAAGTAGTCGCCACATTCGACATCGCTGGTACCGTAAAAGCACAACTTGTCACCGGACCAATTGGTGAAAGTGACCTTGTAGCCGCTATATGAGGTGCACCACCCGTTGTTCTGGAATACATTCTCCAGATCCACTTCGCCCTCCCGCAATCCGAAATCCTCGGGTGTGGGGAAACGGCTGTAGCTGTCGCCCAGCTGCAAAAGGGCTCGTTCCAGCGTGTCCACGGAAAACACACGGGCGGCGTGCGATCCTTCTTCCACCGTGTTTTCGTCCTCTTGCAATTTATCCTCTCCGAAAGTGTGACAAGTGTAACGGATGATATCCTCTTCATGGTGGAAGCATCCGCTGTAATACGTGTTGATTTCCACGCTTTTCAAACCGTTGTCAACGAAAGATTTCAATGGTTGATGGTAAACGTATGGCTTTACTTGACCATCGGCGTCCACACTGTAGTTCTTCCCGTCATAGCGCAGAATGACCATCCGGTCAGTGCGATAGAGATCGGGGCGCATCTCTCGTATGTCCAGAGGTTTGGCTATCCGATACCAGCCGTCGTCATCTTGCAAGTAGATACTGCTGCCGTCGGTGCGCCAAAGGCGGTTTCCATGGAAAAACGTGGGAAGAAGATTGTCGTCATACTTGGCATACTCACTCTGGAGTGTCTCGTCAAAGACCTGCTCCAGGGTTTTCTCCTCAGTGAAGAAGCCGCAGGTGTCCGCTTGCCCGTCGGGTTGCACGCGCACCACGCCGTCAGGGGTGGACAGGTAGGCATACCCATTGAGGGTGCCGCAGAGGAAAGATTCTGGTTTGAGACTGTCACGGACAACCTGCCAGTGTTCCATATCCTCCATGAGGATCAGCTGGTGATTCGCGGTAATGCCCCATAGGCGGTCTAAGACGGTATCGACCTCGTAGTTCCATACCGGCAGGGGCATGAGTTGCCAGTTCAATTTGGCATCAAAAGGGGTATAGGCCACCGTTCCGCTCTCCGTGACGATAATCCAATTCCGCCATAGTCTGACACGGTTGAGCCAAGTGTCCTGATAGTTGTACTTTTGCAGCAAACCCTGATCCAAAGGGGTTGTTAATTGCATGACGGTATGCCAGTTGTCGGTGGTGAAGTAGAGACCGTTGCCGTAGGTGCCGGCCAAGCCGGTATCCGCATCGACCATATAGAGGTCTTCTATACCGTCTTCGCCGTCTTTAGGATCCACAAAAGAGGGTTGTAGGGCGGTATAAGTGCGGCCGCTATCGGCACTGTAGGAGAGGCTCTTGAACGCGCGACCGCTGGCCGATGCTATCCATAGTCGTCCGTCGGCATGATAGCAGAAACCACGCACCCAGACGAGATTTTTATCCGCAGTCAGGCTATCCCAGTGGTTTCCACCATCGGTAGTCCGCAGAACCAAACCGTCTTGATGCAGAAATCCCCCCGCCACAGCGACTCCGGTACCGAAAGCCGCCACGTGCTCGAAAAGAGCATCATTCACCCAGTCGTCCTTCTGTTTGAAAACGGTCCGCCAGGTTGCCCCTATGCTGTCGGCCACCCAGATGTGCCCGCACCGATCGCACATCCACAGTTGTCCGGTGGACGAGACATCAACATGCTTCAGGCAGTTCACCTTCAGGTCGGCGCGGCGGTCGCGAGGCTGCCCCTGCCCCCACGCCGCACTTCCCGACAAAAGGAACAGCAATATTATATAGAATGGTAGAGGTTTCATATCGTTACAATATTCTTTTTCACTTTTGCACGTTGCCACCGATTTGGTGCGAAGTCCGTCAAACATCAAAACAGGTAAACAACGCTGCAAAATTACAACAATTTCTATCACTATGGCGCAGAAAATCCAAAAAGTTGCAGCATATTGAAGAGTAATTGAAACAAGCCGTCTTTTTTACAATTAATTGTTAATAACATATTGACAATCAATATATTATGGAATTTAATATCTTTGCCGCCAGTTTAAAAACTGTGATGA
>JAGCVQ010000077.1 GCA_017962275.1 Bacteroidales bacterium
CGTCACACGTGACACGTCACACGTCACACGTCACTAAGTTTCGGCGGCAAAGGTACGATTTTTCATGTTTCCGCGCATATCCGTAATTTGTGTACTTTTGCCGTCCGAATATCGGTTAGGATATGATGAAGATAACGCTCTTAGGGACAGGTACTTCGCAAGGCGTTCCCGTGGTCGGATGCGGCTGCGAGGTGTGCCGTTCGACGGATCCCCGCGACAACCGGCTCCGTACTGCCGCTTTCGTGGAGACCGAAGGCGCGCGCTTGCTCATCGACGCGGGCCCTGACCTGCGCCAACAGTTGCTGCGCGGCTCCTTCTCCCAAGTTGATGCCGTCCTCATCACCCACGAGCACAAGGACCATCTGGCCGGCCTTGACGACATCCGTCCTGTCTATTTCCGGCAGAAGCGGCCGATGGATCTCTATGCCATGCAGCGCGTGCTGAATGTGGTGCGCAAGGACTATGACTATGCCTTCAAGGAGAATCCCTATCCCGGTGCCCCTGCATTCCAGCTGCATCCGGTCCGTTACGACAAGTTTTATGTCAACAACGTTGAGATTCAGCCTATCCAGGTCCGCCATCTGACGCTTCCCATCCTCGGTTTCCGCATCGGGAAGTTCGCCTACATCACGGACGCGAGTTTTGTGGCGGAGACGGAACTTGCCTATCTTCGCGATCTGGAAGTGCTGGTCGTCAATGCGTTACACCACGAAAAGCACTATTCCCATTTCAATCTGGAGCAGGCGTTGCAGTTCATTGATCTTGTCAAACCGCAGCGTGCATACCTCACCCACTCCTCCCATCACATGGGGCTCTACGCTGATGTGCAGAAAACGTTGCCGCCGAATGTGACCTTGGGTTACGACGGGTTGCAGATCACTATCGATAAATAGAGACCACCCTGCGTTTCCTCACGCTTTTCTGCGTGCGCAGGTTCCAGCATTCAATTTGCGCCACATACATTCCCGCCGGAGCGGGCTGGCCGTTGTCGTCAGTGCCGTCCCATCGGAACCGTGCTACGGATCCGCATAACACAGTGTTGGCCAGATGCTTGACGGGATCCCCCCGATTGTTATAGACCGTGATGCTCACGCGGTATTCCTCTTCCGTGAGTGAACAGATGATCTCGCAGTAATCCTCAAAACCGTCGTTGTCGGGGGAAAACACCTCCGGGACAATCTCATAATCATCCGTGGCTTCAGCGTTGCCCGATTGCGAGTTTTGGTATCCGGGCGTGCCGAAGCCGGCGCTCTCTGCCGCCGACCGCCAGTTGTTCTCATCTTGCGTGGGCATGTCCGCGTAGAGCCGCTCTAACGACACCCCCTTGGTGGTCAGCAATTTGGAGTAGTGCATCTCCTCGGTGTAAGCCAGCCGGTCTATAGGACGCAAGCTTCTGTCAGTCAAGTGGATGATGCCTTTCGAGATGGCAAAGTCCGGTAGCGAGTCACATTCGATCAGCGCCCGTTCGTCTTTGCAGATGTATTGCTCCTCGGTGATGCTTTTCTGTTTGCACAGCGCAATGTACGTGCCGGGCGGCATTTGCAGTCCTTTCGATACGGCAACGACCGCTTTCTGCGGCATCGTGTCGCCCCCGTAGCCGACCTTGAACTCTTTGAGGTCGAGGATTTTGTCCGAACGGTTGTACAATTCGAGGTAATCGGCGTTTTCGTCACCGAGTGCGTTTGTCAGTACTTCGTTGATTATCAAGTCGTTCTTTTCGGGCGGGGAAGCCCTTCCAAAGGGGATTTCCTGCTCAATCGGGCACTCGTTTCCGCCGCAGTCGTGAAAAGTGCCGGAAATACACAGTCGGTAGTCCGTCCGTGGTTTGACGCTTTCGGAAAGCTGAAGGTCAACGGAGGCGAATTCCGGCGGCACCTCGCTGACAGTCAGGATGTTGATCTCTGGTCGGATGCGAAACATCTCTGCTTGGGTCAGTACGTCTGCCGCCACGGTTTTTGAGAAGTGGATGCGCAGGGTAAAGGTGTCGCGTAAGGTTACCCCCGTGACGGTGAACAAGGTGTTGTCAACCAATGTGTTGCCGATGGAATTCGGCCGTCCTGGGGTGCCCCCGAGCGGGTCTGTGGAAGAATCCCAGTTCCAGCGGCCCGCGCACGGCCAGTTCTCGTCGATGATTTCCAATGACCAACCGCCCTCCTGCTTGATTTTCTCCGAATGCCAGGAAGACTTAAAACTCACATAATGAATCACTTCGCCGTCTGAGTCGTAAAGTGTCAGCAACTGTCCGCCGTCGGTGATGGCCAGCGATGACAATGTATATATATGGTCGCAATAGGGGCTGAAGTCCTCCAGATTTTTCGCGGCAATGAGGACGGCGTAATCGCAACTGTCGAGCGTGATGTCGGGCAGGTTTTTGGAGGTGGAACCGATCGTCATCCGCCAATTGCGCAACGTGACGGGGTAGGGGAGGCGGTTGTGCAGCTCGATGTACTCCACCGGCGGCAGCCCGATTCCCGGGGCCGGTTTGGCCATGATCTCGCTGATGATGATGTCGTAACGCTCTGGTTTTGAGGTAGTCTCGCTCAGAACGGCGTTGGGGGTGGTCAGGATGCAAAACGTCAGCAGGAATGCTTTCAGAGTTTTTTTGATCATAATACTTTTTGTTTAGGTTTATGTCGGCAAAAATAATACTTTTGCAGCGAAAAATCAAGTGTTGTTGATAACTTTTTTAAGAAAAATCAAGAAATTATGAAAATAGCCCTTGTCGGAGCCACCGGTTTAGTGGGTGGAGTTATGCGTAATGTGTTGATTGAAAGAGGATTCGATAGCTGTGAGTTCATTCCGGCGGCATCCTCCAAATCAGTCGGGAAAAAGGTCCTTTTCGGAGACCGTGAGGTGGAGGTCGTGTCGGTGGAGGACGCCATCGCGGCCAAGCCCGATTTCGCCATCTTCTCGGCGGGCAGCGCAGCCTCGTTAGAGTACGCCCCCAAGTTCGCCGCGAACGGCACGGTGGTCATCGACAATTCTGCCGCCTGGCGCAGCGACCCCAATATTCCGCTCGTGGTGCCCGAAATCAATGGCGATGTCATTACTCCGAACGACAAGATTATCGCCAATCCCAACTGCTCCACCATCCAGATGGTGATGGCGTTGGCCCCGTTGCACAAACGCTTCGGAATCAAGCGGTTGGTAGTGGCTACGTACCAGTCTATCACGGGCACGGGCAAGAAGGCTGTCGATCAGCTGATGAGTGAGCGTGCCGGACTGCCTTGCGACCCCGCCTATCCGCACCCCATCGACATGAACTTGTTCCCTCACGGTGGTAATTTCACTGACAATGGCTATACCACCGAGGAAATGAAACTCTTGAATGAGACTCGCAAGATTCTGAGGGATAATGACATACAGGTGACTTCCACCGTGGTTCGCGTGCCTGTCACGGGTGGCCATTCGGAAGCTGTGAACGTGGAGTTCCGTGAGGATTACGATTTGGCGGAGATCTATTCGCTGCTGAACGATATGCCTGGTGTGAAGGTGTTGGACGCCCCTGCCGAGAATGTCTATCCGATGCCGAAATACGCTGAGGGTCAGGATGATGTCTTCGTCGGCCGCATTCGCCGCGACTTCTCCCAGCCCAATTCGCTGAACCTCTGGGTGGTAGCAGACAACCTCAGAAAGGGCGCCGCGACGAATGCGGTGCAGATTATGCAATACATAATTCACAATCTATAAACCCTTACAATATTTTTTGTACTTTTGCAGACTTTAAATACGTATCTATGAGGAAGTTTGGTTTGTTTGTTTTAGCGATGATTTTGGCAGTTGTGGTGTTTGCGCAACCTGCTTATAACAAGGCGGTTATCGGGTTCTATAACGTGGAGAACCTTTTCGACACCATCGATGATCCGAACAAGAACGACGAACATTTCCTGCCGGATGGCGACTACCGTTGGGGCTCTGCACGTTACAATGCCAAGCTGGAGGCTCTTTCCAAGGTGATCAGCGAGATGGCCGCGCTGGACGGCGGATTGGTCGTCTTGGGCGTCTCTGAAATCGAAAACGAACAGGTTCTGCAGGATTTGGTCGCCACGGAACGGCTCAAACCCTACCATTTGTCGGTCTGCCACCACGAGTCGCCTGACCGCCGCGGCGTGGATGTGGCCTTCTTGTACGATGCGTCCCGTTTCAAAATCCTCAGCACCAGGGCCTTCCCAACGATTGTCCCCAACAATCCCGATTTCATCACCCGTGACCAGTGGCTGATGACTGGCATTCTGGATGCTACCGATACGCTCGACATCGTGGTCAATCACTGGCCTTCCAAGTCCGGCGGCGAACAGCGCAGCCTTCCCGGCCGTTTGGCGGCGGGACAACTCGGTCGCCATATTGCGGATTCCGTCCTGAACTCCCGGCCCAACGCCAAGTTCATCTATATGGGCGACCTCAATGACAACCCGACATCCAAGTGCATCATGCAGGAGATGGGCACCAAGACCAAACCCGAGAAACTGACATCCACCGACCTGTATAACCCGATGTGGAAGCTTTTCCGTGATGGAATCGGCTCTTACGCCTACCGCGATTCGTGGGAAATGCTCGACAATATCATCATTTCTGGCGGGTTGGTCAATGCGGCCCCCGGTACCTACAAATTCCGTTCGGCCCACATCTTCCGCAAAGACTATATGTTCACGAAGACCGGCTCCTATATGGACTATCCCTACCGCACCTTTGCCGGCGGCAACTACCAGGGCGGTTACAGCGACCACTTGCCGGTGTATATTGTGCTGACGAAATAGATTTAATTGATAATTGATAATTGATAATTGATAATGAGGACCCTACTCGCTTACCCCTTTAACCGTGTAACCGTGTAACCCTCTAACCCAATAACCCTATAACCCTTAAACCAAATATGAAACGACTCGTTATTATCCCGACCTACAAGGAAAAAGAGAACATTGAGAACATCATTCGGGCGATTTTCGACCTGATCGATGTACATATATTAATAATAGATGACAATTCCCCGGACGGCACGGCGGATATTGTGAAATCGCTGATTCCCGAATTTGAGGGACGTTTGTTCATCGAAGAGCGCACCGGCAAGTTGGGGCTCGGTACGGCCTACATCCACGGTTTCAAGTGGGGACTGGCCCGCGGCTACGACTATCTTTTCGAGATGGACGCCGATTTCTCTCACGATCCGCACGACCTGCAACGGCTGTATGATGCTTGCGAGACCCAGAACGCCGATGTCGCGGTGGGTTCCCGTTATTGTCAGGGGGTCAACGTGTTGAATTGGCCGATGGGGCGTCTGCTGATGTCGTACTACGGTTCCGCATACGTGCGCACGGTCCTGGGCGTGCCCGTGAAGGACACCACCGCCGGTTTCATCTGTTACCGCGCCGACACGCTGAACGCCATCGACTTCGACAAGATCAAGCATATCGGCTATGGTTTCCAGATTGAGATGAAGTTCACGGCCTGGAAACTCGGTTTCAAGATTGTGGAAGTCCCCATCATCTTCAAGGACAGAACGTTGGGCGTCTCCAAGATGAGCTCCGGCATCTTCCGCGAGGCCATCTTCGGCGTCATCGGCCTCAAGATCCGCAGTTGGTTCAGGAAGTGGGAACGGGTAGATAACCGCGCGAAGTTAGTTCAAAATTAAGAATTAAGAATGATGAAAGGATAAACCCCAATGGTTTTGGAGTTATTCCTTAAGCAGTCCCGGAGGGACAAAACGCACGAAGTGCAATTAACCCCACACAAGGCGATAGCCGCAGTGTGGGGCGTAACAGAAAGCCCCAATAAGGCGATAGCCGCAGTGTGGGGCCAATCACAAGCCTCAATAACCAATAACCTATAACCAATAACCATTATAAGATGGAATATTTCGTGGCGAAGACGTTTGCCGGACTGGAGACGGAACTTTTCAAGGAGTTGCACGCATTAGGCGCGAAGAACTGCGAGAAGCTCAGTCGGGCTGTGGCCTTTGAGGGCGACATGGCGATGCTGTACCGTGCCAACTACTTCTGTCGCACGGCATTGCGGGTCTTGTGGCGCCGCAAAAAGTTCACCTTCAGCAGTAACCGTCAGTTCTACGAACAGATTTTCGACTTCCCCGCAGAGGATGTCCTCTCGCCTGACGGCACTTTGGCAGTCCATGCCACTATCGTGGATTCCATCTTCAACACGCCGCTTTACGCCTCCGTGCTGGCCAAGGACGCTATTTGCGACCGTTTTCGCGACCGTTGCGGCCGTCGTCCTTCCGTGGACAAGGATTATCCCGACGTGCAGTTCCATTTGCACGTCTATAAGAATGAGGCACAGCTGTTTATGGACAGCTCCGGCGAATCGCTGCACAAGCGTGGATACAAGGTCCGCAACCATCCTGCGCCGCTGAATGAGGTCACGGCTGCCGCTATGATCCTGAAAAGCGGGTGGAAAGGCGATTGCGACTTCATTGACCCGATGTGCGGCGGCGGAACGCTCCTTATAGAGGCGGCCATGCAGGCGTTGAACATCCCCGCCGGCTTCTACCGCCGCGAATACGGCTTCTACCAATGGAAGAATTTCGACCGCCAGCTTTGGAAATCGGTCCGCGACGAGGCTGACATCAAAGACGATGTGAGCATCAATTTTTACGGTTCCGACATTGACGGCCGTCATCTTGATACCGCCCGTTCTAATGTGCAGAAAGCTCGTTTACAGGACTTTATCATCTTGGAGCGACAGGATATCCGCCGTTCCTATCCCGAAAACAAACCTTCGTTGGTGATGATGAATCCGCCTTACGGCGAACGCCTTTCCGTGGACGATATCGGCACCCTCTACAAGGAGATCGGCGATACGCTTAAGCAGCGGTATGCCGGCTGCACAGCTTACATTATCAGTTCCGACAAAGAGGCCTTGAAGCGCATCGGGTTGAAACCGTCGCGCAAGTGGCCCATGCTGAACGGTTCCCTGGAATGCCTCTTCCAGGAATACGAGCTCTTTTCCGGCGAACGCAAACAGTTTGTCACCCAAAAGAACCAGCCTGAATGAAACGCGGTCTGCTCATATTGACGATGTTCCTGTCCGTTGTTCTTGGCGTTCAAGCGCAGAGCAAGTACAGCAACGAGTTCCTGTCGTTGGGGCTGGGGGCGCGTGGTCTGGGCATGGCCAACACGATGTGCGCCATCACCGACGATGTGACTTCCGCCTACTGGAATCCCGCCGGGCTGACCCGTATGGACAAACGTTATCAGCTCGCGCTGATGCACGCCGAGTATTTCGCCGGCATTGCCAAATACGACTACGGCGGCATCGGATTCAAAATCGATTCCAACCAGGCGGTGGCCTTTTCCTACATCCGTTTCGGGGTCGATAACATTATGAACACCACCCAACTGATTGACGAGCAGGGAAATGTGGATTACGACCGCATCACCTATTTCTCCGCCGCCGACAACGCTTTCCTGTTGAGCTATGCCTACGCTTTCCCGCAGGTACCCGGGCTTTCCGTGGGTGCGAATGCGAAGATTGTGCACCGCAAAATCGGCAAGTTTGCGAAATCGTGGGGCTTCGGTCTCGACTTTGGGCTGATGTACAACCGCAAGGGCTGGCAGGCCGGCGTGATGTTGCGCGACGGCACCTCCACGTTCAACGCGTGGCGCTATTCGCTGACCGATGACGTGATTGCGGTCTTTGAGGAGACTGGCAATGAGATTCCGGAAAATGATCTCGAATTGACACTTCCGGCGTTGATGTTGGGCGGCGGCAAGACGGTCCATTTCGGGAAGGGCTTCCACGGCACCTTCGCCCTCGGTTTGGACTGCACGTTCGACGGCAAGCGTAACTCGCTGATAAAAAGCAATGTCATCAGCATAGATCCGCATTTTGGGATGGAATTCGACTACAAGAAGATCGTGGCGTTGCGGGCGGGCATCGGCAATTTCCAGCGCGAGCCCGACTTTGACGGCAAGATGAAGACCACCCTGCAGATCAACTTCGGGGTGGGGGTGAACATCAAGAAAGTGGTGGCCATCGACTACGCCTTCACGGACCTCGGCAACCTCTCCATCGCACAGTATTCGCATATTATTTCGTTGAAAGTCAGTATTGATAAGTTTAAAAAAGATGTTGGTAGTTGATGGTTTGTGATATGTGACTTGTGACTTGTGATTTGTGAATTGTGATTTTTTATTTGTGATTAATAAACCCTCTTTAACCCCTTAACCATGTAACCATGTAACCGTGTAACCATGTAACCGTGTAACCCTTTAACCCATCAAATATGTCAGAAAACCATAAAATAACCATTCAGAAATTCCCGTTTTCGGAGTCGCAGTTCATGCAGCGCGTGAAAAACGACACCACGTTCACCTATACCCCCGAAGAGGAACTGGCGATGTGCCGGACCATTTTGGGCAGCATCGACCTCACGACGTTGGAGGGCACGGACAATACCGAGAAGGTGACAAAACTCTGTGAGACAGCCGTTTCCTTCCGCAATGAGGAACGTCAGATTCCTTCGACCGCTTCCGTGTGCGTCTATCCGCGGTTTGTGGCGTTGGCGAAGGCGAAATTGCAGGGCACGGACGTGAAGGTCGCTTCCGTGGCAGGCGCGTTCCCGGCGGGACAGCTTCCCATCGAGCTGAAAGTCGCCGAGGTGGAATACGCTGTGGCACAGGGCGCCGACGAAATCGACATGGTGATTTCCCGCGGCTCCTTCCTCGAAGGCAATTACCAGGAAGTTTTCAACGAAATCTGTGCTATTCGCAAGGCTTGCGCGGGCAAAACGCTGAAGGTGATCCTCGAAACCGGCGAATTGCAAAGTCCGCAGAACATCTTCCGTGCATCGCAGCTGGCCATACACGCCGGTGCCGACTTTTTGAAGACTTCTACCGGCAAGATCGCCGTGAACGCCACCCCCGAGGCTTTCTGGGTGATGATGTTCGCCATCCGGCAGCATTTTCAGGATACCGGCAAGAAAGTGGGCATAAAAGTGGCCGGCGGTGTCTCCACTCTTGAGCAGGCATACACCTATTTGCACCTTTGGAAGCAGACCATGGGCCGGGAATGGGTCACCCCCGAACTCTTCCGGGTGGGCACAAGTCGCCTCGCCGGAAAGGTTTTCGAAAAAATTCAAGATTTTTTTGTATAAGTGTTGGATTATAAAGAAATTATTGTATTTTTGCAGCCCGAAAATTTTTAGTACCAAACATTAAACATTTTAAGATTATGACTAAAGCAGAAATCGTTAATGAAATTTCCAATCGCACTGGTTATGAGAAAAATAGCGTGCAAACTATCGTCGAGGCTTTCATGGAAGCAGTGAAGAAAACCATGGTGGATGGTGAGAACGTATATTTGAGAAGTTTCGGCAGTTTCATCGTCAAACACAGAGCTGAGAAGACCGCCCGCAACATTTCCAAGAATGAAACCATCACGATCAAGGCTCACAATATTCCCGCCTTCAAACCTTGCAAGGATTTCGTGGATGCTGTTAAGAAGAACACAAAATAAGTCAAACATCAATATTTTTTCATTATGCCTAGCGGAAAGAAACGTAAACGTGCGAAAATGAACACGCACAAGCGCAAAAAAAGACTCAGAAAGAACAGACATAAGAACAGATAGTCTTTTTCGCGGAAAAACAATGAAAACTAAATGATTTACCCGTAAGTCATTTAGTTTTCTTATTTATGTATATGGAGAATAAGCAAGAAGAAATCACAAAAGAGATCGTCATCACTTCCCGGGCCAACGAGGTGCAGGTCGCGCTGTTAGAGGACAAGAAGCTGATGGAGATCCATACGGAAAAGTCGTCGGCGCAGTTCTCTGTGGGCGACATCTACCTTGGGAGGGTCAAGAAAATCATGCCCGGCCTCAACGCCGCGTTCGTTGATGTGGGCAGCGAGCGCGAGGCCTTCCTGCACTACCTCGACCTCGGCGTCCATGGCCGTACCATCAACGCATTTGTCAGCCAGGCCATCACCACCGGCAAACGCAGTATCAGCCGCGTGCAGTACCTGGAGGAAATCCCCAAAAACGGCAAGATCAGCGATGTGCTGACTTCCGGACAGCAAATCATGGTTCAGGTGGCCAAGGAGCCCATCTCCACGAAAGGCCCCCGCATCACCACCGAAATATCCTTTGCCGGTCGCTATCTCGTATTGGTTCCGTTTAGCGACAAAGTATCTGTGTCACAGAAGATTAAGAGCGGAGAAGAACGCAAGCGTCTGCGCACGGCTGTGCAGAGCATCCGTCCCCGCAACTTTGGTATTATTATCCGCACGGTTGCCGAGAACAAGCCGATAGAAGAGCTCAATGCCGACCTCGACATGCTGCGCTACCGTTGGGACACCACCGTGGAGAACCTCTTCGCCTCCAAGGCCCCGCTGCGGCTCGCCCAGGAGGAAAACCGCGTCGCCTCGTTGCTACGCGATTTCCTCAACGACTCCTTCCACGCAATCCACGTCGATACGCCCGAAATGTTCACCGAGGTGAAAAACTACCTGCACGTGCACGCGCCCGAGCAGGAATCGATCGTCAACCTCTACACCGAAAAACGTCCCATCTTCGACTACTTCAATGTGGCCAAGCAGATCAAGGGCTCTTTCGGCAAGGTGGTCACCATCAAAAACGGTGTCTATCTCATCATCGAGCACACCGAGGCCATGCACGTCATCGATGTGAACAGTGGCAATCGGTTGAAGTCGTCGCAGACGCCGGAACAGAACGCCTTGAACACCAACATGATAGCGGCGCAGGAAATCGCCCGTCAGCTGCGTCTGCGCGACATGGGCGGCATCATCACCATTGACTTTGTGGATTTGCACGATGCTGCCAACAAGAATACCTTGAACAAGGCCATGGCGGACTTTATGCGCAACGACAAGGCCAAGCATACCATCCTGCCTCTCAACAAGTTCGGACTGATTCAGATCACCCGTCAACGCGTGCGGCAGGCTACCATCATCGAGAACACGGAAGTCTGCCCGACCTGCAAGGGCACCGGCAAGATCAAACCGCCGATCGTCATTGAGGACGAGATTGCCAACGCACTCGACTTCCTGTTCGACAAACAGCATGAGCCCAAGATCACCGTGGTGACGCATCCCTTCGTATATGCCTATCTGACAAAGGGTTTCCCCTCCATCCGGTTGAAATGGTGCTGGCAGTACAAGAAAAATATCCGCGTTGTCTCAAACCAGAGCAGCCGCCTCACGGAGGTGCATTATCTGAATGAACACGGGGAAGACATTGTCTTGTGGAACGAACCCGCCCGCGATTAGCATGACGGACATTCCCTCGGACATTATGACCAAAATGGAACGTTTCTGTGCCTGGCAGGAACGTTGTGAGAATGACGTGAGAAGGAAACTCACGTCATTTCATTTATCGGAAAGTCAGGAAGATGCGATTGTCAAATCGTTGAAAGATAACCGTTTCCTCGATGAGGAGCGTTATGTGGAGATGTTCGTGCGAGGAAAGGTGAAGGCCGGTTGGGGAAAGCATAAGATTGTGGCGGCTCTGCGGGCGAAGGGCATTCCCTCAGAAATGATCGGCCGTTTTTGTGCGGATATTAGCGAAGAGGATTATGCCGATCGGCTTCGGAACGCCGTGGAAAAGTGGCGGCGCTCGCATCCCGACGAGGCCCCGAACAGCCCGAAGCTGGTGCGGCATCTGCTGTCGAAAGGCTATGGGATGGATGAGGCGATAAAAGCAGTTAGCAGTTAGCAGTTAGCAGTTAGTAGTTGGTAGTTGGTCCCGGGCGACTCACCAATCCCCTCCTTTGGAGGGGTGCCCGAAGGGCGGGGTGGTTAAATACAAAGAATGATGAATAGAAAGACAACGATATTGATTGTGGCGGCGGTTTTGGCCGTCGCGGTGATGGCGGTGAGTTTCGCCACAAAGGGTAAGACTGAGCCCCGGACGGAGGCTGCATCCGCCGGTAATGCGGTTGTTATTCCGGACGGAGATCTCGAAATTCCCGCCTACAACCACTCGCGTGGCCATTCTCAACAGATTGAGCACAAGGCTTATACAGTGGATTACAACGAGGAATGGCGGCTGGCGAACTGGGTGGCCTACTCCCTCGACAGTACCCAAACCAAAGGTCCGGTGGAACGGTACAACAAGTTCGACCCCGACCCGCAGGTAAAAGGTGCGACGGCGCAGTGGTGGGACTACAAGAACACCTCCTACGATCGCGGTCATTTGGTGCCCGCCGGCGACATGAAGTGGGATCAGACGGCGATGCGCGAGTGCTTCTACCTGAGCAATGTCGCCCCGCAGAACCACACCTTCAACGAGGGTGACTGGAACTATCTGGAGAACCGAGTGCGCGGCTGGGCCAACTTCTACGGGAAAGTCTATGTGGTGTGCGGCCCGATTGTGTCGGAACACCCCGAAACGATAGGGGAGAACTGCATCGCCGTGCCCGACTCGTTCTACAAGGTCGTGCTATGCAACATGCGCGGTGAATGGAAGGCCGTCGGTTTTGTCTGTGCCAATAACGCTACACATCACAATCTGAATCATTATTGCCGCACGGTTGATTATGTAGAGAACCTTACCGGCATCGACTTTTTCCCGTCGCTGCCCGATGACATTGAGACTCGTGCCGAATCGGAAATTGACTGGGCAGCGTGGAGGATTAGAAACTAAAAAAATCGTACCTTTGCCGCCCAAAAAAATCAGGAACCTATCGTGAAAAAGGAGAAGAACGCAGAGGCGGAGGATGCCTTGGTTGTCACTGGCGCACGCGAGAACAACCTTAAGAATGTGTCACTTACGATTCCGCAGCAGGAACTGGTGGTCATCACCGGACTGAGCGGGAGTGGGAAGTCGTCGCTGGCGTTCGACACGATTTATGCGGAAGGCCAGCGTCGATACATGGAGACGTACTCCGCATACGCCCGTCACTTCATCGGCAATATGGAGCATCCCGACGTGGACAAAATCTCGGGTCTTAACCCCGTGATCTCCATCGAGCAGAAAACGGTGAACAAGAACCCGCGTTCTACGGTGGGCACCGTCACGGAAGTGTATGATTTCCTGCGACTTCTCTACGCCCGTGTCGCCGATGCCTACTCCTACAACACGGAGGAGAAGATGGTTCACTATTCCGAGAAGGAACTCATTGACCTCATTTTGGAACGCTACAAGGGCAAGTCGGTCACCCTGCTCGCCCCCGTGGTGAAACGCCGCAAGGGCCACTATCGTGAGCTTTTCGAGAACATCCGCAAACAGGGCTTCACCCGCGTGCGTGTGGATGGCGTGATGAAACCGCTGATAATGGGCATGCAGTTGGACCGTTACAAAATTCACGATATAGAGCTGTCGGTGGATAACCTTACCGTGTCGGATTACTCGCAGAAGCGACTCTCCAACAGCGTGCAGATTGCGATGAAGTACGGCAAGGGAGCCCTCATGATTCTCGACAACGAATCGAAGGAGGTGAAGAATTACAGCAAGTTTCTGATGTGTCCCACCACCGGTATCTCTTATCCCGAGCCAGAACCCAACACCTTCTCGTTCAATTCGCCCTACGGCGCATGCGAGTACTGCAACGGTTTGGGCAGCATTACGGAAATTGACATCGACAAGGTAATTCCCGACCGGAACAAATCCATCAAGGCCGGCGGTATTGCCATTCTCGGAGAATACAAGAACACGCTGTTGTTCAGGACGTTGGATGCATTGGCGGAGAAGTACGGCTTCTCCATGACCGAGCCCATCAAAAACCTGAGCGAACAGCAGCTGAACGCCGTGTTGTACGGCACCACGGAAATCCTGCATGTGAAGCGCGAGGTGGCCGGGCTTTCGCCAATGCGCAAGACCTTCGAGGGGGTGGTGAACTTCCTCGGCAACCTCAACGAAGAGGCCATGCCGGCATCGTTCAAGAAGTGGATTTCGCAGTTCGTGAACACGATTCCGTGTCCGCACTGCCATGGCGCACGCCTGCGTACGGAGTCGCTGCACTTCCGTATCCTCGACAAGAACATCGCCGATCTTGCCCATTTGGACATGGCGGAGCTTCTGACATGGTGCAAGGCGCTTCCCCCGCATCTTGACCCAGCCAAACGGCACATCGCCTCTGAAATCCTGCGTGAAATTACTTTCAGGCTGGAGTTCCTTTGCAACGTGGGCGTACAGTATTTGTCGCTCGACCGTTCTTCGGCATCGCTCTCGGGCGGCGAGGCCCAGCGTATCCGTCTGGCCACGCAGATCAGCTCGCAGCTCGTCAACGTGATGTACATTCTTGATGAACCGAGCATCGGCTTGCACCAGCGTGATAACCACTATCTCATTGAGTCTCTGCGCAGTCTGCGGGACATGGGCAACTCCGTTATCGTGGTCGAGCACGATCGCGACATGATGAAAGCTGCCGACTATATTGTGGATGTGGGACCGGCGGCAGGCGAGTACGGCGGCGAGATTGTGGCGGCCGGTACCTACAAGGAAATCCTTAAAAGCGGCTCGTTGACAGCTGATTACCTCAAAGGCAAGAAAAAAATCAAGGTGCCGAAGCAACGGCGCAAGGGCAACGGCGAATGGCTGACCTTAGTCGGGGCGACCGGCAACAACCTCAAAAATGTCACGGCGGAGTTCCCGTTGGGCACCCTCATCTGCGTGACGGGTGTTTCAGGCAGCGGCAAATCGACGCTCATCAACGAAACCCTCTATCCCATTTTGAACCATCACATCTACCGTTCGGAGAAAAAACCGCTTCCGTACAAGGATGTGGTCGGGCTGGAGCATATCAACAAAGTCATCGACATCAACCAGCAACCTATCGGTCGCACGCCGAGATCCAATCCTGCGACGTATGTGGGTGTGTTTGAGGACATTCGCAAACTCTTCACCCAGATGCCGGAGTCAAAAATCCGAGGTTACAAGCCCGGACGTTTTTCGTTCAATGTCACCGGCGGCCGCTGTGAGGAGTGCAAAGGCGCGGGCGTGAAGACCATCGAAATGAACTTCCTGCCCGACGTGTATGTCACCTGCGACAAGTGCGGCGGCAAACGCTACAACGACGAGACGTTGGAGATACGCTACAAGGGCAAGTCCATCAACGACGTGTTGGAGATGGACATCAGTCAGGCCATCGAATTTTTCGAGAACATCCCGCTCATCGTGCGCGAGCTCAAGACGATGGCCGATGTGGGCCTCGGCTACCTGAAGCTCGGACAGCCCTCCACCACGCTCTCCGGCGGCGAGGCGCAGCGTATCAAGTTGGCGGCGGAATTGTCGAAAAAGGACACGGGCAATACCCTGTACATCTTAGATGAACCGACTACGGGTTTGCATTTCCAGGACATCGCGATTTTGTTGGACGTGCTGAACAAGCTCGTGGAGAAGGGCAACACGGTTGTTGTCATCGAGCATAATATGGATGTCATCAAGATGGCCGATTGGATCATCGACATGGGTCCCGAGGGCGGCCGCAGCGGCGGCGAAATTGTGGCCGTCGGAACACCGGATGATATTGTCCGTCAAGGTGTTGGCTTCACCGCCGAGTACCTCGCGAAAGAAATCCGGTAGGGGCGAATAATGATTCGCCCACACGCCCCCGGTAATTATCCATTATCCATTATCAAACATCCATTTTCACTGGGTGTGAAATATTATTCTCGTCTTTACGTTAATTGGTAAAATTTGTATTTTTGCCAATTCAAAAACGAGTAATATGCTTCACATCAACAGTAATGAAGAGACCGTTGCGGCCAGCCCCGAGAAAGTTTACGAAGTGCTGACGCAATTCATGAACAAGGATTTGAGCCAGATTCCCGGCTTGAGGGGGCTGGAGACATTCGAGAACGGTTGCAGTTTCAGTGTCAACGACCAGATTCACTGTCGGTTGGCGATCACCGATCAGGTGCCGTGCAGTCGTGTGGTTTATAAAGCGGAGACCGATAAGTCCATCTCCGCTGTGGCCACTTTCGACATTGCGCCGGCAGGCGAAGGGAGTGTGCTGAAGGGCAGCGCCGATATCCAAGTGCCGTTTTTCTTGCAGGGCATGGTCAAGGGCGCCATCGACAAGTTCATGGGCACGGCGATGCAGTATCTGAAGAAGGCGATCGAGAACAGCTGATATGGAATACACGATACATACTGACAAGTTAGTCAAGAAGTATAAAAACCGTACGGTCGTTAACGAGGTCTCCATCAACTTCACGCAGGGCGAGATTGTGGGTCTGCTCGGTCCGAATGGCGCAGGCAAGACCACTTCGTTCTACATGATTGTGGGGTTGATCAAGCCCTTTTCCGGGCGTATCTTTCTTAACGACAAGGATATATCAGAAGAACCGATGTACAAGCGGGCGCAGATGGGCATCGCCTACCTGCCGCAGGAGGCCTCTGTTTTCCGGCAACTGACGGTGGAGGACAATATCAAGGCTATCCTCGAATTCAGTGGCAAGAGCAAGGCTGAGCAGAAGGAGGTGCTGGAAAACCTGATCGCCGATTTCAACATCGAGAAGGTGCGCCACAACAAAGGCAACAACCTTTCCGGTGGTGAGCGTCGTCGCGTGGAGATCGCCCGCTGCCTCGCCTCCGATCCCAAGTTTATCCTGCTGGACGAGCCCTTCGCCGGGGTCGATCCCATCGCCGTGGAGGACATCCAGGGCATTATCCGTAAATTGAAGGAGCGCAATATCGGGGTGGTCATAACCGACCATAATGTGCACGAGACGCTTTCCATCACCGACCGTGCTTATCTCCTTTTCGAGGGCCGCGTCCTCAAGGCCGGCACCGCTGAAGAACTCGCCGCCGACCCTGTGGTGAAAAAGGTCTATCTGGGCACGAATTTCGAGTTGCGGAAATAGTAGGCAAAAGGCAAAAAGCAACGGAAAAGTTACTGATATATAAAAAGATATTCCTTAAGCAGTCCCGGAGGTACAACACGCACGAAGTGCTAATAACCCCACACAAGGCGATAGCCGCAGTGTGGGGACCCGCAAGAGAAAGTAAACCGACAAGAATGCAACTAACCCCACACAAGGCGAAGCCGCAGTGTGGGGCGGAAAGAGGAAGAGAATACGAAGAAAAAATTAATGATAAAATGAAAAATAATCATCTATTCCAGACAATTACGATTCTCGCGATGGCGGTGATGCCATGGGTCGCGGGCGCGCAGGTCAAACAGGTGTACAAAGTGATCGATTTCGACACGAAACAGCCCGTTGCGGGCGCGACCACTCGTGTTTACGGCCAGAAAATTACCACTGACGCCAAGGGCGTGGCCGTGGCAACGCTTCCTGCTGACAAAAAAGATGCCTTCCTGCTGATGGAAGACGAGTGGACAAAGGATGGATATTTCCAAATCGGTCATGCGCCGGAATCCTTCTACGTATATTTCCAGACCAAGGACACTGTCAAATTCTATATGGCCGAGAAAAAGGCCTATAGGGCGGAAGCAAGGGCTATGTTCGATGCATTGTACGGCTTTCTCTATGACACCGTGATCCGTTACACGTCGAAGGTGTATATGGATTCCATCGCCAAATACCCTGAGCAGACAAGTGTGCTGGCACAAGATTGGCTGCGGTCGTTTTGGCAGCTGAATCCGATGGCAAAACCTTGCATATCAGATGCTTATAGTATTAGCTATTACGGATGTTATGAGTACGACAAGCTTGCTTCTGATGAAATGAAACGGCTGGTGGCTTCTTCCGATGTCAACGATTTGAAGAAAACTACCTACGGTAAAGTGCTGGAAGTGTTGCGCTCTGGCGATGTCAACATGGCAGTGGAGATGGCGAAAGAGCGTATTGATTTGACCGACAACAGCCGTGCGAACCTTGAATGGATTGATTTTTACCGTTGGTTGCGCAGCCTTGACCTCTCCACAAAGGACGAGGCCCCGATGAGCGACTACACTGCTCTGCTTTACCAAAATAAGTTCTCACCCTATTCCGTGGTTCACTACATTGCGGATCTGAACCAGAACCTGCTTTACGACAAGGCTGATTCTATCATTCGGATTGAGAAAAGCGCGAATCTGAATCCGCGAAACAGTGTCGAAATGATTCCCAGCTATTTCCGTTATATTCTTGTCGAGAAGGATAACGCCAAGTTGAAAGCCTTGGCCGAGCAGACGTTTGAAACCGCCCTCAAGACCTACCGCGACTACCCGTGCCGGGAGATGTTAGGCGACCTTTTCTGGAACTACAAGAACCTCTATTTCGTTTACGCCACCTTGGAGGACAGTGCCTCCGCCACCCATGCCATTGACAGCGCCATGGCCTGTATGCAGAAATACCTGGACCTCTACTATGCTGATGACGAATATGCCCGGAATCAGAAAAAAATCTCGATGTGCAATAATCTGATTTCAACGCTGAGTTTCAATCCTTCTTATATTCCGAAAGAGACCTATACGCGCATATATACGATGGTCTATGATGCTTCGAAAGCCAACTACGATGCCGATAAGTCGAATCGGATGCTGAAAATTCAGTTGGTTGAGAACGCGATGGAGTGGCTGAAAAATGTGGATGCGGATGAGGCCACCACCAAGCAATACGCCGAAATCCTTGGCCTGCTTGTCGATTTGGAGGCGGAACTCTCGCAGGAGCTTCCGGAATTTTATGCCGTGCAAAATATCCAGGTCGCATCGCAGTATCTGGGCAATGTGGTGACGCAGGAGGAGACCAGCAGCAACGAAATGCAGGAAGCTTTCCGCAAGTACGTGAACAGTTTCGACGTGGTGAACGCGCTCTATCCAAAGGTCTTCATCAGTGTTTATCAACGAATGAACGCATTGATGGAGGAATACATGGCTAGTATCCAGCAAACGGTACTCGCCGCCGAGCTTGCCGCTTTCAACGACCGTTTGATCAGCATCCGCGAGGACAACGACCCGCAGAAGATCCTGGTCTCTAAAGCCGAATATGCCAACGGCATTGCCGAATCCCTTTACCAAAACGAAAGTTACGATGAGGCCATCAGCTACTATCTGCAGGCCGACGAGTGGTACAAGAAGGCCATCCCGAACGACGAGAACCTCTGGATCCCCTATCTGCGCAATTATCTCCAGATGGGCGATGCGCATCTCTACCAGAACCAGTTCGACAAGGCCGTGATGACCTATCAGAAGATTCTGGATTATGAATCTCAGATTCCGGCTTCCATGATGGCGCAATATACCACGATGAAGGGCAATGTGAACTACTATATTGGGGATGTGTATAAGTCCACCGGTGACATGAAAAGTGCCGAAAAGGAGTACAAAATGGCGGAAAAGTGGTTCAAGAAGGCCGTTGCCATGGGTGACACTTCAGCTTACCATTCTTTAGGCGAAATGTACTGGGGCAAGGCTGTGGTTGCCGCCCAGCAGGAGGATTTGAAGAAATGCAAGCAGCTGATAGAGACTTCGGTCGGTTATTACGAAAAATGCACCATGGAGAGACCGCTGACGCGCTACGAGCGTGCAAAGTCCACTCTCAGTGCTTTTTACGAACGGGATGGTGAAGATGCCAAGTATTATGCCAACATGGTAGGCCTCACCGACTTCTATCGCAAGTTTGTGGATGTGGACGAGGATTATGCCGTTGGACTGGTGCAGAGTGCCGAGGCAATGCTCAATAGCGGAACGGTTACCAATGAGGAGGCGCTGACCTACTCCAAAGACATTGTTGACGGCATCATTGCGCTTGACTATGCGGGCAGGGATGTGGAGCTGCCCTATCTCCGAAGCCTTTTCAACCTCGCCAAGGTTTATGTGATTAACGACTCTGTGGAACGGGCCATTGACCTTTACCGCAACTGCGCCCGCGTTAGTGAATATATGTACGCCGACACGGCCATGAGTACGCATCAGGGCAACATGGCTGAAATCTATTTGAGGCTGGCCGATTGTTTCGAGCAGATGGCCGAAGAAATCGACACCGCGCATTCCGAAAACTGGTATTATCGCGCCATCGACACCCGCGATTCACTTATCGATTTGATGAAGGAGCTCAACAATGACGGCGATGTGAACCTGACCTACAAGACCGCCATTCAGTATCGCAAAAACGGGGTGGTTTTCTATCATCTGGATATGATTCCTTCTGCGCAAGATTATCTCGACAAGTCGAACGACCTGCTGATGATGCTCTACAACAGCGAGTTTAAGGCCGAGGTGGAGGATGATGTTATCCAGAACTACTTCCTCAAAGGGGCGATTTATTACGAAAGCGATAACGAGGAAAAAGCCCTCGAGAACCTCCGCAGGGCTGTTAGCTTTGGTGAACGGGTCGAAGCAGGAGAAGTCTCCCCGTACTATGTCGCCACTATGGCTCAGCTGCTTGAGATTCTGGAAAAAGACAAATCAGCCAACGCCGCTGAGATTACAAAACTGACGAAGGCGATGAAGGAACAGTCTAAGAAACTGAAATAAGGGCTGTTAGTTGTTAGTTTTGAACTTTGAACCCTGAACTTTGAACACTCCCGACACCTTTGGAAAAATCTACCGCCTCACAGACTGGGGCGACACCCACGGCGAATCGCTGGAAGGCCTGATAGAGGGCTGTCCGGCCGGTTTGCGGGTGGATATGGACTTCGTGGCGGCCGAGCTGAACCGGCGTGCCCCGAGTAGTGACGCGCTCTCCACGAAGCGCCGGGAATCCGACCGGGTGGAGTTCCTGTCGGGAATTGTGGAAGGTGTTACCACCGGTGAGCCCATTCGTTTCCGCATTCCGAATGAAGATGTGAAGATTTCAGAGACAAACCGTTACGTGCTGAAACCGTCGCATGCGTCATACACCTACATGCGCAAGTACGACGTGAAGGACAACGAACAGTGCGGACGGGCGTCGGCGCGACAGACGGTGTGCCGGGTGGTGGCGGGTGCCATTGCCAAACTGTGGCTGAAGGATAGGGGAGTGTCGATTACTTCTAAAGTGCTCAGCGTCGCGACACCCGCGTGCGAGGGCGACTCTGTAGGCGCGCTCGTGGAAGGCCGTGTCAACGGGCTGCCGGCGGGATTGGGAGAACCGGTCTATGACAAGTTTTCGGCGCGGCTGGCTTACGCGATGCTCAGTATCAACGCGGCGAAGGGCTTCGAATACGGTATGGGTTTCAAAGCAGCGGAGATGTCCGGCAGCGAATATCACGATGTGCAGAATCCCGATTTCTCGTTCCGCACCAACCACGACGGCGGCATTCAGGGCGGCATCACCAATGGCGAGGAAGTCTGTTTCCGTGTGGCGTTCAAGCCGATACCGTCGGTGCGCTACGACCGGGAAACTATCGATTTTGAGGGGAATCCGACCGTGATGAAAGGTTCCGACCGCAACGACCTCTGCGTGGCGCCGCGTGTGCTTCCCGTAGTAGAGGCCATGGCCGCGATGGTCGCGATGGACTTTTGGCTAATGCGGAATAATGAATTACAACACCATCCGTAGAGACGCAAAATTTTGCGTCTCTACAACCGTCACATGTTGCCTCTTGCCTTATTTTCCGATGCAGAATTTCCCGAAGATGTTGTTGAGGATGTCGTCGCTGGTGACCTTGCCGGTGAGTTCGCCCAGATCGTGCAATGCCATACGCACGTCTTCGGCGACCAAGTCGGTCGGTAGTTGCTGTCGCAGACCGTTTTCGGTGCGCTCAATAGAGGCGAGAATGCCATTCAGCAATGCTTGGTGTCGCTCGGAAGTGAGCAATGTGATGTCACGGATGCCGTTCTCTTGGACGAAGCGGTCGATCTCATTGAGCAATAAATCCAAATTCTCCCCTTTCTTGGCGGAGATGTAAATAGCCTTTCCGATTTCTTCAGATTTGTCGGTGGCAAGATCGGTCTTGTTGCCGATAAGAATCAATTTTTTGCCATCCGATTCAAATAAACTGGATGTTTTGGAGATTTCCGTCCCTACTTCTTGGGCGGTTTTCCGTGCATCGAAGATCCACAGGATGACAGCGGCGCGACGGATAGTGCCAAGGCTTCTTTCGATGCCAAGTTGTTCAATAGCGTCGCCGGATTCACGTATGCCGGCTGTGTCGATGAATCTGAATAGGGTTCCGTTGAGGACGAATGTGTCTTCGATAGTGTCGCGGGTAGTGCCTGGAATGTCGGATACGATGGCCCGCTCGCGTTGAAGCAGCGCGTTCAGCAGGGTGGATTTCCCCACATTCGGTTCGCCTACAATGGCCACGGGAATACCGTTCTTGAGCATTGTCCCCCATTTGTAGCTTTGAAGCAGTCGGTTCACTTCGCCTTTGATGTGTGCAAGCAGGTTGAGGAGTGCGGTACGGTCGGCAAACTCCACCTCTTCTTCGCTGAAGTCCAATTCCAGTTCCAACAGCGACGCCATTTGCAACAGTTCCTCCCTCAGCACGGCCATCTTGTCGGAAAGTTCGCCTTGCAGCTGCTTCATCGCGGCGTGGTGGGCCGTCTCCGATTGCGCTTCGATGAGGTCCGCAATGGCTTCCGCCTGCGGCAAATCCAATTTTCCGTTGAGGAAAGCCCGTTGCGTGAATTCGCCCGGAGCAGCCATCCGGCAGCCGTTGGCAATCAGTAACTCGATGATTCTCTGCTGGATAAATATGGAACCGTGGCAGCTGATCTCCACCACGTCCTCGCCGGTGAACGAATGCGGCGCGGCGAACTTGGTCACCACCACCTGATCCAAAATCTCACGTTTTGAGGATTCTGGTTGTTCGGTACCATAATTATATATAGTAGCAAATTTCGCGCGGTTCGGTTCTAACTCAGCAAATCCGGATTTCTCAGAGAATAACGTGTTGGAAATGCTAAACGCCTCAGAACCCGAGATTCTGATCATCGCGGTGGCACCCAAGCCCGCAGGGGTGGATATGGCGCAAATGGTGTTCATTTAATGAGTCATTAGCAATGAGTAATTAGTAATAATTGAGAAAACTTCCTTGAGCAGTCCCGGAGGGACAAGTGCTCGATAGAGCTTAATAACCCCACATGAGCGACGAAGGAGCGTAATGTGGGGTCGGCTCACAACAACGACACATCCCCTTTCCCTTCACGTACCACCTCGATCCCACCTCCGGTGCAATCCACAACCGTAGATGGCGTGTTGTCGCCATAGCCGCCGTCGATGACGATATCAACCATGTCGCCGTAGCGTTCGTAGATGAGTTCGGGGTCGGTGGTGTATTCAATGACCTCGTCGTCGTCTTTCACAGATGTGGAAAGGATAGGGTGGTCGAGCTGGCGCACGATCTCGCGGATGATGTTGTTGTCGGGAATGCGGATGCCGATGGTCTTCTTGTTGCTCTGCAGCAACTTCGGCACGCTGTTGTTGGCCTCGAGAATGAAGGTGTACGGTCCGGGCAGCACCCGCTTCATCGTCTTGAACACGCTGTTGTCCAAAGGCTTGGTGTAGTCCGAAAGGTTGCTCAGATCGTGGCAGATGAACGTCAGCGCATCCTTTTTCTTTTTCTCGCCAAGGATGGAGATGATGCGCTCGATGCTCTTCTGCTTGAAGATGTCGCACCCGATGCCGTAGATCGTGTCGGTCGGGTAGATGACGATGCCGCCGTCCCGCAGACACTCCACCACGGTGTTCACGGCTTTCGGGTTCGGGTTCTCGGGGTAAATTTTCAACAACATAAGCTAACTTTCAAGTTTCACGTCTCACGTCTTACGTCTCACGTCTAAAAACAAAGAAGGGTAAGCTACTCATATCGCATCGCTACAACCTTAATGCCCTTGCTACATTCCTGTCCTGGGGGAGTTATAAGGGAGCAGATCGTATGAGACTTACCCGCGGCAAAAATACAATTTTTTCGGTTCAATCGACTAATAGCCCAAAATTTTCAGCATCGACTTGTAACTCTGCTCTTTAGCGAACAGTTTGGTGCAGAGTTCGCCCTCCTCGTCGCGGTAGATGATGATGTGTTTCGGCGCGGGGGTCATGCAATGCTGTATGCCGCCGTAGCCGCCGAGGGCATCCTGATAGGCCCCGGTGTTGAAAAGTCCGATGTACTGGATGTCTTCCGGACTGTCACTCTCGGGGTAGTTTTTGGAGTCGATCTGCGGGAGGAAGACGGCGTTGAGGTGCGAGTCGGAATTGTAATAGTCGTGGCTGTCGCAGGTGAGGCCGCCGAGGAAAACTCTCTCGTACGCCTTGTCCCAGTTGTTGATGGCCAGGATGATGAACTGCTGGTTGATGGCCCAGGTGTCGGGCAGGGTGGTCATGAAGGAACTGTCGATCATGTTCCACAACTCCCTGTCGTTCTGACGTTTCTGTTGCAGCACGGAGAAAAGGGCCGCGCTGGCCTCGCCCACGGTGAACGATCCGAATTCCGTGAAAATGTCGGGTTCCTTCACGCCTTCGCGGTCGCAGATGATTTTGATCTGGGCGATGATCTCTTCGGCCATATACTCGTAGTCGTAGTCGAAGGAGAGCGAGTTCTTGATGGGGAAGCCGCCGCCGATGTTCAGCGAGTCGAGCTCGGGACAGATCTTCTTGAGATCACAGTAGAGGTTCACGCACTTGGTGAGCTCGTTCCAGTAGTAGGCGGTGTCCTGGATGCCCGTGTTGATGAAGAAATGGAGCATCTTGAGCTCGAAGTTGGGGTTCTCCTTGATGCGGTCGCGGTAGAAGGGGATCACGTCGTTGTAGCGGATGCCGAGGCGCGAGGTGTAGAACTCGAACCGCGGTTCCTCCTCGGAGGCGATGCGGATGCCGACCTTGCACTTCGTGTTGATCTCTTTCTTCAGGAGCATGTCGAACTCCTTCTTGCTGTCCAACACGGGAATCGTGTTCACGTATCCTTTGTTCAGAATATCGACGATGTTGTCGATGTAGATCTGCCGTTTGAAACCGTTACATATAATGTAGTTCTCCTTGTCGAACAATCCCGCTTCGTGCAGCGTCTCAATCAAGTTGATGTCGAATGCGGATGAAGTCTCGATGTGCACGTCGTTTTTCAGCACCTCCGACATCACGAACTCGAAATGGTTGCTCTTTGTGCAGTAACAGTAGTGGTAACTGCCTTTGTAGTCGGATTTTGCGATGGCCACGTTGAACCATCTCTTCGCCTTCTGGATGTTGGCGGAGATTTTCGGCAGGTAGGTGATTTTCAGCGGCGTGCCGTACTGCTTGATGATGTCCATCAACGGTACTTCGTTGAATAACAGGTTGTTGTCCTCCACGTCGAACTCCTCCTGCGGGAAGTCGTAGGTTTGCGAAATCAGGTCGATGTACTTGGTTTTCATCCTTCTGAACTTTTTAAATTAAAACGCCGCAAAAGTATATAAAAAAAGAATACGGAATGCGAAAAATTTTCACATCCGAATGAATTGGATTGGTGCAAAAAAGAGAATGTAACTGAGTCGGATTGAATCTTGAGGCTTGAAGTGCGAAAGTCGGATTATCGCGGCTGGTTCTCCCCGTTCCCTTTCTTCTTGCGTTTGGAACGGCGCTGTGTCCGTCGTTCCAGTCGAGCCTGACGGCGCTCCTCGATGCGCTGGAGCCGCTCTTCGATCCGCTGTTGGATTTCCCGATGGCGGTCGGCGCGTTCGGCACGGCGGGCGATGACATTGCTGCGCACCTCCGAGATGATGTCGCCGAGCACCAGCACCTGGAACTTCCTGCGACGGCCCTCGTCCTGCATCAGCTGGTTGAACTTGAACTGTCCGTCGCGCATCCCCTCTTCCAGACAGGCCGCCTTGAATCGGGCGTAAGCGTTGTTGATGAGCCGGTGCGCCACGGGCGGGTTGAGCCGGAAACTGGCCCGTTTCGATTCGTATTCGATGTTGATGGCGCACAGCTTTTCGTCCACCACCTTGGCGAAATCCTCGGCCGTCTCCTGGGTGGTTTCAGGATCCTCAAATTCGAAGTAGAAATGATACACGGACTCATTTACGTCGGCGAAACCCACGAAGAACGTGGTTTTCACGCCCGTTTCGGTCTCGGCCTGCTTCACAGCCTCGATGAACTGCGGTTCGTAGAGCTTCTCGCCGGTGAGCGACACGATGCCGTTGACCTTGCTCACCATGTGGATGGTCGGAGTCCCCTCGTATTTGCCGCCCACCTCGATGAGGTCGTTCATGTTGTATCGGAACAGCCCGGAGTAGGTGGTCACGTAGGCGCAGTAGCGGTGCCCGTACTCGAGCTCGTCCAACTGCAGGAAATGCTTGTTCGGGGAGTCGAGTTCCTCTTCCTCCACAAATTCGTAGTAGTGCATGTGCGGGAACATCACCGATTCGTTGGTATCATCCAGGGCGAACCCGAACCGGCATTCCGTGGCGATATATCCAAGTTCTTGATAGAAAGTCTGTTCCAAATCGAAGAAGTCGAGATACTTCTCCATATATACCTTTGTGTTACCGCATTTCCACGTACTGAGGATCTGGAGTTTCGGCCAGTACTGCCTGGGGAGGATGCGTCCGTTGTTCGCGTCGCGGAGCTGTCGCAGTTCGGCGGCGCGTTTCGGATTGGGGCGCATATAGCTGCGAAGCTCCTCGAGGATTTCGGGCGCGATTTGGAACTTGTCGGTCAGGGTGCCCCGCTCAATGTCGTCGATCATCGTGTCAAGATTCTCATCCACAGCGCGTTGTAACTCTAAGATGGTTGATGGGTTGGCGGTGGCCCAAAGGGTCACGTCCCAGTGTTGGACGGCCAGCCGCATGAGCGTGTAGTTACGGGCGGCGTAGTCCTCGATGGACATCACGCTGGCGGGGGCGGTGTAGCGTCGTTTGATGATGTGGGGGATGTCGCGCACCAGCACCCCGCTCACCGAACCGTAAATAGTGCCGTCGGGCGCGTAGCCTTCGCACTCCTTGCCCACGATGGGGAAGATGTGGCCCGCGAGCGCCAATGGGCGGTGTTTGATGAAGTTCCAAATCCACACGTGCGACATCTTCCCGTAAACATCCTTCAGGTATTTGCGGGTCATGGGCACCCATTTGGGCTGTGCGGTGGTGCCGGAGGTGGTGGCGTACATGAGGGGGCGTCCGGGAAACAGGATGTTCTTTTCGCCGTTCTTGTGGCGTTCCACGAAGGGGCGAAGCGCCTCGTAGTCGTTCGGGGGAACTAAGTGCTGGTATAGGGAGAACAGCTCTTCGTCGGTGGGCGCGGAGAGGATGTGCTCGAAGTGGTGAGTGTTTCCGTAGAAAGTGTGCTGGCTGATTTTCAGGATGTCGCGGAGGGTGTTCTCAGCGGCTAAACGCGGCCTTTGGGAGGCCAGTTTCAATCGTTGGGTCTGGATCCCGCCCGCCACGGAGAGCAGGAAGTTGATAGTCAGCGGATAATGTAGCCTTTTCGCCATAAGCATTGTGTTGGTTCTCCATTCAATTCAAGCGGCAAAAATACGATTTTTTTGGTATAAGGTGCAAGGTTCAAAGCTCAAGGTTCCGGCACTGTGAAAAAACTTTGCGGGGTGAGGAGATGTACGCACATTTTTTGTATTTTCGCGGCCGTTTTTAGAGAAATATTTTTTATTCAAAACTACTAGAAAATGACAAAGAATGATGTGAAGTATGTCTATACTTTTGGCGGAAAAAAGGCCGAAGGTAAGGCGGACATGAAGAACCTGTTGGGCGGTAAAGGCGCCAACTTGGCTGAAATGTGCTTGCTCGGTTTGCCCGTTCCCGCGGGTCTGACCATCACCACGGAATGCTGCACGGCGTACTACGCCAACAACTGCCAGCTTCCCGAAGGCCTCATGGACGAGGTTTGGGCAGGTATGAAGAATGTGGAGAGCATTATGGGTCTCAAATACGACGATCCGGAGAACCCCCTGCTCGTCTCCTGCCGCTCCGGCGCCCGCAGCTCCATGCCCGGCATGATGGACACCGTCCTCAATATCGGTCTGAGCTCCAAAACCATCCCCGGACTCATCAAGAAGACCAACAACCCCCGTTTCGTGTATGACTCCTACCGTCGTCTCATCATGATGTACGCCGATGTCGTGATGGAGAAGTCCGAAGGCATCGAGCCCGCCGACGGCAAGGGCATCCGCAAACAGCTGGATGACATGCTTGACGCGTTCAAGGCCGCCAAGGGTTACAAGAGCGACACTGAAATCACCGCTGACGAGCTCAAGGTTTTGGCCGAGAATTTCAAGGCCAAGGTGAAAGAGGTGCTCGGCACCGAGTTCCCGGATGACGCACGTGCGCAGATGGAAGGCGGCATCAAGGCCGTGTTCAAGAGCTGGAACGGCAAGAAGGCTATCGCTTACCGTCGCATCGAGGGCATTCCCGATGATTGGGGTACCGCCGTCAACGTGCAGGCTATGGTGTTCGGCAACATGGGCGACAACTCCGCTACCGGCGTCGCCTTCACCCGTAACCCCGCTACCGGCGACAACCAGTTCTACGGCGAATGGTTGATCAACGCTCAGGGCGAGGATGTGGTGGCCGGTATCCGCACCCCCAACCCGCTGAACGACGAGACCAAGAACGAGCAGAACAAGATGATGCACTCCATGCAGGAGTTGATGCCGGAGACCTATAAGGAACTCTGCGACATCCGCAACATTCTGGAGAAGAACTATCACGACATGCTCGATATAGAGTTCACCATCCAAGAGGGCAAACTTTATATGTTGCAGTGCCGTGTCGGTAAGCGTACTGGCGTGGCGGCCATGACCATGGCTCTCGACATGCTGCACGAAGGCCTCATCGACGAGAAGGAAGTGGTGCTCCGCGTGGCTCCCGCCCAGCTCGACGAACTGCTGCACCCGATTTTGGATGCCGCTGACGAGAAGAAGCACACCGTCATCGCGAAGGGTCTGCCCGCAGGTCCTGGCGGTGCTGTCGGCAAAATCGCCTTCGATAGCGAAACCTCTATGGCCTACACGGCTCAGAAGATCAAAAACATCCTCGTTCGTGAGGAAACCAACCCCGAAGATGTGGAGGGTATGCGTGCCGCTACCGGCATCCTGACTGCTCGCGGCGGTATGACCTCTCACGCTGCCCTCGTGGCCCGTGGTTGGGGTAAGTGCTGCATCGTGGGTTGCGATGCCATCAAGATCGACATGAGCGCCCGCACCGTCACCATCGACGGCAAGACCTTCAAGGAAGGCGACGTCCTCAGCTTGAACGGCTCCAAGGGCTGGGTTTATGGCGAGGAAGTCAAGATGATCGACGCTACCGAGAACCCGCTTTTCGTGGAATTCATGAAGCTGGTTGACAAATACCGCACGATGGGTGTTCGCACCAACGCTGACACTCCGGAAGATGCCCAGAACGCTGTCAACTTCGGCGCCGAGGGTATCGGTCTGTTCCGTATCGAGCACATGTTCTACGGAAAGAACAGCGAGAAACCGTTAGAGAAGCTGCGTAACATGATTCTTTCCGATACGAAAGAGGAGCGCGTGGCTGCTCTCAACGAGCTGGAGCCTTACATCAAGGAAGCTGCTAAGGGCACCTTGAAGGTGATGGACGGCAAACCGCTGACATTCCGTTTGATGGATCCCCCGTTGCATGAGTTTGTCCCGCAAACTGAGGATAAACAGCGCGAAGTCGCCAAGGAGCGTGGTCTTACTTTCGAAGAAATCAAGAAACGTATCGATGCTCTGCACGAAGTGAACCCGATGATGGGTCTGCGCGGCGTGCGTCTCGGCATCGTCTATCCGGAAATCACGGAGACCCAGTTCCGCGCCCTGTTCCAGGCTACCGCTGAACTGATGAACGAAGGTCACGATCCGCACCTCGAAATCATGGTCCCGCTGACCATCAACGTCAACGAGCTGAAGCATCAGAAGGCTATCGCCGACCGTGTGAAGGCTGAGGTCGAGGCCAAGTTCAACGTGAAGATCGAATACCTCTTCGGTACGATGATTGAGATTCCGCGTGCTACGCTCGTGGCTGACAAGATCGCCGAGGTGGCTCAGTTCTTCAGCTTCGGTACCAACGACCTGACGCAAATGACGTTCGGTTTCTCCCGCGACGACGTGAATGCTATCGTCCACGAATATGTCGATCAGAAGATCATCCCCGCCGACCCGTTCAACACCCTCGACCAAGAAGGTGTCGGTCAATTGGTGAAGCTCGGCGTGGAGCGCGGTCGCAGCACCCGCAACAACCTCAAGTGCGGCGTCTGCGGCGAGCACGGTGGTGATCCCGCTTCTGTGGAATTCTTCTTCAAGAGCGGTCTGAACTACGTCTCCTGCTCCCCGTTCCGCGTGCCCGTGGCCCGTTTGGCTGCCGCCCAGGCTGCGATCAAGGCCGGGAAATAAGCTTCGGATTACATAACCCCACATATCAACGTAGAGACGCACGGCCGTGCGTCTCTACGTTTGTTTTAAAGAATATTAAGGAGCGTTATGGCGCTAACCCTTAGCCGAGGGCGACCGTGGTCAGATATTGCGAGCGGCCGTACTGGAAGCTCCCTTCGTCGGAGCGCATCATCAGCGTGTAGGCATAACCGTTGTCGGAGGAATTTTCCGCCCCGTCGGAGCCGCCGGTGAGGCTGAGTCCCGTCGATGTGAGCGACATGGGCACGGCATAGATGTGCGCCACATTGCCGGTTTCGGTAGTTTGCGTGTCGAGGCTGATGGTGGTCTCCCCGGCGGGCAGCACCTCGTAAACAGTACGCGTGTAGAGGCCCACCGTGGTGTCGTAAACCACTGCGATCATCATCACGGCGTCCACTTTTTCCGGCAGAGCGCCCAACGTTCCGCCCACCAGTCCGTCAGTAACGGTCATCTCGTTCACCGAGACGGGTGCGGCGACTCCTTGCGAGAACATGAGGTCGTTGGCGTTGAGTGTGGCTGTGACCGACCCGCCTGCAACGCTCACGTTCGCATGACGGATGATATTGCTGCTGAAAAGCGAGCGACGGCTCCGGCGTTCAGAGCTCATGCCCACCAGCACCTCTTTGGGCACAATCTTGTTGATCATGCCCGCGAGGGCGAATTTGGCACGGCTCGACATCTGCGCCGCTGTGCGCGGGTTGAACACTTCCTTTTTGTAAGGCACGATGACTTGTTTGCCATTCACGACTTTGAAAACTAAGCCGCCAATGCGGCCGGTCCATTGACTGAGACCATTAAAATCGGTTTTTCCCATAGTGTTAAAATTTTAAGGGTTAATGAATAAGGTTAATTGTCTATGGTTGATGGTGTATAGTTTATAGTTTATGGTTGAAAGTAGAGGCTTCATCGAATAGAGTCTTCATCAAGAAGTGGGAGGTAATCCCCCTCCTCTCAGGAGGGGTGGCCGAAGGCCGGGGTGGTCTCGCCCGCAGCGGCCGTCAGGCCACTGCCAATTACTAGACAATATGTCAAAGAACGTCTGAAGCAGTTCGCGAACTGATTTCGACGGCAAAGATACAACCGGGGAGAAATTGTGGGTTTGAAAGAAACTTTGTGAAAGTCTCATACAAACCCTCAGTCTGATAGACAACAAGTTACGGATAAAAAAAGAAAGTTTGTAAGGTTAACCTTACAAACCCACAGTCTTTGGTTGGTAGGATTGGCCGCATCGCGACAACCCAACCACGCCCTTTTTTTTTCTCGCGCATTTTTGGTGCGCCGTGTTGTTTTTTGTACTTTTGCGGCAGTAAATCGATTGAATATTCAATTCTTGAACAAGACAATCTTTCGCGCTGACAATGGCAACCTGGAAAAAGATACGCATACAGCGGGAGAATGGCGAAACGGTGGACGCGCAGGCGCCTGTGATAATTTCGGCCAGCCGCAGCACCGACATCCCCGCGTTCTACGCCGACTGGTTTTTCCATCGGCTGAAAGTCGGCTATTCGGCGTGGACCAATCCGTTTAACGGGGTAAAGAGTTATGTTTTCTTCCAGAACACTCGGTTCATCGTGTTTTGGTCAAAGAATCCACGGCCGCTGCTCTCGCATCTCGACGAGTTGGAAGCGCGAGGCATCCATTGCTATGTGCAGTTCACGTTGAATGACTACGAGAAGGAAGGGCTGGAAAAGGGTGTTCCGCCGATAGGGGAGCGGATTGACACGTTTAAGGAATTGGTGGACAAGTTGGGACTGGGGCGTGTGGTATGGCGTTTCGACCCGCTGATGCTGACCGACCAAATCGGCATTGACGATTTGTTGGCAAAGATCGAACGTATTGGCGAACATCTTGTGGGATATACGGAGAAGTTGGTGTTCAGCTACGCCGACATTGCGGCCTACAAGAAGGTGAAGTCCAACTTGGAGAAAAGCCGCGTGAACTATACGGAATGGACATTACCGCAAATGGAGGAATTCGCCAGACAGCTTTCGGAACTCAACCGCAAGTGGCATTACCAGCTGGCCACGTGCGGCGAGATGATCGACCTTGAGCGGTACGGCATTCAGCACAACCGCTGCGTGGACGACGAGCTGATGATCCGTTTCGCGCACCACGACCTCCTGCTGATGGATTTCCTTGGCGTGGAGGTGAGAACCATTGAAAGTTCCCTTTTCGGCGAAGAAGCGCTCCCGGAGAATGCAATCAAATTAAGTCCTACCCTGTATGCCATTAAAAAGAAGGACAACCGCGACAAAGGCCAGCGCCACTTCTGCGGCTGCATCGCAAGCAAGGACATCGGCGAGTACAACACCTGCCCACACCTTTGTGAGTATTGCTACGCGAACACGAGCAAGGAGACGGCGATGAGGAGGTGGGGAGAGCACCAGAGTGATGGGTTTGGGGAGATGATTGCGGGGAGGTGAGTGTAGAATTGCCCTTCTGTCTAAATCCCTCTTCTCTGAAGCTCACGAATTCTCTCTTGGATTTCTTCTAACAAAACCTGATTATTCTTTGTGCCGGACATGTTTTTGTGGGTGTCACAAGGTCTTCCATCTACTATGGAATTTAAAAAACGTTTAATTGAGTTGAAAATGAACATATTCTTGTGTTTTTTGATGTTAAAAATTCGTGTGTGTTCTTTGCAATGAATTTATGACTCTTTCGTGTTAATTCTCCGTGCTCTTCGACTAAATTTCTGAAACTCGGAACTGGTTTTGTCAGCCTCATTGAGTTGCTTTTCAAAGTCCGTATCAGAAACAGCTTTATCGTTGAATGCTAACACAAAAGCATTTTTCTCTTCTTCCTCATCTATTTCAATATGCAGGTCGTTAGCAAATGCTTCTTTGCGAATCATCATGTATGCGGGCAAATACTCAGGACAGAGCTTTACCAGATGTCGGCAAGTTTCAAGATTTGAACGACCAAGTTTTTGATTGAGTAGAGATTCAAACAAATACTGTTTCTTGTCAATAGCCATCTTTTCATCCGAATTAGTTGAAATTTCTCGGATATATTTAGCCATATTGTCAGCTTCTTCATATCGTTCCAAACGATACAATGCTTTAGCTTTGATAAACAAACCTTCAAGACAGGGACTCTTTTTTTGTGCCGTCTTTTTGTCAAACACAATATCCGAATACCCTATAGCTTCCTCATATCGCCCTCCGTAGAGGCACAACACCGCATTCAAAAAGTCACAAGTCATGCTGCAATCTTTTAGCAATGGAACATTCTTTGTGGCATCATGCAGACATTCATCGTCAAGCATCACATCGAACATCCGTTTGGCTACGAGAGCTGCATTTCTGTAGTCTCCGCTCTTGATTTTGGCAATGACTTGTTTCATGCACACTTGAACAGCACCATCATAGTCCTGATCATTAAAACATGTGGCAAACTCCTTGCCGAATTTGTACTCCTCATCTATCATAAGCAGATCGTTGAACGAATTGGCAAAAGCCTTAATCTCTGCATTTTGCTTGATATGATACGAGCACAGCTTGTTACTCAAAGTAAGCCCCTCCAACGAACGCATTCGGCTGATGGCCACGTATGCTTGTCCGGGAGCGAAAGTTCCTCGTGTCAAATCAAAATGCATACGGTCGAATGTCATTCCCTGTGACTTATGTATGGTAATAGCCCAAGCCAGCTTTAAAGGATATTGTGTGAAACGTCCAACAATTTTCGATTCAACCTTACGGGCCTCCTCGTTATACACACTTTCCTTGCTTTCCCATACCATTTTTTCCACATTGACTTTTTCGCCATCTTCCAAAACTACAACAATCTGGTCATCAGTCAATTTACTTACTATGGCAATGGTGCCGTTAACCACACCTCTTAGATAATCATTGCGACAAAAGATGACCTGCGCGCCGATCTTAAGTTTCAGATTAACTGGTACAGGAGCATCTTGTATCTTGAATTTTCCATCCAAAACACCTTCATAACAGAATTCCTCTGCTTCTATCTCGTCTAACCTCATCTCATTAATGCTTTCCGCAATTCGATTATACGCCGTCAGGGTTACCGAATAATCACCCACTTTGTCATCAGAACTTACATGCTCATTGATGATTTCAAAATCCTCTTGTTTATTCTCGCCCACACGCATACGGTCCAAGATGTCCAAGAATGGCTGATCTTTCTGACGATAAACCTTCTGAAACTCTATTTTGGGCAAATTCATTCGTTTCAGCGCGTACGCTTTGTAGAAATAAGGGGTGCCATTCCCATAAAAGTCCCGGAGCATATCTTCATCCGCCGTACCCCGCTTATATACTGGCGGCAATTGGAACAAATCACCTACAAACACCACCTGCTTGCCGCCAAAAGGCAAATGTGAATAGGTTAATGCCCTGAGGAACCGATCCATGCCATCCACCATATCAGCTCTCACCATTGATGCCTCATCAACGATAATGGTATCCGTTTTCTCCAACACACGCCTTTTCTCTAATGACACCTCCATGTGAGAGGCAGGACCAATAATCTCCAATGGAAAACCGAAAAAAGAATGCATCGTTTGACCTCCGACATTGAGGGCGGCTATACCAGTAGGGGCAAGAACCAGAAAGTTTTTGTTGATTTCCTTTTGGATCCTTTTCACAAAAGTGGTTTTGCCAGTACCCGCCTTTCCTGTAATGAAAAGACTGTTGTTGGTGTTTGCCACAATGTCGAAAGCTTTTTGCTGCTCGAAGTTGGTTGGGTCAAATGTGAATTCTTCTTTCTCCATCGTTGTTCTTTTGATTTCGGATGCAAAAGTACAACGATGGTGCGAAGTCTATTTTCGCAAGTTTTCTGTTAGGGAAAAGTAAAGCAGATTATGGTGTGAGTCCGCCTTATGTATCAAACATTCCCTCGTATTTCGTTTATTTAAACAACAATGAGAGAACCAGTTTTATCTGATTAATACTTATATACATTAGTAGAAACTCATAAATCAAACAAAGTCGTTCTATTTAACACAAAGCTACATATTTCTTCGATTGATTTTGTTGAAATCACACGCACGCTTGACTCTTTTAACAATTCTCTATTGAGGTCAAATTGGGCATTATCGTGATCTATTTCGGGGTTGTACATCACATATCTTTGTCTATTGTATTCTTTTGCTTTTCCCATAGCATGGCGAGAGCCACTGTCGTTTCCTTGGTCGTTTGGAGCATAGCTCGCAGCCAAACAAATTGCCTTACAAAACATTGCTTGTAATCTATCTCTTTTTACATACCGATCAACAAGTTCTTTCTTCGATGATGCTTCTTTGTAATATTCAGTTACAAGTAATCCGTTTTTTGATACAATTTCATCTGATAATAATCTATTCTCAGAAGGGATAATGTTCTTTAATGTGCCCGGCAAAATAGCTATAGTTTTACCATTAGAATCAAGTGCTTGCTTATGTGAAATGCTATCACAGCCTTTAGCAAGACCACTTACAATATTACATCCTCCTGTAACTAAAGCCTTCACAAAAGCACGTTCTCTTTCTTCTATGCCATGTTCCGGGTTAAGCACCCCAACAACAGCAACATTCTTATCCATTTTATGAAGTAATGATATGTTCCCTTTATAAAACAATACGACAGGTCTTTCTCCTCCCTTAACCGTATCAGGAACAACAGGGAAATCTTCATCGCCATACGCCACCACACCGTCTAAACTACATTCTTCCGAATTAAATAACGTCTCTATGTCATTTCTTTTCCGAAGGAATATTTCGTATGATAGTTCGAAGTTTTTTGTTGCATAAGATATCATTTTCCAAATTGTGCGCAAATCTTGGCCTCTTCGAATGTTTTTATAAATCCAAGCAGGACCAATACCTTTACATTCTAACGCAGTAAGAACATTTAATGCATTCTCAGTGTATATCATTTCTATTCCTCCTTTTTTAATGTTTTTGCCACACTATAAAACGTTAAAGTCTTTGGTTTATTATCCATTATGGTTTGCAAAGAATCTTCATCTATGTTAACTCCATATGTATATATGTCATCTATGAAAAGTATATTTTTCCCTTCTATTTCTGAAGAGACATTGCAAGTTTCTTTTATTATCCCAGGATAAATAACTCCTTTTTCTCCCAAATGTGTTGTGGGTGTATCGGTATGGCGAATAATGTAATTACAGCCATTCTCAAAACCTTCATTTACATGTTCATCACACCAATCAGATACAGTTTTTCGTAATTGTTGATACCATTCTTCCTGATTTGCTTTTGCTCTAGGCGCAAGAACAATTGTGAGTGTGTTACAATTAAGTCTTTCTTTTATTGTTGGGAGATTTGTACTCAAAACAGCTTTTAATTCAGAAGCTGCTTGCTCTAACTGAGATGACGGTGTGTTCCCAAACTGATTCTTTAATACATTTAGATAATCAGGATTCCCTTCCGCGTGATAAGATTTATAATCCGTATGATAAAAGCCTGTTATTTCTGATTGTAAAAAGTTGTTATTTTTTATCTTAAACTCATTTAATTCACTAGGTTCCACTCTGATTTTATAAAATATTCTCTTATGTCTAATATCCAATTTCGTATCAATGAAAATATTATCATTTTCCATATAGTTTGAATTGAAAGCATTCAGCCTTCGTTCTGGAGGGGTGATTTCTGAAAACTTCGCCCAAATTTCGCCAATGTGAAATCCGCATCCAAACTGATTGTCATACGTTGAAACCCTTTGTACACCATGGCCTTTGGCAAAATGATGTAGGATCGCAGATTCAATCGTCACATACGGTTGACCTTCAATGTTTATAGAATATTTTTTTACGAGTTTGTCAAACTTCTCTTGAGATAGTGTTATTGCCATGTTATTTATGATTTATAGATATTTCTTTGAGGAACTCCAAAATATATAGCATCTGCTATTGCTTTTTTATCATTTTCAAACAATATGATCTTATCCGAAGAATAATGCTGTTCATTAATCAAATAGTCAAATTTGGATTTGCCCAAGTAACTGTCCCTATAGTAAACATTGTCAAATAGCGATGTTATCCCATAATATTCAAGCACCGACTTCGCTCTTTCTCGTCTAGCGTATGTCAACAACACATTGTGCGTGTTTTTTAGGTGTTGCAATATAAAAAGAGCAGGTAAAGGTTGTGTACAAACTAAGTATTCGGTAAACAATTTTTCTTTTTTAACAATTATTTCTTGAAGGATGTTGTCACTTACATTAATTCTATTATTCAATGAATCTCTTGTGATACGACAGTTATCAATGTCGATAGTTATTCCTGAAACATCGTAAACAGACCGTTGGTATGCCATACTATTTGCTTTGTCCGTATTGACAAGAGTGCCATCAAGGTCAAATGCTATAATGTAATTTTCTATGTCCAAAAATTTTGCCATTTTATTATTTTCAACAATTCTATAAAAGTAGTGTTAATCTACCAAATCAAACAATCGGTTTATTCTATCACCCCAAAAGTTCAGAGTTCGATCATTTATTTCTTTTGTTTTTTTTATCCCAAGATTATACTCAGTTTTTTGGCCTATTGCAGTTGGGTAAAGTAACTTTATTGCTGTGCTGTTTTGTGGTTTGCCCTTGTTGTTAAATAAGGCGAATCCCGCTCCAACAGTTATCAGAAAGGTGTTAGAGATAATAAATCTGTCATGGAGAGTAGTATAACAAAGGGTAAACAATGTGTTATTAACAAAGTTCTGCGAACGAACAGATAACACGGCATCCTTAATGTCGTTAAATATGGAATCACCATTAGAGTTTATCTCACTAAAAACTGAAAGATGAAACGGCATGTCGGTTTCATAAGGCAACAACAAATCCAGAATCTCTTTTAATGCGGGATTCATGTACCCTTTGTTGCATAAATATTTGTCATTTATAATCAGCGCATTACAGTGTTTATTTGAAAATACTGGTTCAAATAATTTATGCTTCCAACCTTGAAAATACTTTTGGTCTTCGTCTATTTCTTGTACATGAATTTCGAAAACATCATTCTCATTGGAGTACTGATTGTTATTCAAGACAATAATTCCTCTCGAATTTGTCTTCTCATCACAAAACAAAGTATCTTTATCAAATAAATAAATTGATGACAATGCTACAATATCGTCAGATTCAATGTAATCTGCAATGTTTTTGTTCCAAAACAAACGTCCTCCTGTTTCGTTATAAACATCGGATAAATCAGGATCTGTACCAACATCGTTTTTCTGAAAATCGGTATATATTGCAGAATGGGAACGAATTATTCTATCAATAAAAACATATCGTTCTCTGCCTGCTTTTATTTTCATCCAAAATTTTTTCTCTAGAAAAATCACCCCTTCTTTCATTGTCTCTATTTATTTAGAGTAAACAATTTTCTCGAAAGACTTCCTGCTTCATCAAAGAAGCCGTCTCCAAAACTACTTCCAAGCCTTCCGTCTTCCATAATTTCTATTTTTCGATTGGTCGAAACCCCATTTTCATCCTTTTCCACATAGTTGAGCGAAACATCATTGGGCGAAAGCGCATGTTTTTTGTCGGCTATCATCACCTGAAGTTTACGTATCAGATATTCGCTATGGGTCTCAATAATGAATTGGATATTGTACTTTTGGTATGCTTCCACAAACATTTCGGCCAGCAAAGACTGATATTTAGGATGGAGATGAACTTCTGGCTCTTCAACACAAATTACTTGAGGGTATCTTTCAAAATAGAGATTTTTATGATCTGGTTTGCCGTCATGCCATGGTGTTTGAGGATTTTTCTCGTCGGCTGGCTTAATAGAATTGTCTATTAACAAAAGCAAAGAAACGAGTTGGGTGATACCATACCCTTCGTCCGCAAGCAATTGTTTTTCACCATTTCTTTCAATAAACACTTTAATGCGTCCTTCATCATCGCCTGTTGTAAAAATTTTACAACCATTGCCAAGGAATTCTTCCAGCCAATGGTTCACAAAACTGCCTGGCTTATGATAATATGGATGAAAAATATCGGACCACTCTTTGTCGATTATTTTCGCACTATTAAAATCAAACAAAGCTTTGCTCATTTTATTGCTATCCTCAACAGAATAAGTGCGCCTAATTGCTGCTGAACCCGAATCAATATATTCCACGTTTTCAGTAAACATAGGGGAAAACACTTCATCTACAACCAATTCTAAATAATGTTCTATTATTTGTCTTTCTGGGTATTGTGTCGTCAAAAGATCCTCAAACTCTTCATCAGTCTTGCAGTAAGGTTTCCAGTCCTTTATTTCCTTATCTCTATTATAAATCCACTGATCCCAGTCAGATAGTTGTCTGATATTGTACATTTCAACATTGATGTCGCTTACTTGTATTTGTGACACAATGTCTTTTAACTCTTGGGAATAATGAGCATATTTGTTTTGAGATTCCTCGTCATTTCTTTTTATTAATAAATCAACTACTTGAACTAATTGTTGGTATTTACTTACCAAAGAGAAAGCGTTGAAATTTTGAATAATAGAATCTATGTGTTTGTTGTAGTGTTCTTCGTCTTCCATTTCCCAAAGGGCTGTGTTCTCCTCAAAGATTATTGTTCCATCAGTTTTTTCTATGGAGTACTTATACAAATAACCATCTTTAAGATCGTCGTTCTTCTTAGACTTGAAAAAACGCTTGACACGAACATCTTCTTGAAGATAGTTAGACCATACTTTATATGCAAATACTATCTCATTGTCAGCCGCGTTTTTATGAAGCACCTTCTCATAGTTACCAAGTCTGAGGTCTTTTGTGTAGAGTTTTAATGAGGGCGATACGACTCTTCTGTGATTAGGCATTCGGCTTAATAGCACAAGTGCTTTTGCCATAGAACTCTTGCCGGCACTATTGCATCCGGTCAAAATGGTGATAGGGGCGAGTTCAAAATCGGCACCTTCTTCGCCAAAAGAGCGGAAGTTTTTCAGACTGAAAACCGGGTTCATGTTTTTACTATTGTTCATATTCTTCTCTGTTTTTTCGTTTGCAAAAATACAACCGCCTCACGCAACTTATTTGCGCGCACCCTCTTTTTTCCTTTCCTCCAGCTCTTTTACCGTGCGCTCCACCACTTCTTCTAACTGATATGTGGATACGCCAAGTGGCTTGTTGATGTCGCGCAGAGACCACTCCACAACGGTTTTGTCAGTTGATTTGCAAATAAGCAAACCCACAGTTGGATTGTCACCGTCGCCACGCATTAACTCGTCGATAGCGGTCACATAGAAATTCAGTTTGCCGGCAAATTCGGGGATGAATTTCACCACCTTCAATTCGATGACCACATAACGGTGCTGGGGTATGTGATAGAACAACAAGTCGGGAAAGAATGTCTGTCCTCCGGGCATTTGCAACTCCATCTGACGACCTACATACGAAAAACCCTGACCTAACTCCATCAGAAACCGTGTGACATTGGACACCAACGCATCTTCAAGGTCCTGTTCGTCGTACTCTTCTTTCATAGTCAGGAATTCGAAATGATACGGGTCTTTCAGCAATTCTTTGGCCAACTGGCTCTGTGGTGCGGGTAGCGTATGTTCGAAGTTGGTGATGGCGGCACCTTGACTTCCGAACAGATTGGCTGCCACTTGGTCTTCAAGTCTGCTGCGACTCCAGCCCTCTTCCACAACCCTGTTAATGTAGAACAGAGCTTCATCAAGAGATTGGCATTTGGAGATGATATGGACATGGTGAAACCAGGGTATTCTGCCAAAGATCTCAGGCATCTCTAATTGGCCACTCGGTTGGTGGCTTTTTTCGTCAGCAAGATGCTGACAAATTGCAGCACCTAATTCGTCAGCAGGTTGCTGACGAATTGCAGCACTTAATTCGTCAGCAACCTGCTGACGAATTACAACATCTTGTTTATCACCAGTTTTAGGAGCAAGAGCGACATTAAATTCGTCACCAGCTTGGTGACGAATTGCAACTCTATCACTATAAAAGGCATACCAACGTTTCATGTATTTAAGGTTGGTTACAGAGAACCCCGTTTCGTTAGGAAATGCAGTTTTCAAATCAAGGGACAACTGGTTAAAGAAACCATTTCCCCATTTGCTTTCTGCACGAAGTTCAACAATGTCTCGTCCCAGACTCCAATAAAACTCAAGCATGGCGGTGTTTACATGGACGGACGCCTTTACTTGGCTTTGGCGAAAACGCTGCTTGGTGTCAGCCATCCATTGTACGTAACCTTCGTCGGCGGTCATCTTCTCTCGGAATGTAAATGTCGGTTTTTCAGTCATCTTGTTGTTGGTTTAGTGAAATGCAAAAATACAAAAAAAACTATATCAAAGATTGATACGCTTGAAATTGAGCTGCAACATAATTTTTCACTTTCTGTTGGATATAGGCAGGAGAGAGGACAATCAATTCTTTTCCAAACGAAGTCAGTTCACGAATAAGTTCGTAGTTCTCAATGCATTCGATAGAGAAAAAGCAACCTCCTTTTAGCATTGGGTACTGCTGACGCAACTCTGCCTCTCTCTCGCCACGATAATGGCGTTGCGATTCGTGTAAGGGCTTGGTGGCGACATAGTTCTTGGAATAGTTGCTTACCCAGAAGATAATGGTTTGCAAAGGTCTGTCGTCATAAAGGGAAACACCAATAATATCCTCAAAACGCTCATTCAGGTCTCCCGGATATGGAATATATCGATGACTTGATAGCATATCGAATTGGTCAATCTGATCCAACCTGAAGTTAAGCAACTTGCCAGTATCCTCCGAAGAGCCAAAAAGATACCATCTGCGATTGTACTCTTTCAACAAGTGTGGATGAATGATTACTTGTTTCACATTGTCGAGTGTATCAAAGGTATGATAATGGAGTTTCAACACCTGTTGCTGAGAGATAGCGGTAAAAAGCTCTCCGAACAGAGTTGAGTTCTCCAACGGATTCTTGGTAAAAGAGACGATTTGGCGTTTTTCTTTAAGATTCAAGCTGCCTTTCAGCCTCTCTAATCCGTCAAGATTCGGAAGACCATCAAACTGTCCCAGCAACGACAACGCCTCCGAAAGCAGATACTTCTCATCCTCGGTCAATGGTTTCTTAAAGATGGAGAACGATGGGTCTGCATAACGCAAGCATTCTTTTTTCACCGTAAGATCAGGATTCTTTTTGCTGACCACATCAATTTGATAACGTTCAATATCTGCAAGAAAGGGACCCTCTTTTTCTATATAGTTGATGTCGTATTGGATTGTGCGAATGCTGGCTTTCATATCCCTCTCTTCTAATTCTTCATTCACCAATTCACATATATCGGCAACAGAATAGTTCCTGTAGCGATTGGCAAGCAACTTGTCAATAATATAGTATCTCGTGACTGCGTTTTTATTGGCTGGCATACTGTTTACTGTTTTATCGTTTTTCGCCGGCAAAAATACAACTTTCCCGCGCAATCTATTTGCACAACCTTCCTGTTTTCCCCATCCCCGCTAATTCTCGTATGATTCCTCTAACTTCCTCTTCAGCCCCTCAACCCCATAATAATCCAGTGCATAAATGGGAAATGCACTTAGCACGGCGACTTCAGGGCATTTGTGGGTGATGTGTTTCTCCAGTTGCTTTTTAAAAATGTTGCTTTGAGACTCTATTTGTTTGGGCAAATCATAGACATCATTCACCAAATAGTTCATTCCGTTTTCGGTTTCGTTGTCGAAATAGTCAAGCATCTCCTGTAGTTTGCCATCATCAGCCATGGTGGAATGGGCATCATAGTCGAAAAACAGATAAACAGATGCAAAACTGTCGCGATTGTACTCGTGCAAGATGGCGGCGTTATCTTCGCTGCGTTCTTTGAGGAGGTCAACCATGTCGTATGCAAAATCCTCGGCCTTCAGTTGCTTGTATAGCTGGTAAATTTCGGCTTCATAGACACACTTCACCGAAATCCTTTTGCCGAGAAAATGCTGTTCGAGTTTGTCCACATAGATGGACTCTGCCCGAACACCCTCAAGCACAAACAGATGTAACTCACTATTCGACATGGAAGGCATTGGCTCTATAGATTTTCTCGATGTTATGGCCAAATCTCAACTCTTTCTCTGTGCAAGCCTGAAGCGGCTTTATCTTGTTGTTCTGAAGGATGAAGTTGCAGTCGGGACGTAGCAGGTCGTTCGTCATCAGGTAGGTGTTGTGGGACGAAGTGAAGACTTGGCAATCCATGTTGAACAGCTGCTTGCACACCTCAAACGAGAGTCTGAAATGATAGAAAGCGTCGAATTCGTCGATGAAAACAAACGATGCTGCCGTCATTCTCCTAATCCAAACATAGAGCAATTCAAGTGCTTTCGTGCCTGTTGAGGCGATAGACAGGAATGGAATCGTGTTGTCGCCGATTTGGCAATATAAGATTTTGTCGCCTTCTTTGGAAGAGGCGAACTTGAACTCCTGTTCGCTCACGTTGGCCAGGAACCGTGAGAAATCTTCGATGCATTGGTTTTGGATGATAAACTCTTCCAACCCGAAACTCGATGTTTCAAGACCAATAAACTCGCGGCTGTCTAAATTCTTGAACCACAGCATGGAATTGACGAACATAATCAGTTTTACAATATAATGGTCCTGCGGCAAAGGATAAGAGGCTGTCAGGAAGTTGATGACAGAAATGCTATTCACGTTCTGCTTGAAATTCTCCTTGACCGTAGCGTCAATCTTGAATTGTCCGTCATCGATTTCAAAAACGGTGTTGTCTCTTTTGAACACTTGCTTGCGGTTCACCATCAGCGATTCAGCGACGAGCAATCCGACGGAATTCTTCGCATAGCTGTATTCCAAGATGTCATTGTCAAACTTGAACACATATTCAAATTCCACGGGAGCGTTTGGATTGCCTGTATAGACGAAATTTGAATAGTAATCCGGTTTCTTCCATTTTGCGGAAAGATGATTCTCGATATCAAAAATGGCCAGCGCAAAGTTGGATTTTCCTGATCCATTGGGCCCATAAACAATACCATTCTTGATAATGCCATCCTTTATGGCGTTTTTGTTGAACTCATAATTGCTTGGATGCGACAAGTCCCATTCTATCCTTTTGGCAAACCCGCGGAAGTTTTTTACGGCAAATTTAACTAGCATAACATTTTATACTTTAATCACGTTGCAAAAATAGTATTTTTTTTTGAATTGCCGTAATTTTTTTACAGAGAAAAACATAATGCGTGTTTGAGTCTGACAACACCTGTGTTTATCTCCTCGGGGAATATAAATGCCGGTTTTTCGTTCACCTTACTATAGTAATTTTGTGAAATGCAAAAGCCTAACCGCCTCACGCAACTTATTTGCGCACTCCCTCTTTTTTCCTTTCCTCCAATTCTTTTACCGTGCGTTCCACCACTTCTTCTAACTGGTATGTGGATACGCCAAGGGGCTTGTTGATGTCGCGCAGAGACCACTCCACAACGGTTTTGTCAGTTGATTTGCAAATAAGCAATCCCACGGTCGGATTGTCACCTTCGCTACGCATTAACTCGTCGATAGCTGTCACATAGAAATTCGATTTGCAAGCAACTCGGGAATTGATGTCACGACCTTCAATTCGATGACAACATAACGGTGTTGGTGTATGAGATAGAATGAGGCCATTGTGTTCTGCCAAATACTCAGACATTTTAATTGGTTAATGACTCGTTGGCCTTTTTTAACGCCTCCAATTGATCAGCAACTTGTTGATCTTTCCCCACACCCTTAATTCGGTCACCAACTTGGTGACTTTTTTCGTCAGCAACCTGCTGACGAATTGCAGCATCCAAGAGGGTGTGTCAAAAGTCACGCACCCTCTTTTTTATGCATAAAAAGCCCTGACTTTGGCGAGCCAGGGCTTCGTCGTGTCAAAGATTTTTGTATCTTTGCACCATAACAAAAAGCGATGGCAAAGATACAATTTAAATCATATCCCCAAGGGCAGACGGTACTTTTTCCTTCAGATTTAGGTGAGAACATCCCCGAGAACGACCCCGTGCGCATCGTCAGCCGCATAGTTGACGGCCTGAACATAGACTCCCTGATAGAGACCTACGAGGCGTTCGGCTGCCCACCCTATCATCCCCGAATGCTGCTGAAGGTGGTATTCTACGCGTACATGAACAACGTGTACTCGTGCCGCCGCATAGCACGCGAGATGCTCCATGACATATACTACATGTGGCTGTCGGGCAACGAGCACCCCTCGTACAGCACGATCAACCGCTTCCGCAGCGAGCACGTGAAGGATCAGGTCAACAGCCTGTTCGTGCAGGTGGTGAAGAGCTTGGTGGAGATGGGGGTGCTGAGCCTCGACGTGCAGTATATCGACGGCACGAAGGTGGAGTCCGTGGCCAACAAGTACACGTTCGTCTGGCGCAAGACGGTGGAGCGGAACAAGTCGAAGCTGGAGAAGAAGATCCTCGGCGTGCTGCGGCAGATAGAGGAAGGCATCGCCCAAGACAACAGCGAGGAGCCTGAGTCCGAGCCCGTCGCCATAGACTCGGCCTCACTGCAGGGTATCGTGGACAAAATCAACGCGGAGAACGCCAGGATGCCGGAAGGCACGAAAGAGGAGAAAAAGGCGAAGAGGGAGCGTGAGAAAGTAGCCAAGGAGTTGGGCAAGATGCAGGAGAAACAGGCCGAGTACGAGCGTCATCTGGAGACGATGGGCGAGCGCAACAGCTACTCCAAGACAGACCCCGACGCGACGTTCATGCGGATGAAGGAGGACGCGATGAACAACGGGCAGACCAAGCCGGGCTACAACCTGCAGATAGGGACCAGCTGTCAGTTCATCACCAACTACGCCTTGTATTGGAACCCCACGGACACGACCACGATGCCCGACTTCCTGTCGCGCCACGAGCAGGCCTACGGCGCCTTCCCGAAGAAGGCGGTGGCGGACTCGGGCTACGGCAGCGAGGAGAACTACGAGTTCATGGAAGCCAACGATGTGGAGGCCTTCGTCAAGTACCCGCTCTTCCACAAGGAGCAGCACCGCCCGTTCCTGCAGGACATCTCCAGGCCGGAGAACCTCCACTACAACGAGGAAGAGGACTATTACGTGTGCCCCATCGGGCAGCGGATGCACAACATCGGCACCTACCGCAGAAAGAACGACAACGGATACACGAGCTACATCACGAACTACGAGGCGCAGAACTGCGGGGGATGCCCGCTCAGGTGCGTATGCTACAAAGGGCAACAGGGCAACAGGATCCTCAGCGTGAACCATCATCTGAGAAAATACAAGCAACGGGCGAGGGAGAAGCTGCTCGGCGAGGAGGGCCTGATGCACAGGAGCAAGCGGCCGATAGAGCCGGAGGCCGTCTTCGGTCAGATGAAGTTCAACAAGCAGTACAAGCGGTTCAGGCACCGGGGAAAGGACAAGGTCAACATGGATTTTGGCCTCTTCGCCATTGCCTTCAACATCCAAAAATATGCCCGGATAACGGCATAAAAAGGTCAGAAAAGCACTTTTTTACAAAAAAACGCACTGACAGTCCTCATCATGAACCAGATCGTGGTCGATCAAGAAAACACGACACGGAAAAAATCACGACAAAAACTTTTAGAAGCCTCACCACATCGCCACATAAAAAACAAGGGTGTGCCAAAACGTGACTTTTGACACACCCTCTA
>JAGCVQ010000078.1 GCA_017962275.1 Bacteroidales bacterium
GCCTTGTGGGTGTCGGAGCCCTTGCCGCCGACGTTGCCGTCCTCGACAGACTGCTTGGCAGTGTCCCAAGCACCCCCGGCGTTGGCCATGAAGATAGCCAAGACGAAACCGGCACCGAGACCGCCAACGAGCAGACCGAGAACGCCAGCCACGCCGAGGATCAGACCCGTGCAGATGGGAGCCAGAATAGCGAGGATGGACGGCAGCAGCATCTCTCTTTGAGCACCCTTGGTGGAGATTTCCACGCAGCGAGCGTAATCCGGAGTACCCTCACCGGTGAGGATGCCCTGAATTTCGCGGAACTGGCGACGAACCTCTTCCACCATCTTCTGAGCGGCACGACCCACAGCGTTCATGGTGAGACCGCAGAACAGGAAGGCCATCATGGAACCGATGAAGACACCCACGAGCACCTTCGGGTTCATCAGAGAGACATTGTAATATTCCATAAAGTCGATGAGGGAAGCTTGCGCGGTATCGACGATACGGTTGCCAAGGTCGAGGGTGTCCGTGCCAATACGCACGAGCGCAATCTTGATCTCTTCCACGTAGGAAGCGAGCAGCGCGAGGGCGGTCAAAGCGGCAGAACCGATAGCAAAGCCCTTACCCGTAGCGGCGGTGGTGTTACCCAGCGCGTCGAGAGCGTCAGTGCGCTTACGAACTTCGGGCTCCAGACCGCTCATTTCAGCGTTACCACCGGCGTTGTCGGCGATAGGACCGTAAGCGTCGGTAGCGAGAGTGATACCCAGCGTGGAAAGCATACCCACAGCAGCGATACCGATACCGTAAAGGCCCTTGGACAAGTTCACAGCGTTGAACTCAATCTGGAAGCCGTTGGCGCAGAGGAAAGCGAGGATAATCGCGACACCGATGGTAAGCACCGGAATCACGGTGGAAATCATACCCAGACCGATACCGGAGATAATCACGGTAGCAGGACCCGTTTGAGAGGCTTCAGCCACCTTTTGGGTCGGCTTGTAAGACTGGGAAGTGTAGTATTCCGTTGATTTACCGATGATTACGCCGGCGAGCAGACCCACGACCACAGAGAGGGAGACCTGCCACCACACGATGTCGGTAGAATCTTTGAAGAGCACGTACATGATGCAGAAGGTAGCCACAGCGATGAGGCAAGCAGCCGTGTTGGTACCGCGGCTCAAAGCCTTCAGCAGTTCCGTCATGGAAGCGTCCTCTTTCGTGCGAACCATGAAGATACCTATCACGGAAAGAAGCATACCGACAGCAGCAATCATCATCGGGGCGAGGATGGAGCGCATCTGCATTTCAGCACCCAGGGTGGCGAAAGCAGCGGCACCAAGAGCCATCGTGGAAAGGATGGAACCGGCGTAGGATTCGTAGAGGTCAGCGCCCATACCGGCAACGTCACCCACATTGTCACCCACGTTGTCAGCGATGGTGGCGGGGTTACGCGGGTCGTCCTCAGGGATGTTGTACTCCGTCTTACCCACGAGGTCAGCGCCCACGTCAGCAGCTTTGGTGTAGATACCACCGCCGACACGGGCGAACAACGCCTGCGTGGAGGCACCCATACCGAAGGTCAGCATGGTGGTGGTGATGATCACAAGGTGGTGCTCCTCCGGGATGAAGTGATCGAGGATAAAGAACCACAACGACACGTCGAGCAGCGCCAAACCCACGACGGTGAGACCCATGACAGCACCGCTGCGGAAAGCGATCTGCAAGCCCTTGTTCAGGCTCTGACGGGCACCGTTAGCGGTACGTGCGGAGGCGTAGGTAGCGGTCTTCATGCCGAGGAAGCCAGCCAAACCGGAGAAGAAACCGCCGGTCAGGAAAGCGAACCACACCCAGCCGTTCTGCAAATCGAACAGCGACATGATGAAGAACAGCACAGCGAGGATGACGAACACGATGCCCACCACCTTGTACTGTTGTTTCAGGTAAGCCATGGCGCCCTTGCGGACGTGCGAGGCGATTTCACGCATAGTGGGAGTGCCTTCGTCTTCCTTCAGCATTTTGCGATAGAAGAAGAACGCGAAACCCAGCGCGACAATGGATGCGCAAAACACGATCCATACATACTTTACAAGATCTTCCATACTTTTTTGGTTTTATGAATGAATTAGTTTACTGTTTACCGTTTTCTGTTTACTGTTTTCTGTTTACCGATTATTGTTTGAACGGCGCACAAAAAATCAAGCTGCAAAGATGCAAAATTTTTCGATACGATTTATTCATCTCAAACCAATATTATTGCACGGATGTCATCCACCTCGGAAAAAAATGTACTTTTGCCGGCCTATTATTGACCAATCAGAATTTTTGAACAGAATGAGCAACATGGAACCCGATGAGTTGCAATCGCGCACGGTGGACTGGCTTCGCTATCCACTGATGCTGTTGATTGTGCTGCTCCACACCGACACCCCCCTGCTTTATCAACTGCCTCAGGAAGGGGTTTCGGCCATCTGCTACTACATCACCCGAACCTTGGCAAAGCTTGCCGTGCCCATGTTCTTCATTATTTCCGGCTACTATTTTTTCCGCAAACCGGACATTTTCAACCGGGAGGCTTATTTGTCGAAAATCCGCAAACGCGCCGTGACATTACTTGTGCCGTACCTGTTCTGGAACTATTTTGTCTGGGCGTTCCTCCTATTGGTCGTCGTGCTGCAAGGCCATGCCGACTGGATTCCCAGCGACGCTTTCACGCCGGCCAAAATACTCGATGTGGTGGTAGGCTGGGGCGAAGGTTACGACGGCATGCCCAAGGCTTTCCAGCTTTGGTTTCTGCGCGACCTGATGATCGTGTGCTTGCTCTCCCCGCTCCTGCACCTGCTGCTGAAAGGCAAATGGCCCGTCATTTTGCTCCTTTTCGCCGCTTTCTACCTGATGCCGTGGCCAAATGGCTGGCCTCCGTTCTTCAAGCGTTTCCCTTCTGCGCTGTTGTTCTTCAGCATCGGCGCCTATATGGGCATTCACAAGCAAAATATGGTGGAAATGGCCCGTCGCGTTCCTTTGTGGCTCAGCGTCTCGGTTTCCACACTGCTGGTTGCCGGCGTCGTATGGCAGCGCGTGACATACGGACATTTCCAACTTCTGTTTGAGAACCTGTTCAGCATCGCGGCAGTGGTCCCGACTGTTCAGATTGCCTCCACATTAGTGGAACGATTCAACCTTAGGCCCATCAAATTCATCTCCGACAGCAATTTCCTGCTGTTCGTGCTGCATCCGATCATCATGATCTATCTTGTTTCGGTGCCGTTGTACGGACACGTCACCAACACGCCTTGGCATTTCTGGGCTGTATATTCCGCCGAGGTGCTTGTTCCCGCCCTTTTCTGCATTGCACTATACGCCATCATGTCGCGCCTGCTCCCACGCACCACGTCATTGCTGACAGGCGGTCGGAGCGGCAGATAACCCATCCCAGGGGTTGCGCTTCGCTTACCCCTGGCTACCAAGCTCTTGCCCCTACGGGACGGCTTAAGGAATCAATTACAAATTCTCCAAGATGTATTTCGCTAACTTATTGTAGAGATACGTCCGCGTGTTGCCGCCCATGATGAAGTGGTTTTTGTTGGGGAAGAAGAACTGGTCGTATTCGATGCCGGCTGCGTTCAGACCCTTCACCAACTCCATGGCGTTCTGGAAATGGACGTTGTCGTCAGCGGTGCCATGAATCAGCAAGTACTTGCCTTTGAGGTCTTTGGCATACGTGGTGGGCGAATTCAAATCGTAGCCGTCAGGGTTCTCCTGCGGGGTGCGCATGAACCGCTCGGTGTAGATGTTGTCGTAATAACGCCAGTTGGTGACGGGCGCGACCGAGATAGCCATCTTGAAAGCGCCGTCGCCACGGAACATGGAGAGCGCGGAGAGATAGCCGCCGAAGCTCCATCCCCAGATGCCGATGCGATCGCCATCCACGTAGGAGAGCGTCTTGAGCCAGTTGGCCGCCGCAATCTGGTCGATGGCCTCGTACTTGCCCATCTGCTGGTAAATCACCTTCTTGAAGGCATCACCGCGGGTGGCCGTACCGCGACCGTCAAAACAGACGCTGATATAGCCATGCTGTGCCAGCATCTGATAGAACGCAAGATCCTGAGCGCTACTATAGGCGTTCTCCACCTGCTGGGAGCCGGGACCTCCGTAGCAGTTCATCATCACCGGATACTTCTTGGAAGGATCAAAGTTGGCGGGCTTCATCATCCAGCCATACAGCGTCACGCCATCCTTGGTGGTGAAACTGATGATTTCGCGGTTCACGAAACCGTACTCCTCCATCACACTCTTCACGCCGAAATTGTCGTTCAGCACACGCAACTCCTTGCCAGTCTTGTCGTTAATGGTGTATTTCGGAAGCGTGTTCAGGTCAGAATATTGCAGACGATAATAGTTACCGTTCGGGCAGAACTCGGTGCTTGCCCAGCCGTTACCCTTGCTCAGCAACTGTTTCTTCTTGCCGTCGAAATTGATGACATAGAGATCGCGGTTCAACACACCGGATTCGTTGGAAAGGTAGTAAATCTGCTTTTTCGGCTCGTTCACGTACTGAATCTCGTTCACTTCCCATTGACCATCCGTCAGCTGTTTGATTTCACCGCCGAAGGTAACCTTATAAATATGGTTGAAACCGTTTCGCTCGGAAGTGACAATCATGGAGTTGTTATCCTTCAAGAAGTAATAGTTATCGGTCACATCCAGCCATTTCTCGTTGACATCCTGATAGACCACATCTTGGGTCTTGGTTTCGGTATTGTAACGAATGAAGTCGAGCTGGTTCTGATGGCGGTTGAGCTTCAGCACGATGGCGTCACGGCTGTTGGGCAACCAATAGACACGCGGGAAGTAGCAATTGCTGTTGTCGCCGAGATTGAGCTTGGTGTCGGTGCCCGTGGCGAGATCGTAAATGTGCACCTCCACGAGGGAATTGTCCTCACCGGCTTTCGGGTATTTGTACTTGAAATCCGTGGGATAGAGGTCATCGTACATCGGAATGGTGTATTCTTTCACGCGGCTCTCATCGAAACGGAGATAGGCGATCTTGCTGCCGTCGGGCGAGAACGAGGCGGCCTGCGACATGTCGAGTTCCTCCTCATAGACCCAGTCCGCAAAACCGTTCAGGATGTGGTTGGGGTTGCCGTCGCGGGTGATCTGCACTACCCTACCCGAGTTCAAATCCTGGTAGTAGAGGTCGCAGTCGCGGGCAAAAACCACCTTGCTGCCGTCCTTGGAAAGTTCGGCGAAACGCAGCAGATGGGCCGTATCCGAAATCGGCGTAAGCTTCTTGCTGTCAACATCATAGACGTAATAATGGGCCAACGATGAACGGCGGTAAATGCTCTCTTGGTCGAAGGCCAACATGATTTTCTTCTCGTCGGCGGAGAAGCTGTAGTCACTAATGCCGGCAATGCTGAGACGGTTCTTGCTGGCAGCCGTCAAGTCACTGTGCGACAAGATGATACCGGCCATTTCACCGTCGGAAAAATGATGGCGTTCGATCCCGGCCCGTTTGACCACGGTATAGTCGTCGCTCACCGGCATAGCTGTATAGCCAGCCACGCCGCGAGGATAAAACGAGAAGTTGTCCCAAATGTCCTCAACGGTGATTTTCTTGGTCTGCGAGAAGCCGCAAACCCCTAACAGCAAAAGAATTAACGTCGATAATAGATATTTTCTCATAACGCGAAATTTTTAAGGCGCAAAGATAACAAATCCTCGCATATAAACGGCGCATCTAAAAATTCGGAAATTTCCAATATTCCCTCCGTATATCCGTAAATTTATGTACCTTTGCCCCTCTTTTTGAAAATATAAAAAAAGCGATATGAAAAGTACCGACAATAAAGGTAAAGTATTTTTATTCAACACGTTAAGCAAGAGAAAAGAGTTGTTCAAACCGCTGACGCCCGACCATGTGGGGCTTTATGTCTGCGGTCCGACGGTGTATGGCGAGCCGCATCTCGGCCACGCTCGTCCCGCGGTGACCTTCGACGTGGTGTTCCGCTATCTCACGCACATCGGCTACAAGGTGCGCTACGTCCGCAACATCACCGACGTGGGCCATCTGGAGCACGACGCCGACGAGGGCGAGGACAAAATCGCCAAGAAAGCCCGTCTGGAGCAGCTGGAACCCATGGAGGTGGCACAATATTATATGGACAGCTACCACAAGGCGATGGATGCCCTCAACGTGAAGGGTCCCTCCATCGAACCCCGCGCTTCCGGCCACATCATCGAGCAAATCGAGATGGTGCAGAAGATTCTCGACAGAGGATACGCTTATGAGTCGGAAGGTTCCGTCTATTTCGATGTGGAGAAATTCGACAAGGACTTCGGTTACGGCAAGCTCTCGGGCCGCGTTTTGGCCGAACTGATTGCCAACACCCGCGAATTGGACGGTCAGAGCGAGAAACGCAATCCAGCCGACTTCGCCCTCTGGAAGAAGGCCGCTCCCGAGCACATCATGCGCTGGAACTCCCCGTGGAGCGTCGGTTTCCCGGGCTGGCACATCGAATGCACGGCCATGAGCACCAAGTACTTGGGCGAGCAGTTCGATATCCACGGCGGCGGCATGGACCTGCTGTTCCCGCACCACGAGTCGGAAGTGTGCCAGAGCACCGTGGCCAACGGCAAAAGCTCCGTGCGCTACTGGATGCACAACAACATGATCACCATCGAGGGACAGAAGATGGGCAAATCGTTGGGCAACTTCATCACCCTCAACGAGTTCTTCACCGGCAAGCACGACAAGCTGGAGAAGCCCTACTCCCCGATGACCATCCGTTATTTCGTGCTGCAGGCTTCTTACCGCGGCACTGTCGATTTCAGCAATGCCGCGTTGCAATCCGCCGAGAAGGGTCTGGAGAAGCTCTACGCCGCCGAACGCCACCTCGACAGTCTGAAGGCCGGCAACGCCTCCACAGAGGACATCGCCGCCTTACAGGAGCGTTGCTACGAGGCGATGAACGACGACTTCAACACCCCGAAGGTGATTGCCGAGCTGTTCGACGCGGTGCGCATCATCAACGCCGTGAAGGACGGCCACGCCACCCTCACCGCTGAGGACATCGACCTGCTGAAGACCACCTTCCGCACCTTCTTCTTCGACATCCTCGGCATCAAACCCGAACTCGAGCAAGGCGACACCCGCGAGCACGACGCGCTCGAAAAAGCCATGCAGCTCGTCCTGGATATGCGCAAGACCGCCAAGGCCGAAAAGAACTGGGCGCTCTCCGACAAAATCCGCGACGATCTCAACGCCGCCGGCATCGTGGTGAAAGACACCAAGGACGGCGCCGAATGGTCATTGGCGTGATGTGAAGACGTTTGACGTGAGACGTGATATTTAGGGCCGTTGCCAATCAGGCACGGCCTTTTTTTAATCCCCTAACCGTGTAACCCTTTAACCGTGTAACCCCCTAACCGTATAACCACAAAAAAAGACGGTGCCTCATCACGAAGCACCGTCTTTTTATTCACACGTCTCACGTCTTACGTCACACGTCTTTTATTTCTGATAGAAACGCACGCGGTTGTCAAGCACCTTGGTCTGGCTGATGAGGTAGCCCAGCAGGGTGTTCTCGTTGCGCTCACGACCGAGAACGGCGTTCTGAAGGTAATTCTTCTCCAGCACCAGGGTCGGGGAAACCTGACCGTCGCGGACCTCTTTCACGTCGACCACGTAGGCCACGTTGTTGCCAGCGACAGCAGTGGGCTTGTTGGCCGGCAGGTTGAAAATCTTGCCGATGGCCTTGCTGTCCACGCCACGGTTCATGTAGTAGTCACCGGCGAAGCTCAGCATCACGCTGTCGGTGAGGGCCACGGAATATTTCTGCGCCACGGCCTGCATACCGCCGGAAGCGAGATCCTTATTGAGTTGTTCAGCTACCATGTCAACCTTGTTCTGATGCTCCAGCATGGTCTTGATTTCGTCTTTCACATCCTTGTATTTCTGTTCGCCGACCTCGCGGACGTTGGCCACAGAAGCCACGGCGAAGTACATGCGGTTGATGTTGAACACGTCAGAAATGGCGTCTTTCTTCACGTCGTCACCGAAAGACCAGCTGACGATGTCGCGGCAGTTGGGAAGTTGACCAATGTTGGCAGCCATGGAAGGCACGCGCTGACCGTTAACGACCTGGATACCTTGCTTAGCGGCAGCAGCGAGCAGTTCCTCGTTGTTGCTAACGCTGGCGGCAAACTGGTTGGCCTGGGAGCGCAGAGCGCTGACGGTGGCGTCGGAAGCGGTGATGTCATAGTCATAAAGGACAAACTGACGCTTTTCGATGAGTTGAGTGCGGTCGAGGACCTGGAACACGATGTAGCCGTTGGGGGCCTTATAAACATAGATGCCACCGTTCGGAGTGGTCAGCAGGTTGTTGTAGAGCTCGGGCATAGTACCGCGTTCGGGAAGCCAGAAAGTGGTATCGCCCTGCTCACGACCGTAGAGGTAGTTGGGCTGCTCGGCGAAGATGGAGGTCTGACCGGAAACGATGGCCTGACGCAGGCTGTCGGCTTTCAGACGAGCTTCCTTCTTGGAATAGGGAGCCTCTTTGTATTGAGCGGTCTTGAACGGGAGTTCGATAGTGGCCACGAGCACGGAGTCGGGACGGCTGGAAACGCCGAAGACCTTGCCGAAGTACCATTTCACATTCTCGTAAGTAAAGGGCTCGATGAAGCTGCCGACGGCAGACTTGAAGATAAGGCTGTCAAGTTCGGGCAGGTTAATGTCGCTCTCCTTGTAATAGGTGCTGTCCACTGAAGCGGCATTGCCCTTGGAGATGTTGTACTCGGCAATGGAAGGAGCCGTGGCGAAAGCAGCGAAGTCCTTGCGCACACTGTCCTCGATAGCCTTAAGGTCGGCAGGAGTGGGGTTGATGGGGAACACCGCCACGTTGATGTCGCGGTTCTTGTCCTGAACGGTGAAGAGGTCTTTCTTGTGATCGTTGTAGAAAGCTTTCATATCCTTCTCGGCCACTTCGGGTTTCAGGCTCTGGAAAGCGGTGAGCTCGGGGTTGACGGTCATCAGGGAGACCATCGACATCTTGTTGTCCTTGGCGAGTTGCTTGGCCAACGGATCGGAGAAATAGACGGAATTCTGCGCGAGCGCGAAGTACTGCTGCGATTTCTCCGCGCTGACGGCGAAACGCACGAGGGCTTGGTAAGCGTTGTAGATGTCCTTGGCGTTCTCATTGTTGGCGTAAGCCTCAATGTTCGAAAGGACAGCCATGGCGTTCTCGGGACCCACCTGCTGTGCCAACGCGTTGGCAAACTGTGCGATGAACTGGTTGGGTTGCTGCGTGCTGAGCGAAGCCAACATGTTCTCCTTGAAATCTTCAATCATTTGGTTGTTGTAGGACATGCCTAACTTCTCCAACTCCTTGTCCAACACCTGGTCCTGAAGCATCTGCTGCCAGGTCATGTCGTGAATCTGGTAAGTCTCGTTGTCTTCAAAAGAGGTCTTGCCCTGCAGGAGTTTCATGAGGGCGGTGTTCTCCTCATACTGCTTGCTGTACTGCTGGTCCATCTTCTTGCCATCGATCTTAGCCATCACATACTTGTTCGAGAACGTGCGGGTCACGTTCGAAAGGTCACCCAAAATGAATGCTAACAGGGCTAAACCGATGATTACCAACAAAAGCACGCCGTGCTTACGAATTGAGCCAATTGCTGCCATAAAATCTTTTATTTTTTAGTTATACATTATATTTCAAAAATTAGCGCGCAAAAGTAGCATTTTTTTGCTTTAATTGAGCCACTTGCCCGTTTTTTATTTTCATTACACAACAACATGATAATCAACGCAATATACAAAAGACGGGATTTTCATGCTGACAAAATCTCCCGTCTTCGATACAATATTTATATAATATATGGGCTTGAAAGGCGCAAAACCGACGCTCACGGGCGCACCACCTGCGCGAGGAACGGGTTGTGCGCGGCCTGCTCCGCATAATGCCATTCCGGCGGCAGACAGTCGGGGCACCAGTGACCGCCTTCGAGCACCAACTTCGGGGAGGCCTCGAAGGTGTGACCGTCGTGACACTTCCAAGTCAATTTCTTCGCAGGGTCACCGTCGTATTCGGTGGAGAGCAACTCCCCGCCCCGGAACTGGGCAGCCGCCTGCAAGTCGCTGACCGTCAGTTCGGAAAGCGGCTTCGATTCGTCATAGCCGTGGTCGATGCGCACTGCCTGCTCCTTTCCGGGCGGCTCCGACAAATCCCACTCCTTCCAATCGGGAATGGCACGATAACGCTCCAAACTGCCATAGTAGGCCTTGATTCGACGCTCGTCGTTGTGCTTGATCCAGTACTGCGTGCCGTAGGTCTTCTTGTTTGCCAAAGTACGCAGCGCAATCTTGATGATGAAGGACGGCGCAATCTTCGCCAACTTGAAAAACCACGGCAAACCTTCACGCAGCTGCCGGAAATAGTCGTCAATGGGCACGTAGGCGCGGAAGTGCAGGTAGTTCTCCAGCACATCGGCATCCAAGTAGTATTGCCCATGGAAATTCTTGAGCACGAACCAGTTGGCATTGAAAATCTTTTGGGGAGGCGGGCAATAGGTGGCCTTCAGCAAACGGCATTCGAAGTCGTAGTTGGTCATCCGGTACTCCGGACCGCTGCTGATATTATAGAAACGGTTCCAGAACTCTTCCGGCACCTCGTCGCGACAAATCCTTTCGAGCAGCCGGCCGGAATCCTCCACGGTGGCCCATTCCAGCACCCCTTTGATGGGCACATGGAACATGATGGGGTCGAAATTCTTGAGGATGCCGGGATAGAGGATGCCCGATTGACGCAGGCTCACCCAGTGTTTGAGGCCCGAATCGGCGAAAACCCGCTCGGCGATGATCTTGCTGACACCGTAGCAGTCGTATTCGCTGGCACATACCGGGTCGCCCGTGCGTCCCCAGTGCAGCGGCACGGGTCGGTCGGAGGTCTGTGCCACGGAGCCGATATAGACGGCCTTGATCTGGTCGGCATTCGGCTGCGCGAGAATGGCTTTCACCACGTTTTCGGCAGAGGTCACGTTGACTTTCAGCGTCTTTTCGGGATAATAGTCGGCCGAGGGGGAGACCATGCCGCCCACATGCAGCACGATGTCCGAGCCGGTGACGCCCCTAAGCACGTCGTCATAGTTCATCAGGTCACCCCACACAATGCGGATTTTGTCCGCAATGGGAGCCAGTTTCTTCTCATTTTTAGCACTCTTACGTGCCAAAATGGTGACAGCATATTGGTCGGGATACTGCATCAGTTCCTGCAAACCCGCCCAGCCCATGGTGCCCGTAGCACCCGTCAGGAATATGTTTTTCTTCATTTGTCGGTTGGATTTTTCAGGCCGCGAAAATACAAAAATAGTTCCAAGTTTCAAGTTCCAAGTTCCAAGGGCTTGAACCTTGAACTTGGAACCTTGAACTTGGAACAGGTTCTCCAACATCTCATGTCTTTTTTCTACCTGAAAAGGTGCGTAGATAACGTATATGGTCCAAATCAAAAAAAGTGTATCTTTGCCGAGAAATATTCTGAAGTATAACTTTCAATATATCAGTATGAAAAATACACCGATTCCCGCAGAAATTGTGGACAAGAAAGTCGCTGAGAGCGGCATCAGCAGTGTAGGCAAGGCCTCCATCCGTGAGGTGAAACGTCTGATCAACGAAATCGAGCAGGCTTCCGGCAAGGAGTTTGTGCGCATGGAGATGGGCATTCCCGGTCTTCCGCCGTGCGCCGTGGGCGTGGAAGCGCAAATCGAGGCCCTGAAGAAGGGCGTCGCCGCGATTTACCCCGACATCGAGGGCATCCCGGCCCTGAAACAGGAAGCCGCACGCTTCGTCAAGAACTTCATCGACCTCGAAGTCGAGCCCGAAAACTGCATCCCGACCGTCGGTTCCATGATGGGCGGCATGGCGGGCTTCATGACCTTCGTGCGCTGTCGCAAAGAACGCGACACCACCCTCTTCATCGACCCCGGTTTCCCTGTGCAGAAGCAGCAGCACCGCGTCATGGGCCTCAAATACGAGACCTTCGACGTCTATAACTTCCGCGGTCCGAAGCTTCGCGCCAAACTGGAGAGCTACCTCGAAAAGGGCAACATCCACACCATCATGTACTCCAACCCCAACAATCCTTCCTGGATCTGTTTCACCGAGGAGGAGCTGCAAATCATCGGCGACATGGCCAACAAGTACGACGTGTTCGTCTTCGAAGACCTCGCCTACTTCGGCATGGACTTCCGCCAGAACATCTCCGCGCCGGGCATCCCGCCCTACCAGCCGAGCGTCGGCAAATACACCGACAACTACGCCCTGCTGATTTCCGGCTCCAAGGCTTTCAGCTATGCCGGTGAGCGTATCGCCCTGATGATCATGTCCAAGAAGCTCTACAACAGAGAGTTCGACGACCTGGAGCCCTACTTCAAGATGAAGAAGCTCGGTCGCGCCATCATCTACGGCACCGTCTATGCCATCAGCTCCGGCGTTGCCCATTCCGCACAGTACGCTATGGCCGCCATTCTCAAGGCTTGCAACGACGGCACCTACAACTACATCGAAGATGTGAAGGAGTATGGCGAGAAGGCCGCCATCATGAAGAAGATGTTCATCGACAACGGTTTCGAGATCGTCTATGACAAGGACGGCGATAAACCGCTGGCCGACGGTTTCTACTTCACGGTCGCCTATCCCGGCATGACCAGCGAAGAGCTCCTCCACGAGTTCCTGTACTACGGCATTAGCGCCATCTCGTTGAGCACCTGCGGCAGCGACCGCAACGAAGGCCTCCGTGCCTGCGTCTCCCTGACCCCGCGCAGACAGTTCCCGATCTTGGAAGAGAGATTGAAACTGTTCAAGGAGAACCACTGATTCAATGTAGAATGAAAAATGTAGAATAACGGGGGACTCGGAAGGGTTCCCCGTTTTGTAATTATGAATGCAGAATGAAGAATGTAGAATGTAGAATACAAAATAGATACGTGCAGATACGTGAGATACGTGGAGATAAACTGTGCGCGATTCCTATTGATTCTCACTCCGTGATTTTGTCAATAAAATTGTCCGATTTGCGATACATCAGGAAATAAACCGCATCGTCCGTCACTTTGATCAATTGGTCGAAATACTCTCCGTAGGACATAGTCTTAGGCGGATTGGCCGGTGCGTAAAGGATTTTAGGCTCGAAATTCAAGTCGTTTTCCAAACGACCCATCACGATACAACGGGGTTCAGGCTTGGTGAAGACCAGCCGATTCCATTTGCTGGGCTTCCGGCTTCCGTAATTACTCTTGTTTCCATTGTATAACAACCAAACATCACCCTTCCACTCGAAAACTACAGGAATGTCCTGGTGGTTACCTCCACCGTCGACACATGAGTAAGGCAAAACGGTAGAATTCATCATATCACCCTTGTTATCAAAAAGATACAAGTAAATATTCTGATAATAGTTATTGATATGGACAGCTCTGCCGTCTGACCACATTTCCCGCAAATGACGGTATGCCAGCACCATAACACGACCATCTTGCAAGGATAAAATCGTGCTGGGCACAAAACCCATATCCTTCATTTCCGTTTCGTATGAGATATTTTCGGGAACAGAAGGCTTTTCCGTATCAAAGAAATTTTCGCTCTGCAGTTCCCCTTCTTCATCAACCAAGATGGTCGCCACACCCCCGTTTGTTTCTCCAAAGATGAAGAACTGGTCATTTTTCCCGGGCAACATCCCTGCCTTAGGATTGGTGATTTCCCTGCTGTTCTCCGTCAGTTCGACGGGAACAACATTACCGGCTGCTGTTACTGTAAGATAGCGATGTGCCACCCCGGATGAGAAAGCCACCATTCCCACACCCCAATGAACATTTTTCCCGCTCTGCGCCAGCTCCTCAATGAAAACGGCCCCGTTGTTCGTTAGAAATGCGTTCACTTTGTAGGGGCTTGGACCGGCAAAGTCTTTCTGGGCGTGATTGAGGGTGTTGCCATCTACATCAACAACCTGCAGGTCAAGGCTGTAACCGTCCGTTTTCTTGTTTGTGGGGCAAGTGTATGTCACGAAAGCTGTCCTGTTGTCACCGGAAGAGCGCAAAATGAATGCGGTCGCGAGCTTTTTCCCTTCTGCAGGCACACTATATATCGTATTAAGTACCAACTTCTTATGTTTCTTCTCCATAATCGGGAACGCAGACTCGTAATAATCCACACTTTTCGTTTTCTTGTTGTATTTATAACCCAGAAGCACCGCGTCATCTCCTCGCAAATATGCGGTTCTGAACTCATAATCCTCATCAATCTCATGCTCCACAGCTATGACATTCTTTTGTTTGTCATAAACGGTGATGTACATGTCATCATCCGTGTCGTACCAACCCTTCTTAACGCCGCACAGATAAAGATATTGGTCATCTTCACCTAATACAGTGAGGCGTGAGCCGTCCTCAATTTCGGTTTCCGGTCCGTTCGGGACAAGGGTTTGTGCGCGGCCCCCGAAAACGAAAAGCAGGAGCAACGAAACGAATAATAATGTATTTTTCTTCATAATATTGTGATATTAAGTTAGATTCCATTTCGAAAGCGACAGAAAGCATCGCTGCAATGAAAAAAGCGGCGGACGAGTCTGACCCGTCCGCCGCTGTCATCAGATGTGCTACTGATTGCATTTGTAGAAGTCCATGCCGACTTCTGCGTTGAGCTTGTCTTCCATAGCCTTGCACTCCTCCTTGGTTGACGTCTCGTCTTCGTAGGCGGGCGGCGTGATGTGCGTGACATCCGTCTTGACGTAGCAGTGGCAACCCGTTTTGTTGCAAGAGGTGGAGATTGCTGCCAGCATGAGCACTGCGGACACTAAAACCAATACTTTTTTCATTGTTTTTCTAAGGACTTCTGGATGATATATTACAGATGATTGTGATCCTCTCCGCGGAAGTCCGTGTCACGAAGAGATCGGCAACCACCTTCGTTAATGGGTTCTGTACGTTTCGGTCTGACAGCTATTACATCTGACGTGTTTTTCCAGCGGCAAAAGTACAAAAATCTCCCAAATATTTTATCCCTCTCAGAAGAAATATGTTCCCTCTCAAACCAAAATATGACGTTTCGACAAAACGAAAATTATTTTAGGGGGGGGGTAAATCATTAATAATCAATACTTTACAAGTAAACAGAAATTTAATACCCCATAGGGTATTTTGGGGGATTAAACGGGCGTTGGGGGAATAACGTAAGGAATAAAATGACTATCTTTGCCGCTGTTAATATCAACGTTATGAAACACAAAAAGACAATTGTCACCATTTTGCTGAATCTCCTGTTTTGCGCCGGACTGCTATGGTTCTTCTCCCGAAACGCATTCCTTCGCCCATATTTAGGCAGCAGGACCAAGGAATTCCTCTCCGGACTGTTACTGCTAACCACGTTGTATGCGAACTATTTCATCTTCTATCCTAAACTGTACAGAGGTCACGTTTATATGTATTGGTTTTCCTTAATCGCGGCCTCCTTGATGGCAGCAAGTATCGAATTGGCTCTTGGCCACTCGTTTATTTCGAACTGTAATGCGAAGCTCATAGGAATGAACGGGTCTGTTCATTTTTTCTCCACACTCCTCCTTCTCATCTTGGCTCGCAACCTCGCTTTCAATTTCTTCCCCTTCATGTTGAGGGAAAGAAAGCATCTGCAACAGTCTTTGGAAACGGAAGTCAGGGTAGTCTATCAATATGCCAGAATGATCGATGTTTGCGATGACCAAAACAACTGCCTGCACATACCCGTTGACAATATCCTTTATTGCTGCAAGAACGGAAATGAAACGGAAGTCTATACCGTGGACGGAGAGAAACACACCCGCTATTGCACCCTCAAATATTTGATCCAGTTCCTTGGGGATGAGGAGTTTATCCGTATATCCTCCTCCGTGATTGTTCCTCTCCAACACATCGCCTCGTGCAACGGCAAGTCGGTGACCCTAAAGTCCATACCTTGGTCGAAAACACCCCTTACATTCCAACTGGACACCAAGAGAGCCCCGCAGATTGCAGCCGCCATTGACGAGTATTTTCGTGGGGATATTGAAGAAAAGGGGGACGTGCAGCGGGAAAGCGAAGAAGAAAAGGGCAAAAAAGGCGCGTCTGTTCCACCGCAAGAAAAGCTCGACACCGTATTCAACTACATCAAAGGGCATCCCGGGTGCCGCTCCACGGAAATCATCGCCCGCACCTCGTATTCGCAGACCACCATGGACCGCTGCCTTTTCGAACTCAAAAAGCGGGGGCTTATCGAATACACCGGCAGCAAGAAGAGCGGCGGATACTATCCGGTTGGATAATAAAGAATGAAGAATGAAGAATGAAGAATAAAAATACGTGCAGATACGCGAGATACGCGGAGATAAAATTACGCGAGATATGCTGAGATAGCCATACCACTTTTTTTGTACTTTTGCGCTTTCAAAATAATCATCATTATGGCCAGTATTAAAGATTTGATTCATTCCGCCGGATATAAGGCATTTATGAAAAAGCTGCTGATTTATGCATTGATTGTCTTCGTGTTAGGCATCCTGTTTTTGTTATGCAAATGGCCCGGCGGCGATGTGATGACTACGACCGGCGGAAGTGTCCTCATCTTATTGATGGTGCTCTTCGTCATCGGAAAAATCGTTGACAATAATTCATAATCTGTTCTACATTACACCCAAATCTTAAAACCTGAGACTTAAGACTCAAGACTTGAGACTTTAGATTTGAGACTTAAGACTACTTGAAACCTGCAACTTGAAACTTGAAACTATGAACAAATACGAAGCGTTCCCCTCCCCCTGCTACATCCTTTCGGAGGAGGCTTTGTTAGCGAATTTGCAGCTGCTGGACCTCGTGCAGAAGGAGGCCGGCGTGAAGATTATATGCGCGCTGAAGGGCTATGCCTTTTGGCCGTCGTTTCCGCTCATTGCCGAGTACCTCGGCGGTGCCACTGCCAGCTCTCTGAACGAGGCGCGGCTCATCGCAGAGGAGATGGGCTGCGAGGCACACACCTACGCGCCCGTCTATACCGACCAGGACTTCGAGCAACTGCTGATGTACAGCAGTCACCTGACTTTCAATTCGTTGACGCAGTACGACCGGTTTCACGACCGCGCCGCCGCCTTCCCCAAGAAGGTGAGCCTCGGTCTGCGCATCAACCCCGAATACTCGGAAATCGAGACCGACCTCTACAACCCAGCTGTGCCGGGTTCGAGACTCGGTATCCTGCGCGAGGACATGCCCGACACGCTGCCCGAAGGCATTGAGGGACTGCACTTCCACGTGTTGTGCGAGAACGACAGCTATGCCCTCGAACGCTGTCTGAAGGCGGCGGAGGAGAAGTTCTCCGACCTTATCCAGCAGTGCAAATGGTTCAATATGGGCGGCGGTCACCACATCACCCGCGCCGACTACGACATCCCGCACCTCATCGGGCTGCTGCAGGATTTCCGCAGTCGTTACCCGAACTTGGAGGAGGTGATCCTCGAGCCGGGCGAGGCCGTGGGCTGGCAGACCGGCGTGCTGACTTCCACCGTGGAGGACATTGTGGAGAACAAGGGCATCAAAATCGCGATGCTCAACGTCTCCTTCGCCTGCCACATGCCCGACTGTCTGGAAATGCCCTACAAGCCGACGGTGCTTGGTGCCACCGAGCCCGACGAGAACAGCAAGCACGTCTATCGTTTGGGCGGCTGCTCCTGCTTGGCCGGTGACTTCATCGGTATGGGTGACTTCGCGTTCCCCGAGCCGCTGGAGCTGGGCGACCGCATCGTCTTCGACGACATGATCCACTACACGATGGTGAAGACCACCTTCTTCAACGGGGTGGCGCATCCCGCCATCGGGGTCATCCACGCGGACGGCAACTTCGAGATGTTTGCGCAGCCGGGGGATTATGCGTCGTATAAGGCGAAGCTGGGGTAATTAAGAATGAAGAATGAAGAATGAAGAATGAAGA
>JAGCVQ010000079.1 GCA_017962275.1 Bacteroidales bacterium
AATGGCGTTACTGTTGGAACATCATTCACTGCGAACCAAAAGACAGACCAAACTGTTGACATTGAAGTGCCTACCAAACTTTCGCAGCTGGTCAACGATGGTGCTGTGTATGCCAAGCGGGACAGCGTGAACGTGTTTACCGAAAACAACGCTTTCACGGATACCGTGACCGTTCCGAACGGTTATGTCCTCAGAGGTGAGAATGCCACCAACGAAAGCAACTGCGGTAACATTGTGGTGAACGCCTGCGATTTGTGGGCGGTGTTTGACAGCTTGAACAGAAGAATTACGGCTTTGGAGAATGCCGCACCACCGGTATTCAACAGCATCAGTCTGACGAATCCGACCATTGAAACTTTGGATGTTACGGCCGACTTCACTAGTGAGTACATTCCGATTACCGGTTACCAGTTCTGCTATTCCCAAAACAGTGACATGAGCGAGGCTACCTGTGTGCCGAGTACGACGAACAGCATTACGCTCACAGGATTGAGCTCCTTTACCAATTATTATGTGACCGCTTCTGCTACGAATAAGGAAGGAACCACCACTTCTACACCAGTGGCCACTAAACGCACTAAGGCACACGATCCTATGGCCAACATCCAACCGTCGCCAATGGCTCCTAACAGCATTTCGGTGACTGTGAACGGTTTGGATTTCATGGAGCCCGGAAAAGGTACGGTACAATTGTATTATATGAAGCGAACAGGGAGTGCTTGCAGTACGAATATTGGCGATTATACAGCTCTAGAGGTTTCAGACTCCTTACAAACGGGTGATACCTATGAGAAAACTATATCTGCCCTTGATGCTAACTCGAACTATTGCATAATGCTCAAGGTGAGCCATATTGATACGACTGTAATTATTGGTCCTGTGAATGCTGTTTCTGGTGGACCAAATTCACTGATTATAACCGACAATGTTGGACAATATATAGGATGGGACTGGCTTTCAAAATGCAATGATTACGATGCAATAATAACCTATACGGCAGTACCTGAAGTTGGATCTGCGGATGATTACACATATGAATGGGCTATGATTGGATCTGGCTGGGGTCAGATTTTGGAAACTATAGATAATAGATGTGTTATCAAATTTACTTTAGTAGGTACTACTAAAAGAAGTATAACGTGTACAGCTACGCATAATAACACATCAGAAACAATAACTAAAACAACAGGAAATGTCATCAAAGTGAGAAACGCCAATCGAGTTCCAACTTCAGTAAAATCTTTTTCACGAGATGGTCTAACGTTAACCTTAACAGCAACCATACCTGGAGATGCAAATTATACTGTTGTAGATTGGGGTGACGGATCTGATATTGTGCATAATCCACAAGCTGGACTTCAGCACACCTATGCTACAGAGGGCACCTACAGAGTCACTCAATTTCAAACAGCACAAGGTTTTACTAACCGATATTGTCCTGTAACCCAATCAATAACAGTCTTTCCTAATCCTACTACTACTTGTGCAGGCACGCCACACCAAAGTTCAGAATATACATCTTCAGGATTGACAAGCAGGGATGGCTACGAAAACGGTAGCGTAGGGGCTATTGATTCCGTAACTGATTATGACGGCAATGTATATCCTGTAGTGGAAATAAACGGTCTGTGTTGGATGAAGGAGAACTTGCGCTGTACCCACAGCCCAAGCACAGGAAGTTCTATCTTAAATCATAATAATTTGAGTGGTGATAATTATTTTACGACGACAACGGGTAAAAGTGCACACTGGTATCAAAACAATAGTACGTCTTATGAGCCCAAACATTATGGCTTGTTATACAACTGGTGTGCCGCTATGGATATATGCAAAAATGATGATGAATTCAATACTTCGACAGAATCTTGGAATCCAAGTCAATACGAATACCTTTATCTTCCACATCATCGTGGAATATGTCCTAAAGGATGGCATATTCCGACATCCGAGGATTGGGCAACATTGATTAGTGGCAACAGTGTCGTTTCACTTGTAACAGGAGAAGATTGGACTGGTGTGGAATCTTGGGTTGACTGGGGGGAAACTTGTGCTACTTGTGCTAGTAATATTTCCTCTACTGAACGTAATAGCACTTATTTTTCAGCGTTAGCAGCAAATTATGTTTCCTCAGGAAGCAATCAAACAAGTACGGGCTTTTGGAGGACTAGTCAAAATTATAGTTATATTTCTTATTCTACTGATATAGTAAATAATCATTATGTTCATGAGGGTGTTTTCAACACGAGAACTAAACCCGAAGATTTGGTTTCTATTCGTTGTGTGCGTGATACAGCGGGCACACCGTCTGCAATTCCTCACGAACCGGGTGCGATATACCTCTCTGTTGACAATGACCATCCCTCGGTGCAGCTTTGTTCCTCGAATGGCCAAAATTATCCGTATGCTTCATACCATCCTGTCACGGTCACCTATACCGCCATTCTTTCGAGTGATGATCCAATTGCCGACTTGACTGGATATACCATAACTTGGAGCGTTTCTCCAGCAACACTTAATCCTACGATAGACGAGGAAAACAGAACATGTACTGTTATATACTCTTCCTACCCACATTATGGGACTCCGCATCCTTATATAACTTGTCGTGCGACGAAAGAGGGTGAGACCGATAAAGTTGTCTCCTTCTTCCAGTCATTCTCCACACCTTCCAATAGGATTCCAACTAGTAATGTATTTGTGGACACGCTGACGGTTATGTTGAGGTCTAACGCGAATAATATAGGAATAGAAAGTAATTATACTATAAACTGGGGTGATGGTTCGGCTGCCCAAGTAGGCCCGGCTTCTACTATCACAACAGGTCCCGATCATACATACTCAGCACCAGGCTTATACACCATAACGCTCACCAACGGTTCTGGTTGTTCGGCCACGAAGGAGGTTACATTGACTACTGCAGCCCGCTTCCCATGTACAGGTACTGCTCACACAGGTGCCCAATATCAGAATAATGGTCTGAACGGAACTAAGAACGATGGTTATGAATACACCAATGGTGAAGGTATCGTTTCTGTTACCGACTACGACGGCAATATCTATTCTGTGGTGCAGGTAGGCAACCAGTGTTGGACAAGGGAGAATATGCGTTGCACGCACAGTCCGCTTACCGGTACTTCTATTGTGAATCCGCTTGGTGCATCGGGCAATACTTTCACTATGTCAAAAACTTCCAAAGTTGCTCAATGGTACTTGAATGACCAGGAGACTTCTATATCTAAACGTTATGGCTTGTATTACAACTGGTGCGCTGCTATGGATACCTATTATCCTGGCGGCAATGAGGTGCCTCAGGATGGGCAATCCGAGTCGTACTGGTCATTCTCCGTGACTGGCAATCGTCGAGGCATTTGTCCTAAGGGCTGGCACATTCCGTCCCAGTCTGAGTTTGACGAACTTGTGAGCGCAGCAGGCTCTGGTACAGCATTGGCCGGTTCGTGTGATTGGAACTACTGCTTCGGTAACGAAAAAGACTTCTATGCTGTTCCGGCAGGTGAGGCTACATTACAATTTATGAATGCTGGCGCGATGTCCGACGGCTATTTATACGCTAACTTCTGGAGTACGAAAGAATACACCAATGAACGTGTCTATCCGTTGCGTTTGACCAATCCGTCGTCTGGAGAATCTGGCTTCACTTCGGTGAGTGCATCAACGACTTGTAAAACTTATTACAAGGATTACGGTGCTTCGGTACGCTGCGTCCGCGATGCCGAAACAGGTAATTAATTGAGGCATACAAGTTGAATAATCAAGGGCGTGGCGGGGTGCTGCGCCCTTTTTGCATCTACTGGTATTGGCTTGGCCTGCGCTTTTTCGTGGCTGCCTGTGAGTTTCACGGGGTTCCGTTTGGCCTCGTACCTGCTGGCCTTTTTCGTTACGGCGTGGGGCCCGTTATGGTATGGCTTTTTCGGTTTTGCAAGCGGCCAAACGGAATGGAGGTGGGGTTTTCGTTGCTTTCGTTGTGGCAGGCTGTAGGGCCGTCATAATATGGCGGCCCTACTGTGGCAGGCAGTGTCGGAAGAGCCACAACCATTCCGTTTGGCCGAAAGAGCCACGCATCAACACGCAAGGGCACGCAGGCAACGGTCAGGGCAAGCAGTGTCTCGCGAGGGCGGGCAGGCCAAACGGAATCCGGGACTCGCAAGGGCAGGCAAAAAACGAAAAAGCGTCGTTTATGATGATTCGTGGCTGTTTCTTGGGCGTTTGTTCGTTCCAAAAGCCAAGTTGCCGTCTATTTGTGCATCGTCCGCTGCAAATTTCCGAGATTTTGGTGCACTTAAAATTAACAGTTAATAGTTAAATAATGCTCGGAAAAAATATTTTAATTTTATGTTAGAGTGTATTGGAAAAAGTGTATTTTTGCGGCGTGAAATATATTTATAAACTTTAACCTAAAAACTAAAGAATATGGAAAAGCAAGATCCTATTGAAGAAGCCCGGAGGTATGTGGCGAATGCGAAAGATGTTATCAAGAAAGCTGGCTATGATCAGGAACTGGGAAGTTATACCGACAGCAAGTACGTCAAAACGGCAGGGGATATCCTTTGGAAAGGGTGCCTGATTGCACTAGATGCGGCGTTTGGCGTACGCAAGGGAAAGGGTCGCCCATCAATTGACAAGTACAAAGCGGCTGTTGCCAAGCGTGACAAAAAGTTGCTGAATTCTATGAATATTGGCTATGGCCTTATGCATCTCACCATGGGTTACGATGGCACAAAGGACAAGAGTGTTTGTGACAAAGGTTTTGAATATGCCAATGCCATCATCGACCGTTGTGCGATGATGGCTCCCGAGCCGATTTGCGCGTGAACGTCGCGATCGTCCACTGTATCCGCGATTAGCGAGTAGGGTATGGCGGAATGATGAATACTGAATCAAGGGCGTGGCTGAGGCTGCGCCCTTTTTGCGTCTGCTGGTGTTAGCTTGGCCTGTGCTGGTCGTCCCTGCCAGCGAGTTTCACGGGGTTCCGTTAGGCCTCGTACCCGCAGGTTTTTTTCGGTAAAGCTTGCGGCTCGTTATGGTGTGGCTTTTTCGGTTTTGCAAGCGGCCAAACGGAATGGAGGTGGGGTTTTCGTTGCTTTCGTTGTGGCAGGTGGTGACGGAAAAGTCAGGCTTCATCGTCGCATCCGTTGTGGCACGCAGTATCGGAAGAGCCACAACCATTCCGTTTGGCGGCAAGAGCCACGCATCAACACGCCAGGGCACGCAGGCAACGGTCAGGGCAAGCAGTGTCTCGCGAGGGCAGGCAGGCCAAACGGAATCTGGGAATCGCAAGGGCACGTGTGTTGTTGAGGCCTGCGTTATTCGTCACTGCCAGTGAGTTTCACGGGGTTCCGTTTGGCCCCGTACCCGCAAGGCTTTTTCGTTATGGCATGAGGCTCGTTATGGTATGGCTTTTTCGGTTTTGCAAGCGGCCAAACGGAATGGAGGTGGGGATTTCGTTGCTTTCGTTGTGGCAGGCGGTAGGGCCGTCATAATATGGCGGCCCTACAGTGGGTCTGCTGGTCATCTGTGTCAGCAGCGACGATGTCTTTCCTTCGATTCTTTTGATGTGAATACGTTGCGGAGATTATGACGGAATTGCAAATGTTTTATTTCATCACCTTCACCCCCTTTACGGCCCAGCGGGTGCCGTCAACGGTGCCGCTCTTATGGTAGCGCAGGGCGATGCGGAACTTTTGGCCGCCGATTGCGCTCAGGTCCAAGCCGTTGCTGAGCCCGAAACTGCTCGGATAGACGTTCAGATTCGGGTTGAAGGCCGTCCATTCGCTTTCGTTGATCGCGCCGCCGCTGTAAGTGGTGGAGTAATAGACCTGGTAGTAGGTCGCCGGACTGCCGCCCACGTTGTTCTGGTGGTCGAGGTAGAGCAGGGCGCCGTTCAGGTCGCCGAGGTTCAGCTCCGGCGAGATGAGCCAGTCGTCGCAGCTCTCTGTGGTGATGTTGTGATAGACGAAGTCGTTGCCGCCGTATGCCTGGAACTTCCACGACTGGTTGTCGGGATATTGCGACCAGCCGCCCGAGGTGAGACTGTTGGCATCGAAAGTGAGATGGGCCAGCGTTTCGGCTTGCGATGCGGAGGAGAACTGTATGTCGTCCCGGGTGCGCAAGGTGAGCTGGTAGGTGGAGTTATAGACCCCCAAGATACCGTAGAGGCAGTACTCCTTGCTCGCGTCGATGAGGGTGTTGCGGAAGTAGGCGTAGTTGCTGGTGCGCACGGTCACGCTCGTGCCGTTGAAGGTGACTTCGCGGTCGGTGGTGAAGTCGTTGTTCGACAACGGCAGACCGTCATCGGCGGGGGAGAACTTGCAGCCGTCAATCTTCACGAGGCAGTTCACGTTCTCCGCCGTGAGCTCGTTGGCACTCTTGATTTCGATGGAATGGGCCACCAACGGGTTGTTCAGATCGGGTACCCCGTCTTTGCTGAGATAGCGGTGCAAATCCGCGGGCGCGATACGTCCCACCGAACCCTGATATACCCATCCGACCTGGTACTTGTTGTGGTAGTCGCCCACAATCAGCCCGGCACAGTTCAGATAGACGGTCTGCCCCACGGGATAGTCGTTGTAGAGGCTGGAACGGTCGATGGCAATCTCGATGCCGCCGGTCTCGTCCTGGATGGTGAGGTATTTGTAGCAGTTGCCGCCCTCGTCGGAGCTCACCACCACGGCCTTCACGATGAACTGCTCGTCGTGACGGCAGATGGAGTCCTGCGTGCCGTTGCCCAACGACGGGTGCTTCGCCTTGATGTCGGCGATGGTCTTGTTGGCGGCCGGCCCGTCATACACCGGAACCGTGAATTCGGGTTCCTCCCAGCGGTTGCAGCCCGCCAGTGCCATACAAACTATAATTGCAAAGAGTGTTCTATTTTTCATTTTTGTTCTATTGTTTCTTTTATCCTTTGTATGCCCCACATTACGCTCCTTCGTCGCTCATGTGGGGTTATTAGCGCTTCGCGCGTCTTGTCCCTTCGGGACCGCTTAAGGAAGTTGTTTTAATATATTGAGCATTTTCGTATTAACTGCTAACTACTAACTGCTCACTGCGCAAGTCCCGTAATCTTAATGTCCGAAAGATACCATGCCGACGGTGCGTTGGTGATGTGGAACATCATGCGGAAATTGGAGGTCTGCGCACCTTCGGGGAGGGCGAAGAGCTCATCCACGGAGGTGGTGGTGCCGTCGGTGGCGCTGAGGGGCAGCGGGATCCACAACGTCGTGTTCACGTCGCCGGTGTAGTCGGGCGTGTAGAAGCACATCATGGTGTTGGCGTGGAAGCCTTGCGGGGCGCGGTGCGTGAAGCTGAGTTCAGGCTCGGTCGTGTTGCTCAGATTGATGGCGGGGGAAATCAGGTAGTAGTCCTCGCCATTGGCGGGGTTGACGTAGAAACCGCTGAAGTTGTTGTTGACCATCGTCTGCCACGCGTTGCCGGTGCCGGTCTGGAACCAGCCCTCGTTGAAGGCGTTGGCGTAGTTGACGCTGAAGATGGTCTGACGCTCCACAGGGGTAGTGAAACCCACCAAATCGTCGAGGCTGCTGATGACGAGCTGCACGTAGTTGTTATAGCGGGTGAGGATGCCGGTGATCTCGCCGGTACCCACGGGCAGCGTCTCGCTCGCAAAGGTGGCGTAGTTGCTGGTCCGCAACGTGATGGTGGTGCCGTCGGCCATCTTGATGTCGTGACTGGTAGATGCGCCGGGTTCCGAGAAGGTGGCCGTGCCGCCCTCCACAAAGGTGGCACCTACCAGACGGACCAAACAGTTGTACATGGTGGAAGGAATGCTGTTGGCGGCGGGGATGGTCGTCATGTCAATGGGTTTGAGATCTTCCCTGGGAGTGCCGTCGGGGAAGAGGTAGAGGTAGGTCTTGAACGACGGGATGGCCTGCATGGAACCGTTGGCCCACAGACCGAGCTGCGGCAGCTTGCGGTAGTCGCCAAGCACCAAACCGTCACACTTTACATAGACACGCTGACCGACTTGGTACTTGTGGTACAATGCCTTGTTGTCGATTTTGATCTGGATGGCGCCGGTCTCGTCTTGAATGTTGATGTACTTGTAGTTGTTGCCCCACTCGTCAGAGGTGGTGACGTAACCACAGATGACGATGTTGGACCCCACGGGGATGGAGTCGAAGGAGTCTTCAGAGCCGATTTCGTGCATGGCCAGCAGCTCGGCGATGGTGGTGTTGGCCTCCCCGATGAAAGAGGGCATGGGGGCCACATCCGGCTCGAGGTTGCAGCCGGTGAGGATGGCTGCGATGACAATTAGAAGTATGGTTATCTTTTTCATATTATTCTTTTTTTTCTTCGTTCGACCCCCACACTACGGCTATCGCCTTGTGTGGGGTTAATTGCACTTCGTGCGTTTTGCCTCTTCGAGGCTGCTTAAGGAACTATGTTTATTCGCATTTTCGTTTCCTTCTACATCTGGAAATTGATTCCCAAATAGAACGTTGTGCCGAAGGCGTAGTAGTATTTGTTGGCGTATTTGTTGACGTTGTAGTTGGTGTAGTCGAAGCGGTACTGCTCCCACGCGGTCGTCACCAATTTCTTGTTGTTCAGCAGGTTGGTGACGCTGGCGTTGAAACCGATGTTGTATTTGTGCTTGATGCGCCACGACTTGCTCACGGAGATGTCCATCGTGAACTGCCCGGGCAGGCGGGTCTGGTCGGCTATCTGGTGATAGAGCTCGGAATTGGTGTCTAAGGAGCCGCGGGCGGTGCTGGTGCGGCGCTCGGGGTTCAGGTCGCAGTAGATCTTGTCGAACCAGTTGCAGTTGAGATTCACCCACCAGTATTTGTAGTTGAACTTCAACCCTCCGGTGGCGGCCACTTGCGGGGAACCGGCCACGTGGTAGTTCTTCCAATAGACGGTGCGCTCCATCTGCCCGTCGAAATCGACACCGTTCTCAGCGTTCATCGTCACGTGGGCGCGGTCGGTGTAGCGGTAGTCGCCCCATGTGCCGGCCAGACTCAGGGAGAACATGCTGCCTAACTTGATCTCCGCGCCGGCCTCCACGCCGAGATACCGCTGGTCGATGCCCGAAATGGCGTAGTTGACCATGCTGGCGTAGTCGTCGTTGTAGAAGCTGATCAGACGGGAGGCATCGTAGATCTGCGTGGCGAAGGCCGTGATGCGCATCTTGATGCCGGGATAGTTCATGATGTAGGAGAAATCGCCGGCGAAGACGCGTTCGGATTTCAGCCTATCCACATATTGGTTGTGGATACGCGGGGAGAGGAAGGAATTGAGGATGTTGGGAGCCTTTGTCTCACTCAAGCCGTTTAACACTAAGTAATTACGTCCGTTGATTTTGTAGGTGACCCCGAATCTCACCCCGTTGTCGCTATAGATTCTCACGTCCGATTTGCCCAAGGATTCGTCGGGGAAACGGCCGTTCTGCATGTGTCCGTTGCGCCAGAGTTCCGTGGCACCGATCTGTAGCGCGGCGTAGAAGTCCCAATGGTTGTAAGTCGCCTTCGCCATACCCCAGATTTTCTGTTCATAGACGTAGTAGTCGTAGTCGTAGCCGAACACATCGCCCTCATGCAACGTGTCGTCTTTGTGCTGCAAGTCGTTGTATTGCACGTTCTGGTCTTCGGGGAAGTCGCCTTCCGAGAATTTATCGACATCCAGCCAATAACTACCGCCCAGCAGATCGGCGATGGTCTTGTAATTGCGCTGTTTCATCCCGCGCACGCTGGCACCGCCGTAGAGTTTCCAGTGGTCGTTGATGGACCAGTTGAGGGTGGTGCTGCCACCGAGTTGGAAGTGATCCATCCGGCGGTTCTCCACCATATACTGGGCGCGCTTGCCCTGCATGGCAGCCAATTGGTTGACTTCATAGAGATGGTCCCAGTTGACCTGCGTGTAACTCTGGTCGTTGTTCTGCCACAAGGCCATCACGTCGTAATAGGCTTGGGAGGTGTCGCCGTCGGAAATCTGGTAGCTCGGCAGGTAACGGTAATAGTCGGGACGCGGATCCTGTGCGTCATACCAGTTGAGGGAGGTGGTGTTGTTGCGGCCGAAGGTGGTCGCGAGGGTGGTTTGGATAATCAGCTTGTTGCTGGCGGGCGTGTAGTTGTGGGTCAGCATGATTACCGGCTCGCACACGGTGCGCACGCGGGCATTGCGCTGTTTACCCTGATACCAGCCCCAGTTGGCGTTGTAGTAGTTGTTGTTGAGCAGGTCGTATGCCTCCTGCACGGAACTCGACTGCATGCCGCGCTGCTGGTAGTTGGTGAAGGCGGACAAGTTGAGCCAGTGCTCGCTGTTGATTTTCTTCTCGGCGGCCACGAAACCTGCAAAGCTCGTGTAGGTGGTCCCGTCCACGTAGGCCAGCTCGTTGCCGAAACGCGACGACAAAGAGGCCGTGAACGCCCAGCCTTTCGGGTTAAGCCCCGTGCTGTAGGTCAGTATCATGCGGTTGGTATAGGTGCGGTTCGAGAGGGAGTAGGTGGCGCGCAGCTGTTTGCGGAAGTTGCTGGCCCGCAGGTTGTAGCTGACGGCACCCCCGATGTCACCGAAGTCGAACGGCACGTCGTTCAGACCGCTGATGCTCTCCGGATAGCGGAAAATGTGGTTCAGCCCGCCCCACAGCGAATAGGTGGCGCGGCCCGTCACCAGATTGCCCATGTCATAGCCGTTGGCGAAGACTTTCGAGTAGCGGTTGTCGTAGCCGCGCGGCTTGAAATAGGCGATGCTGAAGGTGTAGGAGGTGTTGTTGGCATAGACGTCGCGACTGCTGTGCAGCAGGCTCGGCACGTAGTTGCCGCCGCCGTCTTCGTCGTCCTCGTCCTCCTCGACAACCGGGGTCAACGATGTCGCATTGTCATCGCCTTCGGGCGAGGTGACCGCCTCCTTCTCCGCTTTTTTCTTGCCTTTCTTGTCCGTTTTGGCATCCTGAGCGAAGATATTGTAGCAGGAGAACATCACTAAAACCGTTAATAGTAAAACTTTCCGCATATTATTAAGCATTGGTTCTTAGGTACAATTTGAAAACGGCAAACATACAAAAAAATAGTCTGCTATTGGCCTGTGTTGATAAAATGTGGAAAAAAGGCAAAAGACAAGTGCCTGAAGTGCGGGGTAGTAATATAAAAAATGCTTCCTTGAGCAGTCCCGAAGGGACAAAACGCGCGAAGCGCAATTAACCCCACATAAGGCGAAGCCGTAATGTGGGGCGACCGAACACTACTGATTCAGACAAAACCGGACAATCCATCCTAACACCTCGGGCGCGATTGTCGTCTCGATGAGGGGGTATTCGTCGGGACTGCCGGTGGTGCAGGGTTGCAGCAGGTGGTTGAGGCCTGTGGCGTATTTGGTTTGGAGCAACTTCCTGTCCTTCAGGTATGTTTGCAGGTTGTCGAATGTGGCGTTGGCATTCACCTGCAGATCCTTTTCCCCTGAAATGGCCAGCACGGGAGTCTTGATCTTCTTGATGTACTTGATCGGGTCGATATGGAAGATGGTGTAAAACCACGGAGATCCGACGGTCTGCGTCATCTCGAACTTGCCGGACGGGGTGATGTTGTATTTCGTCTTTTCATCGTCGGTGAGCTGCGCGGAAAGCTCGTCCAACATCTTCCCGACACGTTCCATGGCCTCCTCCTTGCTTTTGCTCTTCTTGATGACCTCGTAGATGCGCCTGTTGATGGCGACACTGTTCTCTATCTCATCCTCCGTCATTTCGCCGGAGACGCGCAGGATGGCCTCGCTTTGGTAGAGCAGGATTTCCTCGAAGGGCTGTGCCACACCGCCGAGATGGATGGTGAAACCGATGCGCTTGTCGTTAGCCGCCACCATGGAGGCCACCAAGCTGCCTTCGCTGTGTCCTAACAGCCCGACCTTAAGATTCTGCAGGTCTGGCCGTTGCAACAGTGAATCGAGGATGAGACGCACTCCGTCGGCGAAGTCAAGGGTGGTGGATTTGCGGAAGATGGCCGGCGGGAAGTCGTCGAAACGGTAGGTGGCGAAACCCGCCTTGGTGAGTGTGTCGGCAATCACGGCGAAGGGCTTGTGGGCATACAGCGACTCGTCACGGTCCTGCCAACCCGACCCGCTGATGAAGATGACGAGTCCTTTGGGAGTGCTTTCCGGCAGTGTCAATGTGCCGAATATCAGGGGTTTCTTGCCGTCGCGGTCGCGGAAGTTGACCTCCTCGGTGCGGTAAGGGTAGGGGGGCTTCGGCGTTTGCGGGCGCGGGAAGAACTTGCGCTCCGCCCCCTGCGACAACACGCAGTCGAACTTCTTTCCATATTGGGTGCAGATGCCCGTAAACCGTTGTCCGTCAGGAGAAATCCGCCCTTCGTAGCTCAACTTGAAATCCGGCACCTGGAACGACAGCACAGAGTCCGAGAAACGCAGGTCCGAGACCGGCTGCCCCGTGAAATATTGGTCAGGACTGTCCAACTCCGCGTACAACGTATCTCCTTGGTATTCAATCTGCAAGCCGATGGTCAGCGAATCTTTCTTCGAAAGACCGATCTTGCCCTCCCAGTAACCTGAGATGTTCTGGGCTACGGTATTTCCCGTCACAAACAAAACAAAGATATAAATAAGTATTCGTTTCATCATTCGTTTGTTTTATTGCTTCACCATTTCGCCTCCGACGACAGGAGGAGGCGGAACCTCCGACTCGCCAGAGCACGTATTACCGATCCAACAATATCGTTTCCCATAGCCTTTTCAGCGACAAATAGGACTCTCTCAACCGTTCCGCAACCTCATCTTTCTGCACCCACACCGCCTGCGAAATGTCCTCTTCGGTTTGTGGTGTCAGTGACTGCTGCGGGGCGAGCATGTCGTACCAGTGGGTGATTTTCAGGATCGGCGTGTCGTGCAGGGTGTAAGTGTGATAGGTGTTAGGGTAGGGGCGGGTGATGCGGATGTCGCGCAGACCGGTCTCCTCTTCCACCTCGCGCAGGGCCGCCGTTTCCCAGTCTTCTCCCTCTTCGACTTTCCCTTTTGGGAAGTCCCAGCAGCCGTAGCGGAAAATCATCAGGACGTCGTCGTTTTCATCCGTCACGATGCCGCCAGCGGCGTGGATGATGCGGAAATCCTGTGCAAAACGGGTCCATTCCGCTTCATCGTGGAGGACGATGGGCGCGTTGTTGTGGTAAACCGTCAAAGGGTAATGGTTGTTCATAATTCCTTGCCTTTAGAATCGGCGGCAAACATACACAAAATACAGATTGACAATCGCAAAAAATATGTATTTTTGCGGCCAATTTTGTTAGAATATGACGGAACGTAGAGTTGTTATCACTGGAATGGGGATTTGGTCGTGCATCGGCACGTCGAAGGAGGAGGTGGCCGAGTCACTTCGCACGGGACGCATCGGCATCGGCAACGACCCCAGCAGATTGGAGTACGGCTATCAGTCGGACTTGACGGGCGTCGTGCCGGAACCGGAGTTGAAACCGCTGCTGCACAGACGGTTGCGTGCTGGATTGTCGCAGGAGGCGGCTTTCGCTTTCATGGCTTCCAAGGAGGCTTTCGAGCAAGCCGGCATGGACGAGGAGTATCGTCTCAACCACGAGATCGGCGTGATTTTCGGCAACGACTCTTCCGCGAAGGCCATCATTGAGACGGACCGGGCGTTAGTGCGTCGTCCCGACACGGCGTTGTTGGGTTCCGGCCTCATTTTCCAGTCGATGAACTCCACGGTGAACATGAACATGAGCAGCATCTTCCAGCTGCGCGGCATCAACTTTTCTGTCAGCGCGGCGTGCGCCAGCGGCAGCCATTCGGTGGGCCTTGGCTACCTGCTCATCAAGCAGGGGCTGCAGGACACGGTGCTGTGCGGCGGCGCCCAGGAGGTGAACACCTTCGCGATGTCCTCGTTCGATGCCTTAGGAGTCTTCTCAAAAAGGGTAGGGGAGCCGTTGAAGGCTTCCCGTCCGTTCGACCGCGACCGCGATGGCCTCGTGCCCAGCGGCGGCGCGGCGGCGTTGGTGTTAGAAGACTACGACCATGCCGTACAGCGTGGTGCGACCATCCTCGCGGAGGTGGCTGGCTACGGATTCTCCTCCAACGGCGGCGGTATTTCCGACCCCTCCAGCGACGGCAGCGTGATCGCGATGACCCGCGCCATGGAGATGGCGGGCGTCACCCCGGCCGACATTGACTACGTGAGCGCCCACGCCACGAGCACGCCCCAAGGCGACCGCTTCGAAGCCCTCGCTCTTGACAGACTTTTCCACGGACAGCGCGCCTTCATCAGCTCCACCAAGGGCATGACCGGCCACGAATGCTGGATGGCCGGCGCGAGCGAATTAGTCTATTGCACCCTCATGATGCAGCATGGCTTCGTCGCCCCCAACGTCAACTTTGAGAACCCTGATGAGGACACGGCCGCGCTGAACCTCGCCACGAAGACGGTGGAGATGCCCCTCCGCACCGTCCTCAGCAACAGCTTCGGCTTCGGCGGCACGAACTCAGCGGTGGTATTACGTTCTTATTTGCCTGGTAATGGCGAATAATTATTCGCCCCTACGAAACGGGATAACCCCATAACCCTTTAACCCTTTAACCCTTTAACCGTGTAACCCTTTAACCATGTAACCCTTTAACCGTGTAACCCTTTAACCCCTCAACCCCCTCAACAATGCACCTTAACGAAACCCTCAAGAAACAATACACAGAAGATAAAATGAGCGCCATTGAGGCGCAGCGTCTCGCGCAAGTCTATGCCTTCGGGCCGATGATTTTCGAAACCGCGCGGCTGATGGTGAAATGGGGCATCTTCGAGATGCTCGAGACCCCGATGACCCCTGAGGAAGTAGCCGACAAAGCCGGAATCTCCCTATATGCCGCGAAGTGCCTGTTGGAGGCCTCGCTGACGATGCACACCGTGACGGTGGATGCGGAAACCGGCCGTTACGCGCTTGCCAAGGCCGGCTGGTTCCTGCTGCACGACCAATCGACCCGCGTCAATTTGGACTTCAACCACGATGTCAACTACCAGGGAATATTTTATTTGGAGGAGGCCTTGAAAGAGGGTCGTCCTGCCGGGCTGAAGTGCCTTGGTGACTGGCCGACGGTGTACGAGGGACTCTCCACGCTGCCCGAACAGGCGCAGAAGAGCTGGTTCGCCTTCGATCACTTTTACAGTGACGGTTCCTTTGAGCAGGCGTTGGAACTCGTCTTTTCGCGCCCGACGAAGCATCTGATGGATGTGGGCGGCAACACCGGACGTTGGGCAATGCAGTGCGTGCGCTACAACCCCGATGTGGAGGTCACCATCGTGGACCTGCCGCAGCAGATCGGGATGATGCGGGAACAGACAGCAGGACAGCCTGGTGCCGACCGCATTCATGGCTATGCCGCCAACATGCTGGATGACAGCTGTCAACTGCCCACCGATCCCAAGTTCGATGCCATCTGGATGAGCCAGTTCCTTGACTGTTTCAGCGAGACGCAGATCCTGAGCATCCTGCGCCGTGCCGCCACCGTGATGACCCCCGATACGCGCCTCTACATCATGGAGACCTTCTGGGACCGCCAGCGTTTCGACACTGCGGCTTTCTGTCTCGCCCAGACCAGCCTCTATTTCACGGCCATCGCCAACGGCAACAGCAAGATGTACCACTCCGATGACCTTGTCCGCCTTGTCGAGACCGCCGGCCTTCACGTGGAAACCATCCACGATTTCTTAGGCCTTGGCCATTCTGTCATGGTAGTAACCCCATAACCCTCTAACCATGTAACCGTGTAACCGTTTACAACCTTGTTCATAAATTGTTAATAACTCATCACACCATCATATAAAGTATAATTTGTAGTTTTGCTGATTCATTTTGACAAATCAGTTATTCACCAAATTATACCATTATGAAAAAAGCTTTACTATTCCTTTTTATGGCGGTTATGGTGCTGTCAATAAGGGGCTTTGCGCAGAACAACTGCACGGCGCCCACGGGCTTGACGGCGTCATTGCACTCGCCGGAGTGGAACAATGTGTTGCTGCACTGGAATGCCGTGACGGATTCCACGCAGGCAAGCATTATGTGGTCAACCACCACGCTGTACACTCGCATCGGTACTAACGGCGGGGCCGACTTCATCGGCACCGTGCGCTTCACTCCTACGGAGTTGGCCAACTATGCCGGTCGTTACCTCACCTCTGTCACGTTCATCCCAGGCACAGCCGAAGATGTCGCTATCACCACGTATTCCATCGTGGTGTGGCAAGGTGGCAGCATTACCAACGACACTGTTTACAATCCCGGCACGATGATTGTCAACCAGCCTATCACCACTCCGTTGTCACCCAGTGCCCTCAACACGATTCTCCTTGACACAGCCCAGCTGATTGATGTCACTCAGGAACTGTGGATTGGTATCCGTTGCGTCTATGACACGACTTGCCACCCGCTTGGCGCGAGCAACAACGGCGGTGTGATTGGCAAGGGCTCGCTCATCGTCATGGACAACGAATGGGATGATCTCGCCCAGATGTCCAACTTGGCCGACTACAACTGGATTATCATCGGCAATCTGCAAGAAGCCTCAAACATCCTTTCTGGTTACAATCTTTACCGCAATGACGCTCCTCTCGCCTCCATCGGAGCCACCTCTTATCTGGATTCCGTGCCCAATGGCGACTACACGTACAGCCTGACGGCCGAGTACGCCAACGGCTGCGAGTCCAATCCGCTTTCCATTACGATCACCATGGCGGATAACCCCTGCACGAACTGTCTGGATACCGTGACAGTGGGTACGGGCACTTCGACTGTTTATACGCTTCCTTTGAACACCTTCTACAATTATTCTTATAGCCAGCAGATTTTCACGGCTGCGGAATTGGGCCCCATCAACGGCGCTATCAACTGTATCTCTTTCCAATACATCTATGGAACGCCGCAGGACAAGAACATTGTGGTCTATATGGGTAACACCACCAAGAGCAGTTTCAGCGATGGTGACTGGGTCCCTGCCAACCAGATGTTCCAGGTGTTCAGCGGCACGGTCAATTTCACCAATGCCGGTCCTGACAACTGGGTGAACATCCCGTTTGACATTCCTTTCGAGTATGACGGTACCAGCAACATCGTGGTGGCCGTGCTGAACAATACGGGTTCTTACGTGACCAGTTCCAACTATACGTTCAACGTGCATTCCGCTTCCAGCAAGTCCCTTTACTTGCAGAACGACAGTGCCCCGTACAGTGTGAACAATCCGGGTTCCGGTACCGTGGGCAGCGACCGCAACAACATGCGCTTCCTCATCGGTGAACCGGTGGTCTGCCCGATGCCCACTTACCTGACTGTCAGCAATGTCACATCGGATGGCGCTACGGTTTCCTGGCACACCAACGATGCTCACAGCGGCTACGAGCTGGTGCTCGTTCCCGAAGGCAGCACCCTGAACAGCGAAACGCCTGTTACGGTGAACGATTCTGTTTATGTGGCTGACGAATTGGATGCCAATACCCTCTACACCGTTTACTTGCGCGCCAACTGCGGCTCCGACAACAGTTTCTGGAACATGGGCTCTTTCAAGACGTTGTGTGAACCCACCAACCAGTTGCCCTATGTAATAGATATGGAGGGCTTCGGTGTCGGTTCTTCCATCATCCCCGATTGTGCCGAGATTGGTCTGGGCAACACCTACGCCAGTTATCCGTACCTTTCCAGCTCCTATCACCATTCCGGCAATGCAGCCCTCTATTTCTATTCCTACACGCCCAATAGCACGATGATCCGTTTCCAAGGTCTGGATCTGACCAACAACACGGAATCGTTGTTGATGACCTTCTGGGAGTACAAAACTTCTGCCGGCTACGGTCGTATCACGGCAGGTTATATGACGGATCCTTTGGATTTCAACACCTTTGTGCCGGTGAAATCGATCTATCCGTCTGACCTTACCACCTCTACTTGGACGGAGTTCACCTTCGCGTTGCCGGCATCGGTCAACGGCCAGGTCATCTATCCGACCCTGTACTGTCCGTTCGCTCCGGGCAGCGTTTCCAACTATGTCTATATTGACGACGTGAGCATCTACCCCGGCCAGACGGATTGTATGGCCCCGCACAATTTCACGGTGAGCAATGTGGGTGGTACTTCCGCGTTGTTGAATTGGAATGCCGACGAGACGGCTTCGGGCACCGAGACTTATCACGTAGAATATGCCGAGCAAGGCACTTCCAACTGGCAGACCTTGACCACCACCGGCACCTTTGCCCTGCTCAGCGGTCTTGATCCGCAAACCTATTATACCGTGATGCTCTATATGGATTGCGATGCCGGCGTCTATAGCGACACGTTGACGACGACATTCCTCACCAATTGCTTGGCTGGTGGCGAGATGACCATCGGCAACGGCACGAGCACCTATTCTTACCTGCCTTCCTACTCTTTCTATAACTACTCCTACACGCAGCAGATTTTCCTTGCCAACGAAATGAATGGCCCGACCACACTCTATTCCATCGCTTTCGATGCTTCCGCCATCACCCAGCAGCGTGCGCTGACCATCTATCTGATGCATACCTCGGCCACAAGCTCCGACAACTGGTTGGATGCCAGTAATGCCACTATGGTCTTCCATGGTAGCCAGACGTTAACCACCGGCTGGAACACCTTCAACTTCAACACCCCGTTCCAGTATAACGGTACGGACAACTTGGCTGTCATCGTGGTTGACTCCACGGGTTCATACGTTAGCGGCAATATGTGGCTGACGCACACCTGCACTGCCCAAATGTCGAGATATGTCTATCAAGATAGCTCTCCCTACGGGGTGAGTTCTACCCCGTCAAGTGGTACGCCAACCTCCAGCCGTAACAATGTCATATTCGGTTCGCCGTGCGATTCCGTGGCCACCTGTGTCGCCCCCAACCTGGTGGTGACCAACTATTCCGATGAGGAAATCACCGTCACATGGGCTCCCGGCGATCAGGAGACCTCCTGGGAACTGGAGTACAAGACCGCTGACACTGCTGACTGGACTTCCGTAGGCACGGTCACGGCGACGACCTACACCTTCACCGGCCTCGAACCCTATACCCACTACGACATTCGTTTGAGAAGCGTCTGCTCCTCTTCCGAGTACAGCAATTGGACTACGGTTTCCGCGTTCACCGTCTGTGCCTACGTTAACGTTCCCTACACCGAGGACTTCGAGTCAAGTAACGGTACGGGTGCGGGCAGCATGGCGGATTGCTGGATGAGCGGTACGAACTATTCGACCCAGTACCCCTACATCTCCACTTCTCAATACGTTTCCGGAACCAAGTCCCTCTACTTCTACGGAACCTCCGCATACTATTCCTACGCCACGACACCGAGATTTGACGATGCGGTGGCGATGGACAGCCTGCAGGTCAACTTCAAACTCTATTCCACCTCAACGGACTACAGCATCGAGGTGGGTGTTATGAGTGACCCCGCGAATTACAACACGTTTGTGCCGCTGGGAACCTTCACCCCCACCTATTCGAGTATGTGGCAAGATTTCGAACTCTACACCTCTGCATACGCTGGCTCAGGTCGCTACTTGGCGTTCAGAATCCCGGTCTGGGGTACCTCTTACATGTACTTGGATGACCTTAGCGTGGACTACATGACGCCTTGTACCCACCCGACGAACCTCGCCGTGCAGAATGCTACTGTAGATGAGGCTACCCTCGTTTGGATTCCGGGCGAAGATGAAAACGAGTGGGAGTATGTCTATGGCTTGACCGGCACGGTGGATCTGGAGACGGCTTCTCCTGTCGGCGTCTATACCAACTCCGCAACGCTCAGCAGCTTGACCGACAACACCACGTACGACTTCTATCTGCGTTCCGTATGTCCGGGCGAAGGCGAGAGCCACTGGATTTCCCTCACCTTCACCACAGAGTGTCTGCCGATGACCACGCTGCCATACACGCAGAACTTCGATTCGATGAGCACACATACCTCCAACTCGACTTCAGGACTCAATAACCTGAGCGATTGTTGGCACGCTTACAATACCGGCACGAGCTATTCGGCCCTCCCGTATGTCTATTACAGCTCCACCTACGCCGCCAGCGGCAGCTACAGCTTGGAGTTCTACACCTACACCTCGTCCGCGTACTCCGACCAATACGCCATCCTGCCGTCCCTCGACACCGACACATATCCCTTGAATACGCTGCAGCTCTCCTTTGATGCCCGCCGTTACTCCACCTCCTATCCGTTCTGCCTGATTGTGGGTGCGATGACGGGTAGTGATGTCAACACCTTCGAGCCGATTGACACGATGTTGTTGAACTCGGGCTCTTCCTATGAGAATGTGCTCATTTTCCTCAGCGACTACAATGGTACGGGTGACCGTCTCGCCTTGATGGCCCCGAAGGCTATTGGTAACTTTGTCTCTGGAGCTTACTACAACGAGGGCTTTATCGACAACCTCGTGCTGGAGCTGGCTCCGAACTGCCCGCAACCCACGCATCTCACGCTTGACAATGTGACGAGCGATGCCGTGACGTTGAGCTGGCAGGAGAACGGCACGGCCACCAACTGGGTCATCGAATACGGTGTGCAAGGCTTCACACCCGGCAACGGCACGGAAGTCCAGGCCGGCACCAACCCGTTTACCATCAGCAACTTGGCTACGGCTACCACGTATGACTTCTACGTGAAATCGGACTGCGGCGGCAGTGATATGAGCCCGCTGACAGGACCTTTGGCAGCCACCCCGGGCTCCTATAACATCCCCACTACGGGTACATATTCCGTGACTACTTGTTCAATGGTTATCTATGATGATGGCGGTCCTGCTGGCGATTACAGCAGCTATTGCGATGTCACGTTGACCATCAATCCGGATGCCCCGAGCAGCCTCATCTCTGTGTATGGAACCTCCAGCACCGAATCCTGCTGCGACTATCTCTACATTTACGATGGTGCCTCTTCCTCTGGTACCCTCTTGGGTCAGTACCAAGGTGAGAACCTGACGATTCCGGAGTTGATTTCCTCCACCGGTCCCTTGACCATTGTTTTCCACTCTGATCTTTCAGTGGTTAAATCCGGTTTTGAGCTTCACGTTGCTTGTGCCTCCAACACCTGTCCGGCTCCGACTAACCTGCAGGTCTCCAATATTGGCACCAACACGGCGGATGTCTCATGGACCCCTGGCGGTACTGAGTCTGCATGGGTGCTGGAATACAAGGAAGTGAGCGCATCCACCTGGACGGTGGTGAACCTTACGACTCCCAGCTATCAATTCACCAATTTGAACATGCTTACCGCATACGAGGTGCGTGTGAAAGCCGACTGCGGCGCGGGTGATGAGTCGATGTACAAGAACGCTACCTTCAATACAGCAGGTTGTGCGGCTTCCGAACAATGTACCTACACGTTCAATCTTATGGACAGCTTTGGAGACGGTTGGAACAACGGTTCCTTGGATGTGCAACAGAACGGTGTGACCATTGCGAACCTTACTATAGAGAGTGGTTCGTCTGCCACCGAGACGGTTAATCTGTGTGACAATATGTCCACTTCTTTAGTTTGGAACACCGGTAACTATGACAGTGAAGTCAGTTTCACGGTTGTCGGTCCTGATGGCAGCACGGTATATACCTCCTCCACCATTGCCGCCGGCACGCTGACGACCTTCACCACCGACTGCTCCGGCGCGGGTCCTGTGATCACTGATCCGACGGTGGCCACCAATGCCGCCACCAGCATCGCGCAGACCACCGCCACGCTGAACGCCACTATCACGAATCCCGACAACGTGACCATCACGGCAAAGGGCTTTGAGTGGAAGACCACCACTGGCGGTACTTACACGCAGATTGCCGGCACGGGTACGGGCAACAACTTCACGGCCAACCTCACTGGCCTGACTGCCAACACAGGTTACACCTTCAAGGCGTTCATCACCTTCAACGGACAGACCGTGTATGGCAGCGAGATGACCTTTACGACGTTACAGCAGGGTGTTGAGCCTTGTGACGTTCCGACGGGTCTTACCGCCGGCGAAGTCACGGGCGAGAGCATTGCCATCAGCTGGGACAACAATCCTGACGTGAGCAGCTGGAACATCCAGTACCGTCCGACGGGCGGACAGCTGAGCACCGCTTCTTCCAACACCAACAGCTACACCATCACGGGTCTGGCGAACAACACGTCCTATCAGATCCAGGTGCAGGCCAACTGCGGCGACGGTAACCTCAGCGACTGG
>JAGCVQ010000080.1 GCA_017962275.1 Bacteroidales bacterium
CACCCCGTTCTCGTCCACCTTGCATAGAACACATCCGACCGCCCACACATACAGCGTTCCGTGATAGACAACGACCTCTGCAGGCTTTGCGGGTAGCGGTTCGCGGGTGAACGGCCGGTAATCCGTGGGGGAACTGAAATCAACCACATTGAGATTGTCGGTGATGGCAATCAGATGTCCGCGTTCCCTGTCGGGATAAAAATCCGTGACTTTGACTGGAAAACGCTGCCACTGAAGATTTTGAGAAGAGGAGTAATAGACCTCCCTTCCTTGCCGAATCACCCATAAATCATTCCATATCAATACTTTGTTGATTTCTTTGCTTTCTCCTAAAGGAGAGGGAATCCGTTTTGAAGTGCGCCAATTGTCTTCCGTCAGCATGAGCGGAAAAGTGTCGTGCTTGATGTTGACTCCAGCTAAGCCGTACAGTCCGTCGCGCATGTCAAATGCCGTGACATTTACCCAATCTGATGAAATAACCGGCCGTTCCAGTGGTGTTAAGGTTACGCCATGGTCTTCGGAATAGTAGAGAACAGCTTCTTTGCCGGATCCAGTCAACCAAATATGACCTTGCGCATCTGCGCAAACTTGTCGGAGAACCACATCCCCGCTTACGGTTTGCTGTAACCAACTTTTGCCACGGTCTTCAGTGCGATAGCAATGACTCCTTTTCCCCCACTCGTCGTATGTGACGGCCATGGCGGTGTTCGTGTCTATAAAAGAGAGCTGATGTACGATTATCCAAGTGTTATCGTTAACGAGAAAGAGCGGTGAGGCACAATGCCAGTCGGAGTGGATGTCATCGGTGTAATAGACTTTGCCCCGCCCCGATGTCAGCCAACAGGTTCCGTCAGGTGCGAGCGCGAAGAGGGGAAAGCCGCCCAGCAAATCAAGTTCAGCACGATAGTCACGGTTTTCGTGCTCCTGCGCCATACCCGAGAACAGCAACGAGAGGATAACCAGCACAAAGGAGATGTTTTTCATATTGAGTTCATTTAAACAACTTTACAATAATGACGCAAAAGAGTCAAAAGGTTGCCGTTTTCCGTAATTATTCCCGCAGATCTCGCAGATTGACGCAGACCTATTTTCTGCGAAGATCTGCGGGAAAAACAACTACCGTATCACCTTCGTGAACACCGGCGCTTTGTCTTTCTCCACCGTCACATAGACCTGAATCTCGTCAGTGGGCATGTCTGGCTTGTCCTCGCGGGGAAGGTTGACGGCGGTGAAGAGGTATTCGGTGCCGTCGGGGAGCTCGCGGGAGGCCACCGTCTTGGCCTTGGCGTGGATCATCGGGTAGCCATCGACAGCCGCGTCGAAGATGGCGGCCTCGTCAGCACTTGCCTCGTGCTGCACGGGAAAGTCCGCCAACTGGACATATTCGCCTTCAAGGAATCCGTTGGCTTTCAGGAAATTGTCCACATCCTTGGGCATCGCCTCCAAACGGGCGGCGCGGACTCCGTAGCCGGGCAGGATCTCCGCACCAGGCTCAGCCACCGCCAAGTCCTTCACGCTGGATTCCAGTCCGCCGCTGCCGAAGGTGCAGAACGGTACGATTTTCTTTCCGCTGAAGTCGGCACTGTTGAGGAAGGTGGTCACGGGCGGCGCGTACGTCCCGAACCACACGGGGAAGCCGAGGAAGATGACATCATAGTTGGCGATGTCCGCTTTGACGGGTTGAATCTCAGGGAGGACGCCCTGCTCTTGATCTTTCTTGCAACGGTCGATGGTCGCCTGGAAGTCAGGGTCGTAGGGATCCACCATTGTGATTTCCTCGATGTCGGCACCGAGCTTATTGGCGATTGCCTCCGCCACGGCCTTGGTGTTGCCGGTCTGGGAGTAGTAGAGGACCAGCATCTTGGGGGCTTCCTCTTTCGGGGTTTCTTTCTTGGAACCGCAGGAGACGGCGGTCAGCGTCACGACTGCGAGAAGCAGTATCAGTTTGGGACTTTTCATACGATTGTTCTTTGAAATTTGGGATGCAAAAGTAGTATTTTTTCTGATAAAACTCCCGCAGACTGCGCAGAATGACGCAGAAATAATGTCTGTGTTAATCAGAGAGTTCTGCGGGAAACTAAACGAAGAACAAACACACCCCTGCCACGCTGATGACGGCGCCGATGACCTCGCGGACCGTCACTTTCTGATGGAATAGGATGGCCGCCGGGGCGATGATGAGGATGGGCGTGAGGGCGAAGATGGTCTGGGCGATGCCTGCGGAAGTGTACATCGTGGCCAACAGCGATGCGCTGACTCCGATGAACGGTCCGAAGATAGTGGAGGCGAACACGCACCACATCGCCTTGCGGTCGCGGACGGCGCTACGCAGCTTCGCCAAGCCGTCCTTGCTGAACAGCATCAACGAGAGGAAGAAGCCCGCCAGCCCGATGTAGGCGCGGATGGTGGTGGCGGCGAAAGGCACGCAAATGCTGACCGGCAACGGCAGCAACGCGCCTTCAAAGACCGCATCCTGGGAAATGTTGAGCGCCGTGAGCGCCGCTTCGTAGTGTTGGAGTCCCATCTTGCTGAGCACCAGTCCGAAACCCTGACAGATACCGGCCATCGCCGCGTAGAAGATGCCCTTGGCGGGCAGCTTGAAATGCAGTCCGTGATGCTCCGAATCATCGCTTTTCGAGAGAATCGACAGGGCGATACCGCTCAGGGTGACGACCATTCCGAGGATGGCAATCGGGCGCATCTGCTCGCCAAGAAGGATTCGTCCCGTGAGGGCTGCCGTGGGGGCCGAAAGGGTCATGAAGAGCTGCCCGAAGCGCGACCCGATGTGGATGTAGCCCTGCATCAGGCAGTAGTCGCCGATGACGTAGCCGACCACGCCCGAGAGCAACAACCAGCCCCAGGTGCCACCATCGGCGTAGCGCGGATACGGCACTCCCATAATCAGCCAGAGGGTGAGGATGAGAAAGCACAGCGACATCGTCATCCGTATCGTGTTGAACGGCAACGAGCCCATACGCTTCGAGCCCACCTCTGCGAAAAGCGCGGTGGCGGTCCACGAAAGGGCGACGAACAGGGAAATCAGCTCACCGAGGAACATCAACTATTATTTCCGGATTTTAGGCAAAAAACGACCTGTTCGATCACAATACTTTTCGTACTCCTCGCCGAAGTCGCGGTGGAGACGCTCTTCTTCCGTACGCACTTGCACGAGCATGATGGCCGCGAAAACGAAGAAAACCACTACCGACTGCCAGGTTCCTAACCAGAGGCAACAGCCTATCAGATAGACGAATATGCCGGTCAGCATCGGGTTGCGGCTGAGACGGTAAGGGCCGTCGGTCATCAGGTGTTTGGTGCGCGGGGCGACCTCGTGACCGAAGGCGTCCATCGGGTTGCCGTCACCCACGCGACGCATATAGACGATGGCCCAGATGCTCAAGAACAGGCCATCGATGATACAGAAAATGGCGATTCCCAGCAGGAAAGGATGCGGTAATTTGAGCGTTGGCATCTTAGAACACAACCACATCACTAGGGGCAAAAGCACTACAAACAGCAGGAAACCGAGTGCATAACCAAATGTTTCTTTCAATTTGTCCATTATACTGTTATTTATTATTGTTTACAGAATCATCGCCCGAATCCTCCGCGCCACCTCTTCCGGATGGTCCACCAGCAGCTGGCCGTGGTTCATCTTCTCGAAAACCTCCACGTGAGCATCCGGACATAGCGTGAGCAAATGCTTGGCCTGCGGTTTGGCAACGAAGGCTTCCTTGGTGCCGTGCCAGTAGTGGATGTCGGGACCGTGGATAGATTCCAACTTATTGGTATATACCGATTTATAACCCTCCAACACAGCGCGTGTCTTATCCGAAGGAAACACCTTCTTCACCTCATCCAGCAGCACATCGAAGTAGTGCGAGTGGAACAGCCACCGCCAGAATCCAGTCCAGTGGTAGCAGGTCCACACGTTGAGGGCTTGGTAGTAGCGCAGCGGTCCCACCGTCCACTTGGGCAGCGGCAACAGCGGCGCGGCGTCCATAATGGCGTGGTCGATGGTGATCTCGTCGCGCTCCATCATCCGCGAGAGGATTTTCCCGCCCAACGAGAGTCCGTAGGCCACGTCCAATTTTCCGTCAAAGTGTTCAAGCACATGCTGGTTGACCTGCGCTGCCTGGTCATCCACGGAGGTGAAACGGGAGGGCTTGCCGAGCAGGAATCCGTCAATGTCCGCCGTGACGATGCGGAAATCCTCCTTCAGCAATTCTATTAACGGAAGGAAAATCTCATGCGACACTCCCAAACCGGGAAGCAGCAGGAAAGTCGGTTTACTTTGCGTGCCGTAAATATGGAAGTCCATAGGTCAAACAATAATACGGGAGGGCTGTTAATGACGCGGTTTGACAACCGAGCCGCCGGAGGCAGGGCAGTTGACATTAGGATGACACTCTTCAGAGGAGGTCCCGTATGTGAGTGTGCTGGCCCCGCTGAGTTGCACATTCAGCGCCGAGCAGACCGTGACATCGGCATCGCTGGCACCACTCATATCCCCATACACCGACATAGCGGGAAGATCAGCCGCTTTCAAAGTGCTGGCCCCGCTCAAGTCTATCTCCATCTTGGTCTGGCAAGTACCGTTTATAATGGCATCCGAAGCCCCCGACAGGTCAATGTTCAGTTCGGTAGCTTCAATTGTGCCCCGATAGGTTGATGCGCCGGAGAGATCAATGTCCACATCGTCCCCACTAAGGTCACCTGTAAATGAAGAGGCCCCGCTGAGTTCGAGGTCGCGAATCATTGTCGCGGGGATGACAGCCGTGGCTTTGCCGTTATACCATGGTTGGAATCCGAATGTGTTCGGTTGGAATCCGATTTGCAATTTGCCGTTAACCACTTTCACCATCACCCTATCGTGAGCCAGCTCGCCCACCGTGACAACCACATCGGTCACTTGGTCGCTGACCGTCACTTCGAAGGCATTACTCACGTCAAGCTTCGTAAAAGTACCATTGATAGGATAGTTTTTGGTGGAAGGAGACCCCCAATCTTTTGTACAACCAAAAAATAAGATGCTTATAGACAGTAGAAAGAGAATGTTTTTCATAACTCTGTGCATGAATTGGTTAGTTTTGGCAAAGATACGATTTTTGATTTATCACGATGACCAACACAACGTTAGTATTTGACATTCACCCCCATATTAAAGAAGATGAAAGAGAAGATGTCCACCGTCTCCTCGATGGTCTTGTCAAGGGGCTTGCCACCGCCGTGGCCCGCATTGCTCTCGATGCGGATGAGGTGCGGACGGTCGCCGATGTCGCTGTTCTGCAAGGCCGCTGCGTACTTGAACGAGTGCGCGGGCACCACACGATCGTCGTGGTCGGCAGTGGTCACCAGGATGGCCGGATACTCCTTCCCATTCTGGATGGAGTGGAGCGGCGAGTACTTGTAGAGATACTCAAACATCTCCTTGCTGTCCTCGCTGGTGCCGTAATCCACGGCCCAATAGCGGCCAATGGTGAACTTGTGGTAGCGCAGCATATCCATAACGCCCACCTGCGGGATGGCCACCGCGAAGAGGTCGGGGCGCTGATTCACCACCGCGCCGACCAGCAGGCCGCCGTTGGAGCCGCCCTGCAGCGCCAGTTTGTCTTTGTTGGTATAGCCCTGCGCAATCAAGTATTCCGCCGCCGCGATACAATCGTCAAACACGTTCTGCTTCTTCATCTTGGTGCCGGCCTCGTGCCACTTCTTGCCGTATTCACCGCCGCCGCGCAGGTTGGCCACCGCCAGCACGCCGCCCTGCTCCAGCCATGCGATGCGGGTCACGCTGAAGCCGGGCGTGAGTGAGATGTTGAAACCACCGTAACCGTACAGGAGCGTGGGATTGTTGCCATCCATCTTGATGCCCTTCTTGTGGGTGATGAACATCGGGACTTTCGTGCCGTCTTTCGAGGTGAAGAACTTCTGCTCGGTAACGTATTCATCTGAGTTAAAGTTGATTTCAGATTTCTTGTAGAGGATGGATTTGTTGTTTGCGATGTCGTAACGATAGATGGTGGCCGGCGTGATGTAGGAGGTTACCGTATAGAATGTCTCGGTGTCATCCGCTTCACCCGCAAACCCGCTGATGGTGCCGATGACCTCGTTGTCAAGGTTGCCGAGCAGTTTGCCGCTTTCATCAAAGATCCTGACCAGCGAGCGAGCATCCTTGGTGTAGTTGGCAATCAGCCGTTTGCCGATGTGGCTGACACCTGTGAGCACTTCACCTTTGGTGGCGGGGATAACATCCGTCCAGCCCATCGTTGTGAGACTGCCGATCGGGATGCTGATGACCTGGTACTCCGGAGCATTGTGGTTGGTCATCACAAGGAAGTGTCCGTCGATCTCGTCGATCACGGAATAGTCGTCTGTGAAGTCGGTCACCACTTTCACAAATTGCGCTTTAGGATTTGTCAGATCTTTGTAATACAAGCAATTGCCAGACGTTGACTCACTGCCGTAAATCACAAGATAGCGTTTGTTGACCACCTCGGCACTGAAACTGAGGTCCGGGTTGGTGCGGTCTTCGTATGCCAGTTGGTCGGCCTTCTGGTCCGTGCCGACTTTATGATAATAGAGCTTGCCGTTCTCGTTCACGCCGGAGAGTTGGTTTTTGGGCTCGGGGAAACGGCTGTAGAAGAAGCCGTCGTCTTTCCACGCGATGCCGGAGAACTTTACCCATACGAGGTGGTCGTCCAACACCTCGCCTGTCGCGATATTCTTGACATAGATTTCCTGCCAGTCGCTGCCGTTGCGCGAGATGGCGTAGCCGAGATAGTTACCGTCATCGGAGATGCCTAATGTGGAAAGCGCCACCGTACCGTCATCGGAGAGCTTGTTGGGGTCGAGCAGCTCCACGGCCTCGCCATCTAAAGAGTTTTTGTAATAGAGAACGCTCTGGTTCTGCAAGCCGTCGTTGCGGTAGAAGAAATAGCGGTCGCCTTTTTTCCACGGTGCACCCTCCTTCGGATAATTCATAATCTCCATCAGATGTTTTTTCATTTGCTCACGATACGGAATCTGCGACATAAACTTTTGGGTCACAGCATTCTGTGCCTTCACCCAATTGGCAGTCTCTTCAGAGTAGTCGTCTTCAAGCCAACGGTAAGGATCGGGCACCGCCGTACCGAAATAGTGGTCCACAGTGTCGCATTTCTTGGTCTCCGGATACTGTACCGGCTCAATCTTTTTCTTCTGATGGCAAGCGGAAAACATCACTATGATACTTGAAATGAGAATACAAAATAAGGTTTTTTTCATTGCGTGGTAATTTAATTCAAGGGTGCAAAGATAGTTATTTATGCTTCACCATAAATGCATAATTCAGGGTTGTGTATCCAACCTCTTCATTTACCTCAAGCGTGTGTGCTATGGTAGGCTTCCAACCGTTGATTCAGCAGGTCGAGAAGTGCCTGGGGTTTCATCGACAATCGGAAGGTGGGGATGCCCTCTTGTGCGCCGATGAGCATCTTGTTCATTTGGCGGACTGTATTCCCGGCACTATGGGCATTTTCCAACTTTTGCGCTTCAGCATTTTCTTTATAGCGGATTCCTATCAGCTGTTTGGTGATATCCGTAAAGAAGAACTCCTCCACCACTGAGAAGGGGATTTCCCAACTTTTCAAGCTGTTCATCACCACCTTGTCGTCTGTCACCTCCAAAAACGGTATTTTTTTGTTTTTTTCTTTCCACCACGGAATCACATAAGAGAGTCCGAGTCCCAAACAGAAAAGCCCGATTAACAAGGGTGTCCATCTGATACTTCCAGTCAAAGTCAGGAAACCCAACCCATACGCTATTAATTCGCAGAGTCCGGCAACAATAAAACAGATGGCGGCGATAATGGGGCCTCTTCCCAAAGAATGGTAAATCTTGACGCTTTCCATTGCAAAGATAGTTAATTTAATCATCGGCAAAAATACTAATAATTTTTCAAAAAATAAGAAGGAAGTCGTGAGGTTAAAGGCAAACAAGAAGAAATAATGTAACAAAAAGGATAATGAAACGTAAAAAAACAATTGCAGTAATAATGTGTAATTGTAAATCAAGTCTAAAACACTTTTATCATGATAAATTTAAAGAAAAACATGTTCAGTTTTGTAAAGAAAACCATCTTTGCAACTTTTTTAATCATTTTCATTGTCGGATGTGGTCCTACTACGCCTCATGAAGAAGAAGCAGTAGGTTCAGAAGAGATCGTAACTCCCTCAGAGAGCGATGAAGATAACACAACCGTTGTGGATGAACCAGAAGCGGGCAATTCCCATGAACAGGAGGTGGGGTCTTCAGAAGAACCCGTAGCGGGAGCTTCAGATTCTTCTACAAATGCCAAGGATTACACGGCTATTTCAACCATTACTCAGGAAAAAATGACGATGGAGGAAACGAACAAGCTGAAAATTTGGATTGGGGAAGAGTCGGAGGCTGCAAAATACAAACCGAAAGAGAACAAAGAAATGGCTCATGACACGATTGTCTTTAATTCTGTCAACGCCACTTATGCTCGCATTACACCCAATGCGCCCGATTTCGAGGTTGAGCCAAAATCTATCGTTGTGCCGATCGTCCCTACTGGTGTGGAAAAGACATTTACCTTAAAACCGATACAAGAGGGAACGTTCAATGTTAGTGCGGAAATAGAGCTATTCAAGAATGAGGAATGTATCGGAGTAGGTTATCCTGTTGCATCAGGAGAAGTGACGATAGAAGTGGCCGTGGACAACATAGGACATTTCAAGAAATTCTTGAGAAAACTGGGCGTTGAGTTCGGATCACAATTTGAAAAATTCTTTGCAGCACTTTTGGTCATACTCTTCGGTGCACTCACCTTTGTGATTCGCAAGTTCATCAAGAAGAAAACCGAGTACAACGACGATAATAATACCGATCGTAATAATCATCAAACGCCAACAGGTCCTCAGGACACCGGAAGTGATCCGATGATCTAGACTACATGCGGAGATAAAATCACCTTGAAGCCCGGAAGAACTCCCACGTGTCGCGGTGACCGTCGCGGTAGGTGAAGCTCCACTGCAGTTTCTTCTCCGTCAGTGCGTCAAGGTGGAACTTATACTCGTAATCGATGCTGCCGCCTATGACTTTGATGATCTCCTGCGTCAGTTCGTCCTCTTTCTCTTTGTCGGCCTCTACTAACTCCATTCGGAAGCTCTCCTTGATGCCGGCGAAGTAGAAATCCTCCCCTTCCAAGCGCCATTTGCTGGGGCTGACGTAGTTGAACACATACGTCACTTTCTTGCCATCCTGAAGGGTGGCGATATAGACTTGCCGGGCGGAGTCGAGGGCGGTGCCGTCGGGGTGGAAGTCCATCGTGCCGGTCTCGTGCACTTCGAGGTGGGCACCGTTGAGGTCATAGTTGAAGGCGTGTGCATAGTCGTAGTGCCCTTCAACCTTCGGTGCATTGCCATCGGGTTCCGCTTCATACTTCCACCAATCCTCATCAAAGGAGTACAAGAAGTCGTAATACATACACAGAGGATCGCTTATATATGCGTGTCTGTTCCAATCAAGGTAGGGTTTCCAGCCGAAATCATA
>JAGCVQ010000008.1 GCA_017962275.1 Bacteroidales bacterium
CCCTAAACCCTACACCCTAAACCGTAAACTGTAAACCGTAAACATACATCATTATGAAGAAACAACTATCCCTGATTTCCGTGTTTTTCGTCTTTTTGGCCATGGGCTTTGGCGATGCGGCCGGACAATTGGTCTCCGTCGTCGAGAAGGCGTTCAACGTCACCCCGTTCACCGCGTCGTTGGTCTCCCTTTCGGGCATGATCATGTTCGGCGTGCTGTCGGTGCCCACGGGCGTGTGGCAATCCAAAATCGGCAAGAAGAAGATGCTCACCATCGGTCTGATCCTCTTCCTCGCCGGCGCGTTGCTGCCGATCCTCGCCTTCAACTTCCCGATCATCCTTTTGGCCGTCCTGCTGATGGGTGCAGGTGCCACGATTCTGCAAGTCTCTGGTAATCCGCTGATTCGCGACGTTTCCGACGAAGGCAAGTACTCCAGCATGCTCTCTTTTGCGCAGTCGCTGAAGGCCATCGGCACACTCTCTACATCGCTGATTCTCGTGCTCATCGGCACTTCGCTGATGAAGTACGGCTGGTTCTCGTTCACCTCGGAGGGCGGTGAGACCATCGACATGGGTTTCCGCATCCTCTTCCCGATATTCGCGGTGGTGCTGCTCATCACGCTCGTCATGGTCGTGATGTTCGTGCCCGACAACGTCAGCAAGTCCGATGAGAGGCCGACGACGTTGGGCAATTGCATCCGTGCGTTAGGTAATCCCTTCATTCTGATGATGTTCCTCGCCATCTTCTTCTATTGCGGCGCGGAGGCTTCCATGTTCAACCGCATCCCGTCGATTCTGAGCGAGAACACCAACGTGACCCCGGCCATGGGCAACATCGTGTTGATTATCTCCCTGTTCGTGGGTCGTTTCCTCGGCGGTGTCATCCTGCAGAAGATGAGTGCCAAGAAGTTCCTCGGCATCACGGTGGCGGTCTCCATCCTCGGCAACCTGATGTTGTTCCTGCCGTACAACGCTTTCACCACTTGGTTGAGCTTCATCCTCATCGGCATCGGTTTCGCCAACATCTTCCCGCTGATCTTCTCCATCTGCGTTGATCACAAGCCGGAGATGTCGAACGAGATTTCGGGTCTGATGACCACGGCCATCGTGGGTGCGGCCATCGTCCCGCTGCTCACGGGCGCCATGGCGGGCGTCGGCATCCGCTACGCCTTCATCGTGCCGCTCGCTTGCCTCTGCTATTTGTGCTTCGTGACAGCGAAAGTTTCGAAGGAGTAGAGACGTGCATGGTGCGTCTTTGCAGACCAAAACCGATAATATCATAATAAAATCGACAATAAAAAATGAAAAGAACAACGCTTCTTCTGATTGCAATTTTGGCGACGGCGATGGGTTTCGCGCAGTCGCAGTATGTTAACCCCTTTGTGGGCACGGCCGAGCACGGGCATACCTACCCGGGCGCGATCCTGCCGTTCGGTGCCGTGCAGCTCAGCCCCGACTCCCGTCTTGACGGATGGGATGGCTGCTCCGCCTACCACTACACCGACAACCGGATTTACGGCTTCTCGCACACCCACCTCAACGGCACGGGCTGCTCCGACTACGGCGACATCCTTGTCACTCCGTTTACCGGCGACCCTTCCGTCATCAACGAGAAGTACGCCCTCGCTTTCTCCCACAAGAACGAGAAGGCTGAGCCCGGCTACTATTCCGTGAAGTTCGACAACGGGATTTTGGCCGAGATGACCGTCTCCAACTACGTGGGCCTGCACCGTTACACCTTCAACAAGAGCGGCAAGCACGGCATCATCGTGGATTTGCAGCACCGCGACAAAACGTTGGAAAGCTATATGACGACGAAAGCCAACGATTTGGTGGGTTACCGCCGCTCCGCCGCTTGGAACGACGACCAGTATTGCGCCTTCTCCCTCAAAACCTCTGTTACCCCCACGGAAGTTGTTTACTACCAAGACGACAAGCCCGTGAATGTCAAGGAGGTCAAGGGCACCAACTGCAAGGCGGTTCTCTATTTCGACGAAAGTGTCACGCAGGTGGTGGTCAAGGTGGCCATCTCCGCTGTTGATATGGACGGCGCCATCAACAACCAGACGGAGGTCCGCGACTTCGACTTCGACAAGGTGCGCAAGAACGCGACCGAGATTTGGAACAAGGAATTGAGTAAAATTCAGGTGGAATCGAAAAACACCGAATACCTCAAGACATTCTACACCGCTCTGTATCACTGCTTTACCTCTCCCTATCTCTACTCTGACCTCGACGGTCGCTATCGTGGCGAGGATCAGCAAATTCACAAAGTGGATGGGGGGCACCAGATGTACACCGTGTTTTCTCTTTGGGACACCTACCGTGCGTTGCATCCGCTGCTCAACATCATTGACCAGAAGCGCAGCAGTGATTTCCTCTACACTTTCCTGAACCAGTATCGTCAGTCGGGTTACCTGCCGATGTGGGAGCTTTCCGCTTTCGAGACTTGGTGCATGATTGGTTATCACGCTGTGCCCGTCATTTACGATGCTTACCAGAAGGGCATCCGCGACTATCCCGCTGACGAGATGTTGAAAGCGATGGTGACCACGGCCAACCTCGACAAACTCGGTCGCCCCGAGTATGCCAAGTACGGCTTTGTGCCGGGCGACATGGAGAACGAGTCGGTGTCGAAAACCTTGGAATATGCTTACGATGACTGGTGCATCGCCATGTTCGCGAAAGCCATTGGTGACAAGAGGGTTTACGAAGAGTATATCCGTCGCGCCCAGTCCTACAAGAACATTATGGACCCGAACGGTTTCATGCACGGTCGCATGAATGGTGGTTTCGCCACGCCTTTCAACCCCCGCGAGGTCAACAATTTCTACACCGAGGCCAACTGCTGGCAATATACGACTTACATCCCGCACGATTTCGACACCTATGTCGAACTGATGGGCGGTCCCGGTCAGACGGAAATCTTCCTCGACCGTCTCTTTAACTCCTCTTCCGAGATGGCAGGCCGCGAGCAGGTTGACATCACCGGTGTCATTGGACAGTACGCTCACGGCAATGAGCCGAGCCATCACGCCGCATATCTTTACAACTACGTGGGCAAGCCGGCCAAGACTCAGAAGTTGGTGAAGCAGATTCTTACCGAGCTCTACAGCTCCAAGCCGGACGGCCTTTGCGGCAATGAGGACTGTGGCCAGATGTCGGCTTGGTACGTCTTCAGCGCCATGGGCTTCTATCCTGTTTGTCCCGGTAGCGACCAATACATCATCGGTTATCCGCTATTCGACAAGGTGATGATGCATCTTGAGAATGGCAAAACGCTGACGGTCACGAGAGATTCCGACAAACCCTATATCCAGTCTGCAACCTTGAATGGGAAACCTCTGACGCGTACCTATATTCTTTATAGGGAGATTGCCGAAGGCGGAGAGCTTTCCTTCGTCATGGGTGACCAACCGAGCCGGACCTGGGGTTGGGGCGGCACCAGCGAACCTTACTCCCGCATCGATCCTACGGTCAGCATCGTGCCCGTGCCGGTGTTCGCCACCGACAAGGTCTCTTTCCGCGACCGCACGTATGTTTCCATCTCTGTTCCTAAGGTGATTGACATGTCCCGGAAACACGTCGTTCCTTCCGAGGCTGAGAAACAAAAAGCGGCACAAGATAACAATCCTGCCAGACGAGTGCAGGCGGTGCCGGTGGAGTTGGATGGCGGTTACCAGATTTACTACACGACCGACGGCAGCACCCCGTCACCGAAGAACGGCAAACTGTACAAGGAACGTTTCGAGGTGGACAAGGATGTGACGGTCAATGCGGTAGCGGTGGATGTGAAGGGTAACGCCAGCCAGGTGGCGGAGGCGCGTTACGTGCGCTACACCCGTGACAAGGACATTACTTACGTCAATCAGCCTAACCCGCAATACTTTGCAGGCGGTGACGAGGGCTTGATCGACAACCAGCGCGGCAGGGTGAACTATCGCATCGGCGGATGGCAGGGCTTCACCACCGACTGCGAGTTGATTGTCGATCTGCGCGAGAACAAGAAAATCTCGGAGGTCGGCGCCGGCGTGTTGGAAGAGCAGCGAGCCTGGATTTTCTACCCCCGCGCCTTCGAGGTCTATGTCTCCGAAGACGGCAAGCAATATACGCTCTTTAACAAGACGACTTTGCCCATCGGTCGTACCGAGGGCGCCCACATCCAAGACCTGAAAGTGACGGGCAACGCCAAGGCCCGTTACGTCAAGATTATCATCAAGAACTACGGCAAGATGCCCAGCTGGCACATCAGCGCGGGCGAGCAGGCCTGGCTGTTCGTGGATGAGATTTGGGTGAAGTGAGTTGAGGGGATAATGGACAAATCCTTGCGGATTGTCTCATTTTGCTAACACAATCGCCGTTACAGAGTGACCTGTAACGGCGATTGTGTTATGAGTTTTAGCCAGAAAGTATACAGGGACATAAAGTCCTAATCGTATGTGACAGCTAAATCATTTAAGTTTCGCGAGCTTGATTCGCGAGCTTGATTGAACAATTTCAATTAACAAGAATGAGGGTGCGTGAGTTTGACGCACCCTCATGAAACGGATTTCCGACTTATCCGTTGACGGTGCCGGATCCACCCGTGTTGCGGCCTGAGGAGGAACCGCTTCCGGCGGTGCCGAGGTAGGCGGTGGTGGATGCCTGGCCCTCGTTGGTGCTGGAGGCACCGATCACGAAAGCATACACATGCACTGTTTCGTCGGCATAGCCGGCCGGAACCGTGAGGGTGAAGTCG
>JAGCVQ010000081.1 GCA_017962275.1 Bacteroidales bacterium
CTAAACCATAAACCATAAACCCTAAACCAAATCGGCGGCAAAAGTACACAAAAAACACAAAACATTAGATGAACGTGCCATTTAAAAAAAAAGTATCTTTGCGGATTATTTTTTCAAATCCTTTTTAGAAAACATTTTTTGAAATGACACTCAAAGAGATCAAAGACCTGGTGCAAGGCGAAGTTATTTGCGGAGAAGACAATCTGGACCAACGGATTGAATGTGTCTTCGCTTCTGACCTGATGAGCGATGTGCTCACCCTGAAGGATGCCGACAACCTGCTGCTGCTCACGGGATTGAGCAACTTACAGTCGATCCGGACGTGCGAGATGTCCGACATCTGCTATATGCTCATCGTCCGCGGCAAGGAGGTGACGGAGGAGATGAAGGAGCTGGCCGAGGACAACGACATGGTGATCATCCGGACGGGGTTCTCCATGTACAAAACCTCCGGTATCCTCTACAACGCCGGACTGCCGGCAGTCTATTAACCTGATTATTAACCAAATCTGACATTATGAATTTTGTTTACCATGTAGAAGGCGGCGATTTCACCAACGCGGGATCCACATCCAGCCAGGTGAAGCGTATGCTCAAGAAGATTGGGGTGAGCCCCGAGATAGTGAAGAAGACGGTGGTCGCGTTGTACGAGGCGGAGGTCAACATTGTGGCGCACGCCTACCGCGGCGACATCACCGTCGATCTGGAGGAGGACCACATCAAGATCGTGCTCGACGACGAGGGTCCCGGCATTCCCGACATCGACCGCGCCATGCAGAAGGGCTATTCCACCGCCTCGCAGAAGGTCCGCGAGATGGGTTTCGGCGCCGGCATGGGCCTCCCCAATATCAAGAACAACTCCGACTCCCTCAACATCACCTCCACTGTGGGCAAAGGTACCACCATCGAACTCATCAATTATTTCCAGTAAGGATTATGGCAGAAGATTTCCACCACGCGCTGAAATTCAAATACGATCTCTGTATCGGCTGCTCGCACTGCACGGGCGTGTGCCCCACGAGCGCGATACATGTGGAGGACGGGCATCCCGTGCTCGACCCGAACCGTTGCGTCGATTGCGGCAGATGCTATGTCGCCTGCCCGATGAACGCCATCTACATCGAGCAGGACGACTTCCAGACGGTTTACGACTATGAGTACCCGGTCCTGCTGGTGCCCTCCATCTTTCTGGCCCAGTTTGAGGAGAAGATTCGCGAGCGCACCATCCTCTCCGCGCTGCTCCACATCGGCTTCAAATACATATATGAAGTGGAGAAGAGCGTGGATTTCCTCAAGGAGTATCTCCGCCGCGACATGGAAGGCGGCAACGTGCCCTGCGAGAAACCGGTGATTTCATCATTCTGCCCGGCCATCGTGCGCCTCATCCAGGTGAAGTTCCCCGTGTTGGTCGATAACATCTACCTTTCAAAGGCGCCGTTCGACATGACCGCCGAATATATCAAGAAGAGTCTGATTGAGAAAGGGGTGAAGGAAGAGGACATCGGCATCTTCTACGTGTCGCCGTGCGCCGCGAAGATTGCCGCCATCAAGAGCCCCGTGGGAGAGGAGAAGTCCCCCGTGTCGGGCGTGATTAACATGAACTATCTCTACAGCAAGGTGATGCGCGTTATCAAGACCGGCGAATACCAGCTGTGCGACGAGTCGGTGCGCTTCCACCGGCTGTCGAAGGCCAGCATCACCTACCCGCTCACCGGCGGCGAGGCCAAGATGCTGCGCACCGGCCGCAATTTGGCCATCGACGACATCCACAACGTTTCCGAATTCTTGGAGAAGGTGGAGGATGAGGATATCCAAGACATTGACTTCCTGGAACTTCGCGCCTGCGATGGCAGTTGCTGCGGCGGCATCCTCACGGCTGAGAACCGCTTCCTCATGATCGAGCGGCAGCGCAAGCGGATGCAGAAATGCTCCGAAGAGGTGGATGCCGAGGACAACGACCTGCTCAACTATTTCGACTACCTTGCCGACAAGCGGCACGTGAGCAACGTGGAGCCGCGCTCGATGGACAAGATGGACGACAATGTGGCCGCCGCCATGCAGAAGATGAAACGGGCGTTCGAGATCAACCAGAACCTCCCGCAGGTGGATTGCCACCTCTGCGGCTACCCCTCCTGCAAGGCCCTCGCCGATGCCGTGGTCACCGACAAGGCCCAGATCCAGCAGTGCATCTTCGTGCAACGCGCTATGGAACACTACGACCTGATGACCCCCAAGGAGGCCCACGATATCTCCGCCAAGGTTTGGGGTGCGAAAAAGACGGATCCGACATTAGCGAAGAATTTGAATCTGTAAGGGCGAATAATTATTCGCCCCTACAACCAATCTGTATCTAAATCTACCTATGTACATATTGTGGGAGGCGCTGCGGGAATCGATTTCCATCACGCTGTTGGTGTTGGTGCTGATGGCGGTGGTGGAATCCATAAACATTTCATCCTCAGGACGTTTATTTGAGAAAATACATGGGAAGCCCGTGTTGGAAGTGGCGATGGCGTGTCTGCTCGGAGCCATTCCCGGATGCGCGGGCGGATTCGTGGTGGTATCGCTGTTCACCCACCGGCTGCTCTCCTTCGGGGCGCTGATCGGCGGTATGGTGGCCACCTTCGGCGACGAAGCGCTCTTCCTCGCCGCCCAAAGCCCAAAACAGGCGCTTATCCTCACCGGCATTCTTTTCGTAATCGGTTTTGTGGTCGGGCTGTTGTTGTTGAAAGTTCCTGAAGGTAAGATTATTACATCCGACAATCACAACTTCGTGCTTCACGAGGAGGAGGATCATCACGAGCACGGCCACGAAGGAACGCACAGCCATTCCTGGCACGAGCGCGTGACGCATTACCTGCGCGAGCATGTGTGGGAGCACGTCATCAAGCAACATGCGTTGAAGCTGTTCCTCTACGCCTTCGGTACGCTCTTGGTGTTAGGCATCCTGAATCATTTTGTGGATTTGCAAACGTTGATGGAGAACAATGCCTGGACAAAGTGGCTGCTGCTGCTCATTGCCGTGGGCGTGGGTTTCCTGCCCGTCTCCGGTCCGCACCTCATCTTCGTGATGCTCTTCCTGCAGGGCAGCGTTCCCTTTGCCGTGCTGTTGGCCAATTCCATTGCACAGAACGGTCATGCCGGCATCCCGCTGATAGCGCAATCCAAGCGTAATTTCTTAATTATGAAAGGGATAACGATGGCGTTAGGACTGTTGGTGGGGGCGGGTGCTTTGTTGTTGTGAGAGGTTCCGCCGCCTCCTATCGTCGGCAGCGGAATGACGCGCACACCCCCATACCCGCCGTCCATCTTTTTCCCTTTTTTGTCACGGATGCGATACGTCATTCCGCGAAAACGCGACAGCGTTGAGCGGAATCTCCAACGTTTTAACGTACGATTGTAATCGATCCGCTCCAGGAGAAGGTCTTCGCTTTGCCCTTGTAGGTGAACGTGAAGTAGTAAACGCCGTCGGAAAGGTTTTCGCCGTTGAATACATGCTGTCCGGGATAAATCTGTCCGTCCTTGGCCCAAGTGTCGTAGTTCTTGACGTGATAGACCACCTTGCCGTAACGGTCGCTGATGCGCAGTTCGTTGTGACGGTACTCGTCGGGATCCTCGGGATTGATTTCCGTGTTGAGGTTGCCGATTGCCCACACATCGTTGATGCCGTCGCCGTTGGGGGTGATGGCATTCGGGAAGATCAGGTCGTCCTCAATGACGATGACGTGGCTTACGGAGTCGCCGCAGCCCGAACCGGTGGTCAAGGCCAAGGTCACGGTATAGTCGCCCCAAGAGGTATAGGTGTGCGACGTGTTGAGTTCCTCTTCGGTCTCCTCACCGTCGCCGAAATACCACACCAAATGGTTGTCCGCGCCTCCGTTCACATTGTCGGAGATGAAGGACGAAAATTCAATCACGCCGCCAGTTTCACTCATCATGCAGGTCTCCGGCGTGGCCAAGAAATCGATGGTCGGTTGCGGAGAGGTGGTGATGTAATTCCACTTGGTGATGGAATCCTGACAACCATCGGCGGTAGTGACCACCAATTTCACGGTGTAGCTACCAGCATCGTTGAAATGGAAGATGGGATCCGCATCGTAGGTGTATTCCACGACGTTGTAGTCCTCGTCGAACACGATCCACACGCAGGAGAGGGTGTCAGAGGTGGTAGTGGAGAGATTGGTAAAGTGGGTGGTGACAGGTGTGCAGCCGGAAGTCACGTCGGACTCGAAGTCGGCTTTCGGCAGCGGCCAGAAGTTGACGTTCACGGTGTCGGAACTCCAGCAACGGGTGTTCGTTTCAGGATTGAACATCTCCACTTCGAGAATGTATTCCCCGGAGGTTATGACGGTGATGGAAGGAACCGTGTCACCGGTATTCCACGAAAGAGTAGCGGTGGGATCGTCATAGTGGGAATCGAGGGTGATCACTTCACCGGTGCAGTGCCATTGGTCTTCGCCAAGGTTTGGCTTGAACGTGTTGATGACTTCAATATAGAGGCTGTCATGCGCCCAGATGTCCGCGCATTCAATGGCTTTATGGACCCATAGGTAATACAAGCCTTCGTCAGAGGTTTCCGCGCTTTCAATCATGAGAGGCGGACGGATGGTGTCGCCGCTCGGGGTGATGATGTACACGGTGTCGATATTCTCGGCTTGGTATTCGAATATGATAGGTTCGTGCAGACAGTAGGAGGTGCGCATCAGCAGTTTGGTGGTGATTTCGCTCTTGAAGCTCTTGCCTTCGAGGAACACACCGGAGTCGTAGGAGTTGTCACCAGCGTTGCAGATGGCTAAGTGCATGTGGTAGGTGTCGCAGGCGTTGACAATTCCTTCGGCGGCCATCTCCACGGTATAACCGTTGTATTCGACTCCGTTCGCGCCGCCGCCGGAACCGTTCGAGATATAGTAGGCGGAATAGGTACCGCTATAGCAGTTCGCGCCGCCACTGCTGCTGGCACCGCCGTTCACCGTGTTGATGGAAACCGGCAGACCTTCGGGGTTGGCGGCCGACACCGTTCCGGGGATCACAGCCACGTTTTTGGTGGTTGTCACACCGGTCACAGGATCGGGGCCGGTGAGCAGGAAGATGAACAGATCGTTATAGGAAGCGCAAACGAAGTTGGGGTACTCTTCCGAACCGAACACGTAATGGAAAGCGAATGTGTCGGCGTAGGTTAAAAAGTCAAAGTCCAAAGCGGCACTGTTCATCACATTGTAACCTTGGTTGTATTGCTGCAGGAGGGCGTCGGTATAGGTGACGTTGGCGATGCTCGACGCACTACCGGAACTGTTGGGCCCTGCCGCCACCGAGCAGGCACCCGTGGTCATGATCAGACCCATTTCGAACGGGAACGACAGGAAGTTGTTCCGGGCGAAAGTGCCGATCTGGTTGGAGGTGACGATACCCGGCTGGTTGTTGAACCTGCCGTTGCTCAATTCCACACCCTCACCGGCGAGATGGTATTTCAAAATCGTGTCCACATGCGTGTTCTGCAGCGACAACACGGTCACATTGCTGCCCTGTTGGGCGAACAATATTGCCGAAAAACCTGTCAATAAAAGGACCAGAAGAAGTATTCGTTTTTTCATATCGAAGTAACCGTTTATAACAACCCTAATTTGAAGAGGGCAAAATTACAAATTTTATTATACAAACCATGACGAAAAAAAATTTTTTCTCTTTCAATGGGGTATGTCGCATGAAGGGAGGATTTCGTTACAACGATTTAAAAAAAATGCAGAGACGTTGCGCGCAACGTCTCTACATTTTTGGCTGTTGGCTTTTGGCTTTTGGCTATTAGCCGCAGTAGAAATACTCCTTCACCATCTGGGCCATCAGCTCGGGTTTCTTGACGATTTGCTCGCGGATCTTGCGGTCGTCGAAGGATTTGAGCTGTTTGATGATGTCGTCGATCATGGAGCGGTCGAAGACGCCGTGGGCCTCGAAGATGTTGCGGTGGGCGCTGAGCTCGTCGGCGGACTCCCAGCAGGAGGCGGGCAGTTGGGCCAGCTTCTCCACGAGGGCCTTGTTCTCCGGACGGTGGATATCGACGTCCACGTAAGTGGATTTAGCAAATTCGAGGGCGTTCTCCATCTCGAAACCGTGGCGGGCAGCGCAGACGAGGCCGGCCAGCAGCAGGTAGATGTCAGCGGAGCCGTCCGGGCAACGGAACTCGACGGTCTGTTTCTGCGAACGGTCTTTGTTGACGGCCTTCTCTAACGGGTTCAGCTCGGCCACGATGTCGTTCTTGTGGGTCCAGCCCAGCGGCACGCGCACGAGCACGGAGCGGTTGCGGTCGCCCCAGCAAACGGAGGTGGGAGCCTCCTGATGCGGCACGAGGCGGAAGTAGGAGGTCGGGTTGGTGTTGCCGAAGGCGGTCAGGGAACCGGCGCAGGTCATGTAGCCCGCGATGGCGGTCTTGGCGATGCTGTTGAGCTTGCCCTTGGTCACCATCTGGTTCTTGCCCTTGCCATCGACAATGCAGGTGTGGATGTGGAGACCGCTGCCAGCCTTGCCGGTGGTGATCTTCGGGGAGAAGGTCACGTCGAAGCCGTACTCGTAAGCTAAGTTGCGGATGATCCACTTGGCGAGAATCAGCTGGTCGGCAGCATCTTGCACGTCGGTCACGAGGAACTCGATCTCGTTCTGCTCGTAAATCTTGCCGTCCATGGTGAAATTGCCCACCTCGGAGTGGCCGTATTTGATCAGGCCGCCCATCTTGGCGATGTTGAGCATGCACTCGGCGCGGAAATGCTCGAACTTGGTGAACGGGGAGGACTCGTGGTAGCCTTTCTGGTCGGGGATGGTGAAGAGGTCATCTTCATCGCCGATGACGTAGTACTCCAGCTCGCCCATGGCCTGGAAGTAGTTGCCGGTGACTTCGGTGAAGGATTTGGCGGCTTTGCGCAGGATGTACTCCGGAGAGTTTTCCAGCGGTTTGCCTTCGTTGTTATAGTAGGAGCAGAGGAACGACAGGGTGGGAATTTCCGTGAACGGATTCAGGAAGGCGGTGGAGAAACGCGGGATCACATACAGGTCGCTGGAACCGGCGTGGATGAAAGCCGGGAAGATGTTCGAACCATCGACGCGCTCGCCGTTGGAGAGAATCTGTTCGAGATAGTCGCGGCTGTGCAGCACGAAACCGAGGGTCTTGATACGCCCGTCACCGGCCACATAATGGAAGTTCACCATGGGGATGTTGTTCTCCTCCACGTATTTGATCATGTCGGCCTTGGTGAACTCCTTCGGACTTTTCTTGAAATAATTCACGAGCGGGTTCAAGCTCATCGTGATGTTGTCTTTCATAACTTGTTGATATTTTTGGGGTTTATAGATGCATTTTTATACGGGGGCAAAGATACACTTTTTTTGTTTAGAGTTTATGGTTTATAGTTTAGGGTTTAGGAAGGTTTTCAAGAAAATTTTTTTTCGGTCATGCCGTATTAAAAAAAAAAGTATCTTTGCGGCTTGGTATATTAGATATTGTATATTGTGTGAAAAGTGTATAAAGACGAATAAATTGGAGTATAAACTAAATTAATTATTATTCATAAAATTTACAAACTATGAGAAAAGCTTACATTTTAAAGAGGCTGACCAAACAGGTCAAGCACTTTGCCGCTTTCATGCTGGTTACGCTGTTGGCGGTCGGTAATGTCTTTGCTGACGAGGTAACGTATGTCTTCTCGGAGCAAGGATATGAAAATGCTCAAGCCATTACTGCTGGAACGATTAATGAGTACATATCGTTCACAGCTGACATTGGCGGAGCCAGCAATGCGCCCAAGTATTACAATACGGGTGCGGCAATGCGGTTCTACCCCAAGAATGGCAATGGTAACACCATGACGTTGATTCCGGCCGCAGGCTATGTGATCACGGGTGTTGTCGTGAATGAAAATTCAGGCAACACAGGTGAGATTGGCTTTATTGTGGACGGCGGCGAGGCCGTTGTCGCTGCTGTGGTCGGCAATGCATGCTCTATCTCCGGTTTCGAGGCCGCTTCCAGCGTGGTATTCTACAATGCCGTCAACTCTACCAGCGGCCACATCAGAATTCCCAGCATTACCATCACCTACAGCGAGGCCATCCCTCCGGCTGTCTATGCTCCTGTCGTTTCCGTTCCTTCCGGCAACTACTACACCGAGCAGACGGTGGAGCTGACCTGCGCTACCCCCGGTGCTGACATTTTCTACTCCATCAACGATGGTGAAATTCTGCCTTACAACGCTCCCTTCACGGTGAACGCCACTGCAGCCGTCTCCGCTTACGCTGTCCTCGGCGAGGACACCAGCGCGGTGACCACTGCCAACTATGTCTTCCCTGTGTTCCTCAACAACATCGCAGCCTTCTATGCTGCCGAGAACGCCAACCTGTTTATGATCACCGGCGATGTGACCTTCGTTTACCGCAGCGGTCGCTACGTGTACGTGAAAGACGAGACCGGCGGTCTTTTGGTTTATGACAACGCCAACCCCGTCATCACCACGGAATACAACGAAGGTGATGTGATCAGCGGAGGCATTGCCGGCACCCGCACCACCTTCAACGGTTTGGACGAGCTTGTTCCCACGCTGAACACCGCTGCAGGTGTGGCTGGCGAGACGGTTGTCCCGACGGTGGTGACTGTCGCTGATCTTCTGGCCAATCCCACAAACTATGTCTCCCAATTGGTGATGTTGGTGGATGGCGAATTTGCCGCAGGCTCTTTCAACACCAACTCCGCCACGAATGTCAACTTCACGCAGGATGGCAGCACGATCACAGTGCGCAACAACTTCAAGACGGTCAGCAGAAGCTTCTCCGCTGGCGACAAGGGCACCGTGGTCGGTTTAGTGACTCTCTATAACGGCAACGCGCAACTCTACCCGCGCGACAACGGCGACATCATCTCCACCGCTCTGCCTTTCACCAGCACGTTTGGCGAAAGATATGTCAACGACATCTGGACGCTCGTGAACGGTGAGAACACCAACAAGTGGTATATCGGCGAGGCCTCTGGCTTTGACAACGATAAACTGTACATCTCCTCTTCGAATGGTCTTACTAATAAATATAATGTAACTGCTGCTTCCGTTTCCCACGCTTACGTGAAGGTTGACCTGCCCGCTTCCGATGTGATCCTGAGCTTCAACTGCCGCACCGTGGGTGACGCGAACGACTATCTGCAGGTTTCCGTCCTCGACGAGGCTCCTGTGGCTGGCACTCTGCCCGACAACTACCTCGCCCGTATCTATGGTGAGAACGAGTTCACCGGCAAGAATGTGTTGATCCCGGCTTCCTACGCTGGTGAGAAATACATCGTCTTCACCTGGCGCAACGATGCTGCTGGCGGTGCGCAAGCTCCTGCTGCCATCGACGACGTTATGATGTACTCCACCTGCACCACTCCGACCAACCTCGCCGCCACGATTGACGGTCGCACTGCTGTCGTCACCTGGAACGCCATGGAAGGCCAGGATGCTTGGGTTGTGGAATACAAGGATGCCACCAGCGATGCTTGGCAGACCGTGACCACCACCACCCCGACCGCCACGTTGAACAACCTCAGCACCGAGGTCACCTACGACGTGCGTGTGAGAACCAACTGCGGCAGCAACGGTGTCAGCGCTTGGGCAAACGCCCAGTTCTATGTGCCCTGCATTGAGCTGACGACCGCCCCGTTGGATATCACCATCGGTACCGGCACGAGCACATCTAATGTTGCTCCTGCCAACGCATACTACAAGAACTCTTGGACACAGATGGTGTACCCGGCATCAGAATTCTCTACCCCAGGTTATATCAACTCCTTGTCTTGGTATGTGAATGCATCGCTTACACATAATTACGACTATTTTAAGATCTACATTGGCACGAAGTCTTCTGCCACCAACGAGAGCACAACGGATTGGCTTTCTATGGATGAGCTGACTTTGGTTTATGAGTCTTACAATGGTACCCTTGGTTCCGAAGTCGGTTGGGAGACCTACACGTTGAACACTCCTTACTATTATAATGGTGAGGACAACCTAGTCATCGTTACGGCTCGTACCGCTCAGGCTTACAACAGCGTGCAATACAGATACACCAGCAAAACCGACGCCGTCCTTTACAGACGTTCCGACAGCTCTCCCGAGAGCTATGGCAACCACCCGGGAACCAACACGGGTGTAACATCCAGCTATCTTCCGAACTTGAAGGTTGACTTCACGGGTTATGTTTGCGGTGACGCCCATTGCGTGGTTCCCGCTGACCTGACCGTGAGCAACATCACCACCACAAGCGCTATCCTCGATTGGGAGGCTGGCGACGCCACTGCTTGGGTGCTCGGCTACAAGGCTGACTATGCTGATGACTGGACAATCCTCAACCTGACCGACAACCACTACGAGCTGACCGGTCTGGATCAGAATACGAACTATGCTGTCCGTCTGATGACTGACTGCGGTGCCGACGGTATGAGCAGCGAAGCCATTGTGAATTTCACGACTGTGGCCAACTGTATCGCTCCGCAGAACCTGACAGCTGTGGCTCATGCGCACACTGTGAACGTGAGCTGGCTGCCCGTTGATGGTATCAACGAGTATGAGGCTGTGGTGACGGGTATCAATAATGACTTCACCGTCACGCTGAACGTGCAAAACGGTTCCCAGTTCGACCTCTCCGGTTTGGCCGAAGGCGGACAATATAATATTAAGGTAAGAGCCATTTGCGGTGAGGAAGAGACCAGCGATTGGTCTGTCATCGACTTCACCATGCCGACCATCTGTCCTGCTCCTACGGGTCTTTCCGTTTTGGAGAACGGTCAGAATGCCACCACAATCACCTGGAACGCTGGCGATGCTTCCAGCTGGGTTGTGGAATATGGTGCAGCCGGTTTCACTCTCGGCAACGGCATTCAGATGAGCACGGCTGAGAACACCGTCACGCTCACGGGTCTGAATCCTTATTCTTACTACGATGTCTATGTGATGGCTGACTGCGGTCTCGGCTACCTGAGCGTGTGGTCTGACAAGATGAACTTCAAGACCGAGTGTGGTCCGATCACGATCACGCAAGAGAATCCTTGGGGTGAAGATTTCGAATCCTACATCGGTTCCGGTAACCTTGCCTTCGACGATTGCTGGGCTACTCCCGAGATGACCAGCTTCAACTCTCCGTTCATCTATCGTGACTATTCTGCTGCTGCTCATTCTGGTAAGAACAGTGCAGAGCTGAAGGGTAACAGTGGTGCGGTGGCTACTTTGGTGCTGCCCGAATTCACCAACAACCTCGCGGATCTGCAGTTCAGCTACTATGGTAGAGTTACTGGCACTACGCCTGGTACTATGCAGTTAGGTTATATTACGGATGCTACCGATGCCACCACTTTCGTGGAAGTGCTGCAAGTTCCTGCTCAATCCGGCAGCTACAACCGCGCTAACGCTATGCTCTATGGTCCGTTCACCTTTGGTGAGACTGTGCCGGATGGCGCTCGTATTACCTTGCGCTTCACTTCCGCCACGGGCAGCTGCTCCTGGAACTTGGATGACTTCGTCGTGGAGATGAAGCCCGATTGCCAGATGCCTACGATGCTCACGGCTACGAATGTTGCCGCTACCGACGTTACGCTGGCTTGGACGGCCAACGGTTCTGAAGAGGCTTGGAACATCGAATACGGTCCCACCGGCTTCGTGCCTGGTACGGGTACTGTGGTTGCCGCTGACGCTAACCCGTTCACGGTTACCAGTCTTAATGATGCTTCTACCTATGATTTCTATGTGCAGGCCAACTGTGTGACCACGACCAGTGAATACTCTCTGGGTATCACCGTCACCACCAAGTGTCTGCCGCTGGCTACCCCGTACGAAGAGAACTTCGACAGCTATCCGGGTTCAAGCTACAGCGCCGCTGGTGTGGTGCCCACTTGTTGGGAGTCTTACACCAACAATTCTAACAAGAACTACGCTCCTCACGTGAATACGGGTGCAACTTCTGCCTTTAACTATGCACAGAGCGGCAAGGGCCTTGGCTTCTATGCCAACAGTTCCGGTAACTCTGCTTTCGCTATCCTCCCGATGTTCGAACATCCTATCAGCACCATGACCCTCTCCTTCTGGCGTAGAATGGAAAGTGCTACCCAAGGTGTTCTTACGGTTGGTTTCGTGACCGATTCCGAGGATCCGATCAACAGTTACACTGTGGTGGAAACTGTTCCTTCTGTGACCACCTCCAACAACGACTACAGTGTGGACTTCACCGCTTATAACGGTTTGATTCCTGATGGTGCCAGAATCGCTTTCCGTTGGTATAAGGAGAGCACTTGGTACACTTGTGCTATTGATAACGTCTCTCTGACCTCCACGGCTGATGCTACCTGTCTGCCTGTCACCAACGTGACTGCTGATAACATCACCTTCAACTCCGCTGTTCTGACTTGGACTCCGGGTGCTGATGAGACTGCTTGGACGGTGGCTTACAAGGCTACTGCCGATGAGGAGTGGACGACTGTTACTGTTGACGCTGCTACGCTCACTCTGACGGGTCTTGCTTCCTCTACCGAATATCAAGTTGCCATCACTTCCATCTGCGGCGACGCCACTTCTGAGGCTGCTACCGCCACCTTCTCCACTGTCTGTGGTAACCCTTGCGAATACACTATTGTGATGCACGACAGCTACGGCGACGGTTGGAACGGTAACGCTATTCTGATCAACTTTAGCGACGGCACTTCCCAATCGATTACTTTAACGAGCGGCAGTGAAGGAACAGAATTTGTTACGATTCCTGAGGCTGAGACCATGGTCTGCAACTGGACAACGGGTAGCTACGCATACGAAACCTCTTTCGAGATTAAGAACGATTGTGGCGAAACGGTTTATTCCGGCAATGGCGCTCAGGATGCAGCCTTCTTCACGGCTGAATGTCCGGATCCGTCTCCGTGTGTGAAACCTGCTAATCTGACTGTCACGGCCATTACGGGTAATTCCGCTATTGTGACTTGGACGGCTGGCAGCGATGAAACTGCATGGCAGTTTGAGTACAAGGCTGCTGAGGATGCAGACTGGACGGTTGAGGAAGTGACTGCCACTACCTATCCGTTGACCGGTCTTGAAGGTGGTACACCTTATATGGTGCGCGTCAAGGCCCTCTGTGGTGAGGAAATTTCCAGCAAGTATGCAACGGCTACATTCAACACCGAATGTCAAAGCTGCGACTACGTCTTCGTGCTGCACGATTCTTACGGCGATGGCTGGAACGGTAACGCTATTACGGTTACCTTCAGCAACGGTGATAGCCAAACGTTGACTATTGACGACGGTTACGATGCCACCTACACGGTTACCATTCCTGACAATGAGTCTATGACTTGTACTTGGGTGAATGGTATGTATCCCAGTGAGACCTCTTTCGAAATCTTGAATGGATGCGGTATTGAACTTGTTTCCGGTGCTGGTACACAATATGGTGATATTTTCACTGCTGCTTGTGTCATGCCCACCTGTCCCGCTCCGATGGCTCTCTCTGCTACCGAGGTTGAGAACGGTTCAAGCACTATCACTTGGTTCGCCGGTGGCGAAGAGACCTCCTGGCATATCGCTTTGATCCCCGCTGAGGGCAATGCTATTACGGATGTTGTCACTACCCCGACCTACACCATCAACGGTATGCAACCCGGTGATTCCTACACGGTTGTCGTCAAGGCTCTCTGTGATGAGGAAGATGAGAGTGAGGAAGTGTCCATCGTGGTGGTTTGTCCCGCTTTGGTTGACATTGCTTTGGTGAATGTCTATACCAATGCCAGCAACTGTGACCTCTCTACTGGCATGATTGCCCGTATCACCGTGGAGAACATGATGGAAAGCCCCATCACCAGCTTCGAGGCTTACTATCAAGTGAACGGAGTAGGTCCGATTGTGCATGAGACGGTTACGCCTTACTTGTCATTCGATTATGGCGACCTCTACACCTATACCTTCAACACTGCTCCTGTGTTTACGGAAGCTACCAACTTCATCCATGCTTGGGTGGAAGTTCCGGGCGAAACCAATACGGATGATAACGTCGCCAATTCCGGTCTGACCAATCTGACCGAGGTGAAAGCCCTCCCGTACGAGGAGAACTTCAGCAGCTTGCTGGTCGGTTTGGAATGGCCTGTGTTGGACAACGATCAGGACAACAATACGTTTGTTATCTCCAACAACAGCATCAGATACAATGGTAATGATGAGGCTGTTGCCAACGACTGGATTATCTCTCCGTGTATTGAGTACACCCCGTACAATACGTATCTCATCAGCTTCGACTACAAGGCCAACAGCCCGTACTACAACGAGAAGTTCAGCTTCCACTACGGACCGAGCACTAACCCGTACAATGACTATTGGGTGAAGACCTTCAACTTCAACAATACGGAGTATCAGCACTACGACTATGTGGGCACCATGTACATGAGCATGGATAACCTGCACCTCGCATTCAAGGCTGAAAGCCCGATTGGTACTGACGGTTTCTCTATTGACAACATTTCCGTTAAGAGAGCTGTTAGCTTCTCTGTCGGTAACGACGGCAATGGTTCCATCGCGGTTTCCAACGTAGCTATTACCGACGGCGGTTACTACTACTCTGCTCAAGGCGAGGAAGTTACGCTGCATATCACCTCCAACTTCGGTTACCACGTCTCCGGCATCTATGTGAATGGTGTTTTGGTGAGAGGTGAGAACCCGAACCACGCTATTGTCGATAACTACACCTTCGTTCCGGAGAACGGTGACTATGTGTATGTTACCTTCATCGAGAACAACTACAATGTTGTCGCTACGGTGAACAACCTCTATTACACCGCTTACAACAACAATGCTCCTGGTGCTACTTACACGCCTTCTCCTGACCTTGTGGCCCACGGCGGCACGCACAACGGTGTGATCACGATTAAGCCTTGGTTCCACTTCGAGTCCGTTTCCGTCAATGGCATGGACTACACTGAATTCGTCACCTCCCTCGGCAACAACCAATATGCACTGACGCTGAGCCCGGTGATGGAAGACAAGGACATCAATGTGGTGGTTGATCTCGACAGCACGCACATCATCTACACGGTGGAGGCTGGTCAAGGCACCATCAACGGTGAATTTGTGGTGGATGGCGAGACCACGCTGCCGGCAACCTACACGGTTACGCTGCCTGGTTACGCTGATCTGATGAGCACAATCGTTCCTGCTCCTGGCTATCATGTCGCCAGCATCATCATCGACGGTGTGGAGCATACCAACATCGAGTCTTACTCCTTCGAGCATCTGTTCGGCACCCACACGGTGGTGGTGAACTTCGCTCCGAACCACTATGTCATCACGACTGCTGGTTACGGCAACGGTACGGTTACCCCGGGTGCTGAGTTCGACTACAATCCGGACTATGTCTATGCCTTCGCCGCCACTCCCGCCGCTGGCTACCGTATCGGTACGCTGACGCGCAACAACGTGGCCATGGTGGTGGCTGATCCCGCCGCAACCTTCACTGACACGCTGACCAACATCACCAGCGATTACAACTACGTGGTGACCTTCGTGCAGAACACCTACACGGTTACGGCTGCTTGTGGTGCCAACGGTACGGTCTCCCCGGCCGGTGTTTCCAACTACTTCTACCATCAGGATGCTGAGATTGTGTTCACCGCTAATCCCGGATATTACATCGCTACGTTGACGAACGACGGTGTCACCTACGGCTTCACGCAGGCTGAAGGTGTGACCACCCTCACGGTTCCGTTCCTCAACATCGAGGAGAACCACACTGTCAGCGCCACCTTCGCTCCGATGGCCTTCGAGATCACGGTGAATGCCGGTGCTCACGGTGCCATCACTCCGGCTACGGCTTCCTACGCTTACGGTGCTACCCCGACCTTCACCATCACTCCTGACGCTGGTTACAGCATCGCTGACGTGACGGTTGACGGCACTTCCATCGGCGCCGTGGCTACCTACACCTTCCCGGCTCTGACTGCTGCTCACACCATCGCTGCCACCTTCGTCGCCAACGCTTACACGATCACGGCTACGGCTGGCAACGGCGGTACGATTTCGCCTGCCGGCGCTTCCACGGTTGCTTACAACGGTGACAAGACCTACACGATTTCCGCCAACACAGGCTACCACGTGAGCGATGTCTTCGTGGACGGTGTCTCTGTGGGCGCTTTGACTTCCTACACCTTCACGGGTGTTACGGCCAACCACGAGATTTACGCTGCTTTCGACGCTAACGAGTACACCGTCACGGTGAACCAGCCGGCTCACGGTACGATCACCCCGGGTACGACCACCGTCCTCTACGGTGCTACGCCTTCCTTCGTGGTCACCCCGGCTACGGGCTACAATGTCAGCGCCATCTCTGTGAACGGTTCCAACGTGAACTTGAACAACGTCCCGAACGTGAACGGTACCTACACCTACACCTTCGCGGCTATCAGCTCCAACCAGACCATCACGGCCACGATGACGGCCAAGACCTACACCATCACCGCTTCCGCCGGTGCCAACGGTACTATCACGCCGAACGGCAACACCACGGTGAACCACGGTGGTACTCAGGTCTATGCCTTCAATCCTGCCAACGGTTATGTGGTTGCCCAAGTCACGGTTGACGGTATGAGCGTCGGTGCTCCGGCCTCCTACGTCTTCACCAACGTGGTTGCCAACCATACCATCAACGTCACCTTCGCTCCGGCTGAATGTGAAGCTCCGAGTTACTTGTACACCACGCATATTGACAGCACTTCCGCAATGCTGCACTGGTCTCACCCGACGGCTACGACCTTCAATATCCAGTACAAGACCCCGACCGGCAACTTCACCACGGTTTCCAATGTCTCTGGCAACAGCTACCAGCTGACCGATCTGAACCCGGCCACCACCTATCTGTGGCAAGTCCAGGCTATCTGCACGGGCAACAACCACAGCGATTGGGCTAACCTGGTGTCCTTCCAGACCGACAACACCACGATCGACGAAACTGGCATCGAAGACCTTGTGAAGAACAACGTCAAGGTGTATGCTGAGCATCAGAATGTCCACATCCTCAACAACGAGGGTATGAACATCGACAATGTCCGCATCTTCGACGCTTACGGCAAGCTGATCTACAGCGGTGCTGTGAACACCACGCACGAGGTCATCAACCTCAACGTGGCCGCCGGTGCTTACATCGTGAATGTCACCACCGACAAGGGCGTTGCCAACTACAAGGTTACGATTCTGAAGTAATCATTTTTCCCGACTATATGCAAAAGGGAACCTCTTGCGAGGTTCCCTTTTTGGGTTACATGGTTACATGGTTACATGGTTAAGGTTTATGGGTAATGAGTTGGAAAAAAGTTTATCTTTGCCGAGAATTCTGTAGCCCTTTGGTGGGGTATATGCCGCCAAGAGCCTTGGATAATTTTCTTATTGTAATAATATGAAACATAAAATCCTCTTTTCCGTCATCCTCGTGATGGTCATGTTTGCTGGGCAAAGCGTGAAGGCCCAGGACTCCGTTTTCAGCTATGCCTATCAGGGCACCACGCTCTATTACACCGTTGACAACAGCACCGGCAATGCCATAGTGGTGCCGCCGCGGTATCTCGTTCCAAACACAAACAACGATAGCTTGTGGAACGGCTACGCCAAACCGCAAGGCGTGATGGTGGTGCCTGATTCGGTGCCTTTCAACGGCAGCAACCACGCCGTGACCGAATTAAGAAACCGTGTGTTCTACAAATGCGATTCGTTGACGCATGTCACATTGCCCTCGTCGCTTATCCACCTGGATTCCTCCTGCTTCCGCAAGTGCTCTGGGCTGATTTCGGTTGACATCCCGGCAGCGGAGACCATTCAATATTGCGCTTTCTACGATTGTCCCAACTTGCAGCAGTTGACGCTGCCCCAAAACCTCACCACGTTAGGCGATTTTGCTTTCTCTGATTGTATTAGTCTTACATCGCTGGTCGTCCCCGGTAATGTCACCTCCATAGGTTACGCGGTCTTCTCTGACTGTCACAGTTTACAGAACTTGACGCTGTCGGAAGGAATCACTGTAACGGGCAATAGTACTTTCCGATACTGCACCAGTTTGCAGACGGTGAACATTCCTTCTACCATCACCGTCATCGACGAACTCTGTTTCGCCAACGACTCCGCGCTGATTTCCGTGGTCATTCCCGCCACTGTAGATACTATCGGCAAATGGGCCTTCTTTTCCTGTACACAACTGCAGTCGGTTACGCTCAACGAGGGCCTTTTGGCCATTAAAATCGGTGCCTTCCGAAAATGTCACAATCTGCAAAGCATCAGCTTTCCTTCTTCTCTTAATTTCCTTGACGAAGCGGCTTTCTTAGGTTGCGGCATCACCACGGCAACGTTCAGCAACGGTCTTACCCAGATTGGGGCATCTGTCTTCAAGGAATGCTTCAACCTGCAGTCGGTAACCCTTCCCAATACCCTCACCTCCATCGGCGACGGATGCTTTAATGCCGACAGTGCCCTCACCTCCATCGTTATCCCCGAAGGGGTCACCCATTTAGGGAATTGGGCGTTTTATGGATGCAAATCCCTTCAGTCGGCTACGCTTCCCAGCACGCTCACCTCTATTCCCAACATGTGCTTCTATGGGAACCAATCGCTCCTTTCGGTGAACATTCCCGCCGGGGTGGATACCATTCACGAATGGGCTTTCGCTTATTGCCACAGTTTGCAGTCGGCACCCTTGAACGACGGTTTAGTCTATCTTGGCAGAACGGCCTTCTATAGGTGTTACGATTTACAGGGTATAAACCTACCCTCCACCCTTACTTATATAGGCGAAGGTTGTTTCTATTACGACTCGGTGATTACCACTCCCATCGTCATTCCCAGCGGTATTGACACAATCTTTCCGATGACTTTCTACAACTGTTCAAGCATTGAGACGGTGCATCTGAACGAAGGTCTCAAGGATATTGGTCGCTTTGCTTTCAGGGGTTGTTATAACCTGCGTCATATCAACCTTCCCCAATCCCTTGAAAGCATGGGTGACTATGCCTTCCTCTTTTGCGCTTTTGACACGCTGATCATTCCTGACAACGTGCGCCAAATCGGAATGGCTGCCTTTGCTTATTGCCACAACCTAAGCCATATTAGCCTGCCCGAACCGTTAGAAGTGATTACCGAATGGATGCTCTTTGAGACCAATTTGGAAACCTTGATGGTACCGCCACATGTCACCACTCTCGAACATGCGGCTTTAGCCAACTGCACGAACCTGCGCACGGTTACATTGCCCGCTTCGGTAACCCTGATTGGCGACACCGTTTTTAGTGATTCTTCGCTCGACACTCTCATTCTGAAAGGCACCACGCCGCCCGATGTCATCTTTGACCCCTTTTCCTCTTACGATGACATTGTGTTGGTTGTGCCCTGCAGCACCTCGGTAGTCTATGGCCAGCAGCCCGTATGGGGGCTCTTCAGCCACATCATTGAGGACTGCGGTACGGGCATTGACGAGCTTGAACTCCCCACCCTCCACATCTATGCCCTCAACGGTCGCATTGTGGTTGACGGAGCTGAAGAAGGGGAGTCCGTTCACGTGTTCGATCTCACAGGCCGTCTCGTCAGAAACGAGTCCTTGGCCACCGGCGTATATCTGGTGCGCGTGGGCAACCGCCCGGCAGAGAAAGTGCTGGTGAGATAAGTCCAGGTGTATTAATTTTGTGTACATTTGCCGTCTAAAACAAACCGTATGGCGAAGAGCAAAACGATGTACTATTGCAAGAATTGCGGGGCGCAGTCGGCGAAATGGCTGGGCCGCTGCCCCGAATGCAACGAATGGAACACGTTCGAGGAGGAGGTGATCCTGCAGGAATCCTCGTCCGCCTCGAAAGGGCACTATTCGCCCGTGGTCACGCAAAGCAGTCCCAAAGTAATCGACGACATCGAACTCACAAAATTCCCGCGCACCGAGACCGGATTTGCGGAGTTCGACCGTGTGCTCGGCGGCGGCATTGTGAAAGGTTCCATCGTGCTCTTAGGGGGCGAGCCAGGCATCGGAAAATCGACCTTGCTGCTGCAGATGGCATTGCGTCTGCATGGTCAGAAGGTGCTCTACGTCTCCGGCGAGGAGAGCGAGGCGCAGCTCAAGATGCGGGCCGCCCGTCTTTCGGATGCGCCCGCACCGCACTGCTACGTCCTCACCGAAACCAGTACCCAGCAGATTTTCAAGCATATAGAAACGCTTAACCCGGATATCCTCATTGTCGATTCCATCCAGACGATGCAAAGTGATTTGTTGGAATCGGCTGCGGGTTCCATTTCGCAGCTTAAGGAGTGTGCGGCTGAGTTTCAGCACTTTGCCAAGCGTACAGCCTGTCCCGTGTTCCTCATCGGCCACATCACCAAGGACGGCTCCCTGGCGGGTCCGAAGCTGCTGGAACACATCGTGGATACGGTGCTGCAGTTCGAAGGCGACCAGCACTACGGCTACCGCATGGTGCGCTGCATCAAGAACCGGTTCGGCTCCACCTCCGAATTGGGCATCTTCGAGATGCTGCAGGACGGTCTGCGCGAGGTGCAGAACCCATCCGAGATTCTGGTCTCCCAGCACGAGGAGGACTACAGCGGCAACGCCATTGCCTGCATTCTGGAGGGCAACCGCCCGATGATGATTGAGACGCAGGCATTAGTGAGCAGTGCCGTGTATGGCACCCCGCAACGTTCCGCCACGGGCTACGACATCCGCCGGATGAACATGCTGCTGGCGGTGCTGGAGAAGCGATGCCGGTTCAAATTAGGCGCGAAGGATGTCTTCCTGAACATCGCGGGCGGGATGCGCGTGGAGGATCCCGCTATCAACGTGGCGATTGTGGCCGCCATCCTGTCGTCGGTCACCGACATCGCCCTCGACAACAAGACCTGTTTTGCGGGTGAGATGGGGTTGAGCGGCGAGGTGCGTCCCGTGACCCGCATCGCCCAGCGCATTGCCGAAGCCGACAAATTGGGCTTCACCCGCATGTTCGTTTCCAAATACAACCTCAAGGGCATCCGCATCTCCGATTACAACCTGCAAATTGTGCCGATTACGAAAGTGGAGGAGATGGCGCGACTATTGTTCAGTTAGCAGTTATGTAAGACACTTTCCTTAAGCAGTCCCGGAGGGACAAAAGCTTGGTAGCCCCGTACAAGCGACGAAGGAGCGCAGTGCGGGGTGGTCACGATAAACGATAAATTATGAGCAACGAAGAACATAACATCTGTAGAGAAGGCATTGTCCGCGCCATTGACGGGGACAACATCAGCGTGGAAATCATCGTGAGTTCCGCGTGCAGCGGGTGCCATGCCAAGAGCATCTGCATCCCTTCCGACCGGCGTCAGGAGGTCATCACCGTGAAAAACACCCGCCACGAGGATTTCCAGGTGGGGGAAACGGTGGAATTGCTGTTGGAAACCTCCGCGGGCAACAAGGCGGTGGTGCTGGCCTACGTGCTGCCGCTTGTCGTATTGTTAGTGCTGCTGTTTGGATGCTATGCCATCACCGGAAAGGAACTGCTGAGCGTCGGCGTCGGGGTGCTGGGGGTGGTTTTATATTACCTTATCCTCAAATCTGCCGGCAAAAAGGTGGAGCAGGGAATTGAGTTCGGAATACGCAAGAAAAGGCAATAGGCAACAGGTTTTAATTCAGGTTGTTAAACTATTGCCAAAATTATTTCGCAATAGTCGGTTATAAAAATTATCTTTGCACTTTCAAATTGTGATGCCAAATGCGGTCCAAAGGGTTCTGTCCGCGACATGGCAAATTAACTTAGAACCCACTGATTAAATAGAACATGAAAAAACTATTCGTTGTATTATTAGGATTACTGACACTCAACGTGTTTGCATCCAACGACAGACCTATCACCTTCAAGGAGTTGCCTCAGAAGGCGCAAACATTCATCACCACCCACTTCAGTGGCGTTGAAGTGCTTTCCGCCACGGTCGATGACGACTACGAAGTCTATTTGGCCAACGGCACTAAGGTGGAATTCACCCTAAAGGGCGAGTGGAAAGAGGTGAAATGTCCGGGCTCCAAAGTTCCCGACGCCATCATCCCTTCCGCCATTTCCACGTACGTGAAAGCCAATTTCCCGAACAACACCATCATCAAAATCGAAAAGAAATACAGCGGTTACGAGGTCGAATTGAACAACGACATGGAGTTGAAATTCGACAAGAACGGCAATTTCATCGGAATGGATGATTAACCTTAAGAAAGACTCGCAACCGCGGGTCTTTTAGTGTACCTTTGCCGTCCGAAAAAAATTATAAAATGAAGAAGAATATTATTGCACTCCTGTTTTTGCTTATGTGCGGCATTCCGTATGCCAATTCCCAGCACTTCGATGACTATTTCATCGATAAAACCCTGCGAATCAACTATCTGCATATTGGAAACAAGAATGTGGAGCAGTTGCAGATTGACCATTTCACGCTGGTGAATCATTGGAACGGCACGCGGTCGCAGCTGGTGGAGCCCTACCACTACGGGGACATCCTCATCGAGGTGCTCGACAACGCCTCGCAGAAGCTGCTTTTCAGCCGCAGCTATTCTTGCCTTTTCACGGAATACCGCACCACCGAGCGTGGCGAAACGGAGATTGCCCGTATGGAGGAATGTGTCAATATGCCCATGCCGAAAAAATCGGTACGAGTGCGTTTTACCTCCTTTAACCGAAAACGAGAGGCCACTCTGCTGAAAGACACCGTGTTGAACCCCGCAAACCTGCCCGTTCAGGCAGCCAAAAAGGAGTACGCTGTCATGAATCTGCACAAAGGCGGTTCGCCCGATGATGCCATCGACATCCTCTTCATCCCCGACGGCTACGCCAAAAGCGACGCCAAAACGCTTCGTTACGACATGAAACGGTTTGCCAAATATGTGATGAATTGTTCGCCGTATAAAGAATACCGTCGTCATGTGAACATCCGCGCCATCGAGGGTTATTCTGAGCAGTCTGGCATCACGCAGCCGAAGAACGACTTCTATGTCAATACGTTGCTGAATTGCACCTACAACGCGCTCGACCTCGACCGTTACCTGATGTGTCCGGGCGTGTGGAACCTGCACGAGGTGGCCGACGATGCGCCTTACGATGTCATCATCATCATTTGCAACAGCGAGAAGTACGGCGGCGGCGGCATCTACAACTTTTATTGTACGGTCTATAACCACGGCGATTACCCTGACTATGTGGTCGTTCACGAGATGGGGCATCTCATCGGCGGTCTCGCGGACGAGTACTATACCTCCGAGGTTTCCGTGCAGGATTTCTATCCTGCCGGCATTGAACCTACGGAACCCAACCTGACCACGTTGGTGGATTTCGATTCCAAGTGGGCCGACAAAGTGGAAAGCGGCACGCCCATTCCCACGCCGCCCGTCACCAAAAATCACCCTGATTACGACCGCGTAGGAGTCTATGAGGGAGGCGGTTACGTGGCCAAAGGCGTTTACCGTCCGTCCATGCATTGTACGATGAACAGCATAACCTACAACGACTTCTGTCCGGTTTGTCGGGAGACGTTGGAGAAGGTGATCCGGTATTACAGCCGGTAGAGACGATGCACATCGTCTCTACAATGGGATTTTTCGTATTTTTGCGCCATAGAATCAAACGGCAAAAACTATTAATATTCAAAGGATTATGAGAATCATCGACGGAAAAGAGTGCGCACAGCAGGTAAAAGACCAAATCGCCAAAGAGGTGGCGGAAATCAAAGCGAAGGGACAACGGCCCCCGCGGCTTGACATTTTCCTCGTCGGCGACCGTCCCGACAGTCTCTCCTACGTACACAGCAAGGACAAGACTTGCCGTTCGTTGGGCATGGACAGCGTGTTGCACCTCCTTCCGGACACCACCACCGAGAGCGAGCTGATGGTGATGATTGACGAATGCAACCGCAACGACGACGTCGATGCCATCCTCATCCAGCTGCCCCTTCCCGACCACTACAATTCCGCCCGCGTGCTCGATTTCATCGACTACCGTAAGGATGCTGACGGATTGCACTTGATGAACGTCGGATTACTGCATTTAGGGGAACCTTACGTGATGCCCTGTACCCCGAAAGGGATTCTCTCTTTGCTGGCTACCAACAACATAGAGGTCGCTGGCGAGCATGTGGTGATGATCGGGCGCAGCCAGTTGGTGGGTGAACCCACTGCGCAGCTGCTGATTCATAGCAATGCCACGGTCACGCTGTGCCATTCCCGCACGAAAAATCTGTCGGAAATCGCGCATCTCGGCGACATTGTCATCACCGCCGTCGGTTGCCCGAATCTGCTCCAACCCTACGACTTCAAGCAGGGTGCCGTCTTGATTGATGTGGCCATGAACCGTGTCAACGGCAAGTTGCAGGGCGATGTCTATAGCGAGGAGACCCGACCAGAATTGGAGAAACGGCTCAGGGCCTGCACGCCCGTCCCTGGCGGTGTCGGTCCCATGACCATCGCCATGCTGATGCAGAACGTGCTGGACATCTATAAATTGAGAGTTAAGAATTAAAAATGTAGGGGCGAAAAATGTTTCGCCCCTACAAATTCAAAATAATCAAAAAAACTTCAGTATCTATTTGTTACCTGTCAATTTTTTTACCAGATCGTAGAAGCGATTGTATAAATTGTGCAGTTTCTGGGTTTTCGCCTTGTGGAAGCGCATGGAGAGCTGTTCCCAGGTGCGGCGCATCCATTGGCCTTCGTACCAGGCGAACAGCGCCAGCGGATAGAGCAGGATAATCCAGAGCACAGCCTGCCACCACCAGCCCCATACCAGTCCGAGCACTAACAGGATGGCCAGAACGTTGAAGGGGATGAGGATGACGATGGAAAGGATGAACTGCATCGCTTGGGTATATACGTTGTAGTACGGATCCTCTTTCCCGGGCATGAACATCGGCGGGATAAAGTACATGATGCCGGCCGGGAAGAGGGAGAACACCCAAAGTGGAAGCAATATGATTTGTGCTAAAATACTCAGTGCCAGCTTGATTCCACTCTGTTTTTTCTGTTCGCCGGCGTGTTCGCGCAGGTGCAACTTTTTCTCCTCGGTTTGAATCTCCTTCATCGTTTCCGTCAACTCATCCGCCGTTTCGGGATGGGCTGCCACCCCTTTTTCGAGTTCCGCCCAGAGGTGCTGGTCGCTTTCGAGACGTTCGGGCAGTATGTCGGGATCTTTGCCCAGTGCCACCGCGTGTTCTTCGCCCACCTTCGACAGCCGGATAAAGTCGTAAAGGTCATGATGTTCCAGATCGTCGGTGTAGAGCATCATGTTTTTCACCTTTTCGCGAATCGGCTCATTCAGCTCGCGCATCGTAGTGCGGGGCTTTTTCTGATATTGCTCATAGTAGGGTTTCAGTGAAATCGGCTCGCCGAAGTGCAACAGATAACTGCCTTGTGCCCCGTAATAGGACGAATAGTGATGGGCCATCGGCACGATTTTGATGTCCTGCTCGAAGTTCGTCTTCTTCGCGGCGGTAAAGGCGATTTCCAAGTATCCCGGCAGCCAGACGCGCATCCAGTGTTCCACGTGATGGTTGGCTTCCGGGAAGAGGAAAACGGGGTTGCCCTCCTCCACCATCTTGCCGGCGGCGAAATCAATGACGTATTTCGTCCGCGCCATAGCCTCATCCACCCCCTCAAAGTCCATGCGGAAGGCCGGCAGCATACCTAACCAGTTCCAAAACTTGTTGATCAAGCTGTGCCAGGTGAACACGCCGCCCATCGCCATCACGTATGGGTGCGAGCGGTTGTCCTGCGCGAGAATCATCACGACAGGATCGATGGCCGTATTTTGGTGGTTGGCGGGCATGACAAACGGCTCACCGAATTTGGGAAGATTCTCTTCGCCGAGGATGTAGTGTCGGCGGTACATGATGTGGTTCATGCAGAAGCGCACATAATGCTTGAAAAGCTGATAACCAATTCTCGAAGACATAGTATAGTTTCTAAGATTCCTGTTATTTTAAAACGGCGGCAAAGATACAGTTTTTTTTAACTGATTTTAACATTTATAAGAAGCTGAATATCTGTTTCTTATAGAAAAACACGCCGATTGTCTCTTACCGATAATTGATTTTATCGGGCACGATGTACGCACTCGGGTAGGTTTCCCGGATGGTTTCCAGGTCCTTGAAGGCCTGCAGGCGGGTGTAATAGTTGCCCACGCGCACCTTGAAGTAGGGTTCGTTGTAAATTAGGTAGGAGCGGGTATAGGGGAAGAGGCTGTTGAAGGAGTTGCGGGCGTATTCAGCCTGGGATTTGGAGTTCACGCCCGAATAGGCGGCGATTTGGATGCGGTATCCGTTGATCTCGCCCAGTTTCCGCCAGTTGTAGATGTAATCTTCCTGGATTTTGACGATACTCGGCTCTATGTCATAGCGGATGGGGCTCTGCGCCATGGTGATGCCGCAAGCGAGCAGGAGTAACAATATGGTCAAAATCTTCCTCATGATAAATCCGTGGCAAAAATACAAAAAATCTGTATTTACCAAAGTAGTATTTTCAAACCAATGAGTATCAACACAATACCTCCGACTATTTCGGCATATTGACCGATTTTCGGGTTGGTGAACCTGCGGACGAAGGTGTAGGCCAGAAACGAGACGAGGAACGAGGTGATGCCGATGATGAGGAAAGCACGGGTGACGTGCTCTTCGTGGATCATGGCAAAACTGAACCCTACCGCCAGCGCGTCGATGCTGGTGGCGACGGCCAAGAGGATAACGTTTTTCCACTTCGTGATGTCAAGGTGCTCAGGCGATTCATCGTCGCTTTTTTTGAAGCTCTCGATCAGCATCTTACCTCCGATGAACGCCAAGATGCCGAATGCGATGTATGGTCCGATTATCTCCAACGGTCCCAGCAACGATTCGCCGAACAACCATCCGATGAGCGGCATTCCGCCTTGGAAAATGCCGAAAGCCAGCGAAAACCGCAGCACGTAACGCCGTTCCAGTTTCGGTTGCAGCATCCCGATGACACAGCTGATGGCAAAACAATCCATCGCAAGGCTTAACGACAAGAGTATCAGTTCTATCCAGCCCACGGCTATTACTATTTATGAGGGCGCAAAAATATATATTTTTGGGTTACGTGGTTAAAATGGTTACCCGGTCACATGGTTAGATGGTCATTAATAACCCCTAACCGTGTAACCATGTAACCATGTAACCGCGTAACCGTGTAACCGTGTAACCGCGTAACCATGTAACCCTTTAACCATACGAAGCTCTAAATTGTGTATTTTTGCACTTTCATTTTGATCGAAATAAATATGAAGAATTTCGCCGTTTTCGGAGTAGGCGGTTATGTGGCGCCGCGACATTTGAAGGCTATCAAAGAGACTGGTAACCAGATGGTTGCCGCGTATGACAAGTCCGACAGTGTGGGCATCATCGACAGCTATTTCCCCGAGGCCGCCTTCTTCACCGAAATGGAACTCTTCGACCGTCACGTCTCCAAACTCAAAAACACGAAGAACCAGTTGGACATCATTTCCGTGTGCACGCCCAACTACCTGCACGACGCGCACACGCGTTACGCTTTGCGTTTAGGTACGGATGTCATCTGCGAGAAGCCGTTGGTGCTGAATCCCTGGAATGTGGATGTGCTGCAGACGGTGGAAAACGAAACGGGCAAACGGGTCTATAACATCCTGCAGCTGCGGCTTCATCCGGCCATAATGGCATTGAAGGAAAAGGTGGACAGCGCTCCCGAAAACATCGTCTATGATGTTGATTTGACGTATATTACATCTCGTGGCAATTGGTATTTCACCAGTTGGAAGGGGGCGGAGAACAAGAGCGGCGGCATTGCCACCAACATCGGCATCCACTTCTACGACATGCTCTGTCATATTTTCGGCAAGGTGCAAGAAAGCATTGTGCATGTCGCCACCCATGACCGCGTGGCGGGATTTATCCGTTTTGACAAGGCGCGGGTCCGTTACTTCCTGAGTATCAATCGGAACACCCTGCCGAAAGAGGTGGCGGAAAGCGGAAAATCGACATTCCGGCAGATTGTCATCAATGGAGAGCCTTTCGAGTTCAGCGACGGTTTCACGGATTTGCACACGGAGAGCTACCGCCAGATCTTGAATGGCAACGGCTTCGGTCTGGAAGACGTGCGTCCCTGCATCCAGATTGTCTATGACATCCGCAACGCCGCTCCTGTCGGATTGAAAGGCGATTACCATCCGCTGGCGGCGTTGCCGTGCGAGAGCCACCCGTTTACGAGGTGATTTTCCCGAAATTCTGCGAAATCTTTCCAAAGCAGTCTCGAATTTTAACAATTAATAGTTAAATTGAAACTTAAAATAAGTTAATTTTAAGTTGTAACTGTTTTATACTTAGCGCAATACGAAAAAGTTTTCAAAACCCTTGATTTTCGATGATTCCCGTTGTATCTTTGCCATGACAAATTGAAGACGAGATGAAACGAATCGGCATCATAGTATTCAGCATAGTAAGCGGTATGGTCGGCTGGACGCAGACGGATACCGCGCTGCACAGAATCATATTCTACAATGTGGAGAATCTGTTTCACCCATCGGACGACAGTCTGAAAGCAGACGACGATTTTACTCCGGCAGGCAGCTATCACTGGACCTATAAAAAGTATGATCTGAAGATTTCCATGGTTGGAAAGGTGATATTGGCGGCGGGTATGGGTGACCCGCCGTGGCTTGTCGGACTTGCAGAGGTCGAGAACGAACGGGTGCTCAAGGACTTGTGCTACAAATCACCGTTGCGGAAATATCGTTACCGCTACGTACATTACGATTCCCCGGATCGCCGCGGGGTGGATGTCGCGTTGCTCTTCCGTGACAGTTGCGTGCGGATTCTGCGCAGCCGGAAAATCTCTGTGGTGTTCCCTTTCGACACCTTCGCCCGAAACCGCGATATTCTCTACGCCGTGGTGCAGTTTCCCTCCGGCGACTCTCTGCATGTGTTGATTAACCACTGGACTTCGCGCTATGGCGGATATGCCGCCACGGTGCCCAAACGCAACTATTACGCAAAAATGGTGCGACAATGCGTGGACTCGCTAATGGCAGAGAATTCCCATGCCAAGATATTGATTACCGGTGATTTTAACGATTACGCTACCGATGAGAGCATGACAGACCATCTACGTGTTCACGAGTACGGAGTTCATCTGCCCCGCGACACGCTCTACAATCTGATGCTCCCTTATACGCGGCAAAGTCTGCGCGGTTCCCACAAACATGAGGACTTTTGGGGTTGTTTGGACCAATTCATCGTGTCTGATGCCTGGCTGACGGGAACAACGGGCATCCGGCAAGTAGGAAACGCACAAATTTTCGATGCGGACTTCCTACTCGTGGACGACGAGAAGCACGGCGGCAAGAAAAACTACCGCACGTTCCTTGGTCCGCGCTACATTGGTGGTTTCGCGGACCATCTGCCAGTCTATGTGGTGTTCCGGGACGGATAAAAAGGAAAGACAGGTCAAGCTACTAATACCTGTAAGCGTCCGTCTTGTACGGACCTTCAACCTTCACGCCGATGTAGTCGGCTTGCTTCTGCGTGAGCTTCGTCAGCTTGACACCGATCTTGCCCAAGTGCAAACGGGCGACCTCTTCGTCCAAATGTTTCGGCAGGTTATAGACGCCCACCTTGTAGTCGTGCTGCCACAGGTCACGCGAGCTTCGTGATGAGCAACTCGTTCACTAACCAGACCTTGGCGCAGATGGATCTCTGGGCCAAACGTGGCACCTATCCGATCGACGTCTACTGTCTGCCGAAGTACCTCGACGAGGAGGTCGCACGACTGCACTTGGAGAAGATAGGAGTGAAACTGACAAAGCTAACGCAGAAGCAGGCCGACTACATAGGCGTGCCTATCGAAGGGCCTTATAAAGCTGACATTTACAGATA
>JAGCVQ010000082.1 GCA_017962275.1 Bacteroidales bacterium
CTACCGGATGAGCTACTTCCGCATAAAAAAAAACAAGTGGGAGAGGAAGGATTCGAACCTCCGAAGGCTTAGCCAGCAGATTTACAGTCTGTCCCATTTGACCGCTCTGGAACTCTCCCATATTGTTTCTCGTTTATGCCTGGAGCCGATAGTCGGACTTGAACCAACGACCGGCTGATTACAAATCAGCTGCTCTACCAACTGAGCTATATCGGCATAAGTTTCAATGAACGTCTCGTCGTTTTTGCGGTGGCAAAGATAGTATTTTTTTGATATGCCGGTTCACTACCCGAAACTTTTTTTTATTATTATTTCAACTTATTGATTGACAGTGTTATGTGTTTTGCTTAAGGGCGGAATTCGTCGGCCTGATCTGCCAAAACAGTCTGCTTTTCGGCGGCTTTTGCATTCGGTTTTGGAAGATTTTCGGCGAAAGTGTGAAAAAACGGATGCTTCTCCGAAGCGGTCAGAAGCCCGTTTCTGTCGCAGGGATGTTCGCCGGCCTTATATATATAAATGTATAACGTCATGCGGAATCCCCCGTTTTTTGTCCGCTGACTTTTTTTCTCGCCGAATCAAAAAAAAGTGTATCTTTGCGCCCAGTTTTAAATTGAAGAATTATGTCAGAAATTTTACAAAAAGTACAGTCCATCATCGCCGACAAACTCAGTGTCGATGTGGCTGACGTGACTCCTGAAAAAAGTTTCACGAATGATCTCGGTGCCGATTCTTTGGACACTGTTGAACTGATCATGGAATTTGAGAACGCCTTCGGCATCAAGTTCCCGGAGGAAGATGCAGAAAAGGTCGCCACCGTCGGTGACGCGGTCTCTTACATCGAAAATCTTCTCGCTTCCAAGTAAAATTTTACCGTTTACAAGATCCGTTTGTGATGAACCTCAAACGAGTTGTTGTAACAGGTATTGGCGCGTTAACGCCAGTAGGTAACAATGTGGCCGAGTACTGGGACAGCCTAATTAAGGGTGTGTCGGGTGCCGGCCACATTTCATATTTTGACACGGAGAAGTTCCGGACGCGCATTGCCTGCCAGCTGAAGGATTACGTGCCAACCGAGCATTTCACCTCCAAGGAGCTCTCGAAGCTGGACCGCTGCGCCCAGTATGCGCTGATTTCCACCGCCGAGGCCCTCGAGGATGCCCGTTTCGACTGGGATAAGCTCGACAAGGACCGTGTCGGGGTGGTCTTCGGCACCGGCATCGGCGGCTTGACCTCTTCCGAGGAGGCCGTGCAGCAGTTCATGCTTCAGGACCGCACCCCGCGTTTCAGCCCTTACCATCTGCTGAGAGTCCTTGCCAACACGGTTTCCGGCAGCATCGCCCTGAAATACGGCTTCACCGGTCCCAATTACATGACGACTTCCGCCTGCGCGTCATCCGCGAACGCCATCGCTGATGCGTGCTACGCCATCGCCATCGGCAAGTCCGACGTGGTGGTGACCGGCGGTACAGAATCCGCGATTATCGAGCTCGCGATCGGCGGTTTCAACGCCATGCGCGCCCTCTCCACCCGCAACGACGATCCCCAGCGCGCCAGCCGTCCCTTTGACCGCGACCGCGATGGCTTCGTGATGGGTGAAGGTGCCGCCACGCTCGTCCTCGAAAGTCTCGAACACGCTCAAGCCCGCGGCGCTCGCATCTACGCGGAGGCCCTGGGCGTGGGCATGTCAGCTGACATTTATAATATTGTGGCGCCTGACCCGAACGGCAAGGCTGCCTATCAGTCAATGGAACGCGCCTTGCGGAGTGCCGGCTTGCGTCCCGAGGATGTCGATTACGTCAACACGCACGGTACATCCACACCGCTGGGCGACCTTTCGGAGTGTCACGCCATTGAGCAACTCTTCGGCGACCATGCCCCCAAGATGGCTATCAATTCCACGAAGTCGATGATCGGGCATCTGCTTGGCGCCGGCCCTGCTGTGGAGAGTGTGGCGATTTGCTGCACCATGCGCGACAGCCTCGTTCACCCAACGATCAACCTCGACCACCTCGACCCGCAGCTGCCTTCCCATTGGAACTTCGTTCCCGGTGAGGCCATCTCCCGCGAGGTCAATGTGGCTATTTCGAACTCGTTCGGCTTCGGTGGCCATAACGTCACGTTACTGTACAAAAAGTTTCAAGAGTAATTTATGTCATTGACAGACAGACAGATTCGGAGCTATTTCAAGAATATTTTCGGATTCCGGATTCGTCATGTCAATCTTTTTCGGACGGCGCTGATGCACCGTTCCGTCAGCGGTTTGTCGCAAATCGGCCGTCGTGAGAACAACGAGCGGCTCGAGTTCTTGGGCGACGCGGTACTGGGCACCATCATCGCCGACTTCCTGTGCCACAAATATCCTGCGGAAACGGAGGGCGGACTCACGCAGATGCGATCCAAACTCGTGAATCGCAAGCAGTTGGGAGAACTTGCCAATAAGCTTGGGCTTTCCGATATGGTGGAGACCGCCGGTAACATCAATTCCAAGAACATTCCGGGCAACACTTTCGAAGCCGTGGTGGGGGCCATCTACCGCGATCAGGGCTACAAGCGTACCGCCCATATCCTTCTCGACCATATCTTCTTGGTTCACCTCGACATAGACACGGTGTGCGGAGAGGATAAAGATTTCAAAAGCCGTTTGCTGATCTGGGCGCAGCACCATCGGCACAAGGTGGTTTTCACCCACGAGAAAGAGCCGGATTCCCATCGCGAGCTCTTCCGCGCCCACATCACCCTGGATGGGGAACCGCTCAAAGAGGCGGTCGGCAATTCCGTGAAGGATGCGGAACAGAGAGCCGCCGAACTGGCCCTGGCAGAACTTTCAGAAAACAATTCATAACCCACAGCTCACAAATCACAAGTCACAAATCATGATGATTTCGTCGGATCCTATCATTGTGAATTGTGAATTATGCATTGTGAATTTTTGTATCTTTGCGGTTTGATTTTTGAACGAAATGAAAAGACAATTTTTGACCGTTTTGTTGATGTTGGTGTGCGCCGGTTCAATGCTCTCCGCACAGACCAGCGAGACCCCTTACACCACCCCGAAAGACACTGCAGATGAGCCACTTGTGGTTTTCCGCGACCGGCTTATCATGGATATTTACCATACTTTTTGGATGAATATGCCCACGGAGGTCAAACACATGAAATTCGACCCGGGCTTCACGGTCTCCGCCATTTGGGATTTCAAAATCAAGAAGAAACCCGTTGCCATCGGATTGGGTGTGGGCGTGAGCTATTACACCCAGTACAGCAATGCGTTGCTGCGCTATGATGCCGCTTCCGATCTTATGAAATATTATGTCCTGCCCGAGGATTTGAAGTATAACGTATTGAAAATGAACTATCTGAATGTCAACATTCCGTTGGAATTCAGATACCGTCATCCCAACGGCTTCAAGTTCTCCGTAGGCGTGCGTGCGGGTCTGATTTGCGAGGTTTCCCAAAAGTACAAAGGCAGTGACCCCGCCATTCCCTCGGACACGGCCATGTACAAGAACCTCCTGATTAAGAACAAGATGAAGTACAATATAGATGTCTATACGCGCATCGGATGGAAGTTTGTGGATATCTATTACAGCTTCCAGCCAACTCCGCTCTTCGCCGACACCAAAGGCCCGAAAATCTACCCCATGTCTCTGGGTGTTTCCTTGAGTATCTTTTAGTTAAATATAAAATTATCCGTTATGTTTTACTTAATGATTGCCATTTTCGTCATCGGCTATCTTTGTATTGCCCTTGAGCATCCGTTGAAAATCAACAAGACGGCCTTCGCGCTCTTGACCGGTGTGCTGATCTGGACTTGTTTTATACTCTCCGGACCGGACATCTTCAATTTTACCGATTACGGGGCTGGCTATGAGGCGTTCAAAGCCGCGCATCCTGACATGGATAACCCCTTCACAGACTACCTCGTCTCCCACGAGTTGCTCCACCATTTGGGCGAAATTTCCGAAATCCTCTTCTACTTGATGGGGGCCATGACGGTTGTGGAACTTATTGATACATACGGTGGTTTCAATATCATCACCGACAATATCAAAACCACCAACAAGGTGAAACTGCTCTGGATTCTGAGCTTCATCACCTTCTTCTTCTCCGCCATCCTCGACAACCTGACTACCGCCATCGTGATGGTTGCCTTGTTGCGGAAACTGCTTCCCGAAAAGCACGACCGTTGGTTCTTCGGCGGTATGGTGATATTGGCGGCGAATGCGGGCGGCGCGTGGAGCCCTATCGGCGATGTGACTACCATCATGCTTTGGATTGCAGGTGTGGTCTCTACCTACAGTGTTATCGTCGAATGCTTTGTCCCGAGCCTTATTTCCATGCTTATTCCGTTGATTGTGGTCTCCTTCGTGGAGAAAGGCGAAATCGACGCTTCGAAACGCCCGAAAGATGATAAGAGCTCGTCTGTGCCCACTTGGCAGCGCAACCTCATCTTCTTCATGGGTGTCGCTGCGCTGGTGTTCGTCCCGGTTTTCAAGATCCTGACCCATCTGAAACCCTATATGGGCATTATGCTCGGCCTTTCCATCCTTTGGATCACGACCGAAATTTTGCACAAAACTGGCCAAATCAATAACCGCAAATACACGATCACGGAAGTGCTTTCGCATATTGACATGCCGAGCGTTCTGTTCTTCCTGGGTATTCTGTTGGCCGTTGGAGGCTTGCAGAGCGCGGGACACCTTTCGATGCTTGCAGGCAGCTTGGATAGCGCGTTCAATGGCAACTATTACCTCATCGACATGGTGATCGGTGTGCTCTCATCCATCATCGACAATGTGCCGTTGGTGGCAGGTGCCATGGGTATGTACGACTTCCCGATGGATCACATGTTCTGGATCTTCCTGGCCTACTGCGCCGGTACGGGCGGCAGTATCCTCATCATCGGTTCCGCCGCCGGCGTGGCCGTGATGGGTATGGAGAAGATCGACTTCATTTGGTATCTGAAGAAAATCACGCCCTACGCGCTTCTCGGCTATCTCGCCGGTGCTGGCTGCTACGTGCTGATGAACAACCACGTGTTCCATAGTGCGATGACGGCGGTTGCCGGGTGATTAAGAGTGTAGAATGATGAATAGGGGTCTGAAAAGGCCCCTTTTTTTTCAAATCTCTGTCTCATAGAACTGTTGTGTAACCTTGTGTCAACAATTCCGTATAACCTTAAATCAAAAAGAATAGTGTATTTGTAATTTTTGTATTTCGCACCCCTTAATATAAAGTATAAAATATAATAATGATAGACCTTTTGCGGAATATGACAAATAGTGTAATAGCAGCCAATAATGGTTGTCATACAGCTGTTTTATTGTTCGCGTGGGGGGGGGATAATCCTGATAATCAAATACTTAGCAATTATTTTCAAGCGGTTGAAGACCATGCTGGAAGCAGCATCTCTTCCATCGCTTTTTTTGTGCCTGCATGTTACTCGTGCATGCTTCTGCGTGCGCGATTTTTGTCTCACCAACAAGCCTGTTTGTCATGAAATATAACTCAAAACTGCGGAATAGTTTGTATGAACAGGCCATAGACCTTTACTATCGCGAGGGGCTCAGCGAGGATGATGTGGCCGATAAGCTTGATATTGGACATACCACCGTGAACCGCTGGACGAAAGAGTATGCCATGCAGCAGCACACAGACCGCCGCAGCCTCCGTATCAAGATGGGTGGTTTGAAGCCCGAAAAGACTGTGATTCAGGAGATTGACAGGGCTTTGCTGCTCCAGCAAATCAACCCCTTGCTCAAGCGCGCCCGCAAACAGCTCGTGCAGCTCGAACAACTCGTCCAAATGCTGACCGGCGAAGGCACAATCGCCGAAAAGGCAGTGCAAAACCCAAACTTTGACCTTTAAACTCTAAACCTTAAACTCTAAACCTTAAACCCTAAACCTTAAACCTTAAACCTTAAACGTTGAATATCGACAGTATGAGAAACATATTTTACACGGTTTTAGTAACCTTAAGCCTTTTCGCGACCGCGAGCGCGCAGGTGCCCGCGACCGTGCACGCGATCGTCTCGGGCGGCGGCACGAACAACAACGTCTATTCCGCCATCGGGCAGCCTTTCTTCAGACAGTACGGTAACGAGAACATCGAGCTCTCCGACGGGGTGGCCCAGGCGCAGCTCGTCGTTGAGGAGATCACCGCCGAGATTTGCCAGGACGGCACCTACACCGAGCGCGACTTCGACCTCTCGAACCTCGAACCCGGCACGCACGAGTTTGAGAGCTACCAGCTCCATGTGGAGGAGTTGAATAACTACGACCGCCTCAACAAGTTGATTATCAACGTGTATGAGGTTTACGAGGTGGAGGCATCGCACATGTATCACGCCAACGAGCTGCCGGTGATTCCCGGCAATTTGCTGCAGGACGACCAAGATGTGCAGCTGGTGGAAGGCTGGAACGAACTGAACTACAAGTCGGTACACGGCTGCGACAGCATGGTGCACTACTTCGTGCTGCTCTGTCCGCTCTCCATCGAGGATGCCGACGGCAACCCCTACAACACCCTGGTGATGGACGAGCTCTACTGCTGGACAAAGGAGAATATGCACACGTTGCACTACGCCGATTGCATTGCCGACGGTACGCAGTCGCAGGGTGGCGATGCCGAAGGGCTGGTTTATCACTCCTTCCAGTACCCGAACGAGACTGAGAATCTGAATACTTACGGACGGCTTTACACGTGGAATGCTGCTTCTGGCAACGCGGATCCGGCCACGGAAGGTTACGTGCGGGGTATTTGTCCGTGCGGCTGGCACATCCCGACTGCCGAGGAGAAGGCGCTGCTCGCGCTGCATCCCGCCGAGGAGATCAACAGTACAGAACTCTGGGTTGAGCCCAACAACAACACCAATAGCACCGGCTTCGCGGCGTTGCCCGCCGGTTACTACAACCCCGCGTTAAGCCGTTTTGAAGGCTTGCGCTCCAACACCGGCTTCTGGGCCATGGGCATGGAATCCGCCTCGAACGCTTCCGCCGTCATTATCCCTTACTACTGCGACTCCCCGATGATTGAATCCCACCTCGCCTCCGAGGCCCTGAGCGTCCGCTGCGTCCGAGACAATGTCCCGAAATAGACTTAAGACGTGTAACTTGAGACTTTGAACAAAACAAGAAACAACACCAATTATGAGAAAGATATATTTGTTATTTTTGATTCTATTCACATTCGTGGCGGCGGCTGTCGCGCAGAGCAGCCACGACAAAATCAGCTACCAGTCGGTGGTGCGGGACGGCAACAACCATTTGCTGTACGACACCTCGGTGACGGTGGTGGTGACCATCAAAAACAGCGGGGATCCGGCGGTGAAGTACCGCGAGACGCACACCGTAATGAGTAATGCCAACGGATTGATCTCCTTCCTGATAGGTGGGGGAAGTACTCCGACTGGCAACTGGGATGCGGTGCAGTGGAACCGTGCGGAGATCACGATGGAGACTTCCGTGGGCGGTACAGCCCTTTCGACTTATACGCTGCCGTTGAGTGCGGTGCCTTATGCGCTGTACGCGAAAAACGCGGCCACATCCGATTACGCCGACAGTGTGGATCTGGACGTGGTGCAGCATTTCATTGAGACGAGCGGCTACCTGACCGACGAGTTGCAGGTGTTGAGCATCAGCAATGATACGATATATCTCTCGCAGGGCGGCTGGGTGAAGTTGCCTGCGGGGTTCAGCGGGGATTACAACGACCTTACCAACAAGCCGGATCTCAAGCCCGTGGCCACGAGCGGGGATTACAACGACTTGGTGAACAAGCCCGAAAACCTCGTTCAGGATGCAAATTACGTCCACACAGACAACAACTACACCGATGCCGAACAGACCAAGCTGGAGGGCATCCAAGCAGGCGCGGAGGTGAATGTGCAGAGCGACTGGGAGCAGGATGATCAGTCGGCGGATGATTTTATCAAGAACAAGCCCGACCTTTCCCAATATGCGACCAAGAATGCGTTAAGAGACACGGCGGGCAATATCCGCAGTGCATTAGTGGACACGGCTTCCGATATTCGTGACGCGTTGGTGGATACTGCGGCGGCGATTCGTGCTGATATGGGAGATGCCGCCCACGATGCGAAGATTACCATCCAGAAAAACGGTCAGAATGTGGGTGATTTCACGTTGAACCAGGCAACGGACGACACGATAAACATCCTCGTCCCGACCAAAGTGACGGATTTGGAGGATGCTGGCAATTATGTGACGAAGGCGAAGTTGAATGACACGCTGGGGGCCTATTACGACACCACTCTTACGAAAGAGACCATCCACGATACGGCGGATGTGTTGCGCGGGGAATTCCCGGTTGTGAACAATGGTCAGATTAACATAGCAGTTAACCGTGGTACGGTGACAAATTCCTCATTTACAGTAAATCAGGATGGAGAACAGACGGTGACTATCAATATTCCAGATGAGGTGACGGTGTACGACGGCAAACTCACCCTCATCAAGTCTGCTGGGGATACCACTCTGCTGTTTACGGCGAACCAGTCTGGCAATGATACCCTTGACCTTTCTGGTTATTACGACACCACGCATGTGAAGAAAGCCATCAACGACAGCCTCACAAAAAGTGTCGAGCTGACTATCAAGAGCGACTCCCTGTTCTTGAAGAGTGGCAGCGACATGGACACGGTGAAGCTGCCGGCGGCTCCTACTCAGGTGCAGTCCAACTGGAAAGAGGCCAACACTTCGAGTGCCGCGTATATCCTCAACAAGCCAAATATCCGCGATAGTGTGAACAAGGTGGTGAAAGATTCGCTGATGATTGGGACAACCGCCATCAACATCGCCATCGACACGATAGCCCGTAACAACATCCATGACACAGCCACCGTGATTCGCAACAGCTTGAAAGACACAGTGAACCACTATATCGGGACGAAGACGTTGACCATCAAACAAGGAACAAACACCCTCGGGACATTCAACGCCAACCAGTCGGAGAATGACGTGGAGGTGAACATCCCGGTTCCTGATGCACAGGTGCAGTCCAACTGGAAAGAGGCCAACACTTCGAGTGCCGCGTATATCCTCAACAAGCCGAATATCCGCGATAGTGTGAACAAGGTGGTGAA
>JAGCVQ010000083.1 GCA_017962275.1 Bacteroidales bacterium
GCAAATTTTAGCATAAAAATGAGCGTAAATACAACTATTTTTCGTACTTTTGCAGTGCGAAATCTAAAGAAAGCATAGCAAACAATCAAGCAAAACGATGATAAGCAAGAACCAAATCAAGTTCATCAAGTCACTGGAGCTGAAGAAAAATCGCAAGCGCGAAGGACTGTTTGTGGCCGAAGGACCCAAAGTGGTGGGCGACCTGCTGCGGGCAGGATTCGTCCCCCACTCCATCTTTGCCACAGAGCCTTATCTGAAAGACGAGTTCAGAAGCGGCACTATTGTAACGGACGAAGAACTGCGCAAGCTGTCGTTCCTACAACACCCGCAGGGAGTGCTGGGCATATTCCAGATACCCACCGCGCCCTCCGTCCAACCCTCAACCCTCAGCCCTCAACCTTCAACCCTCAGCCCTCAACCCTAAACCCTCAACCCTCAACCCTCAACCTTAAACCTTAAACAATGAACATATTAGGAATCTGTATTTTGGCGAGCGTCGTGATTCTGGTTGCAGGCGCTGCGTATGTCACCAAGATGGTGATGGAGGCGAAAGCGAAGATCGCCGCATTGGAGAACAACCAGGCCAACCGGGCGGTGACATTGCCGCTGCGGCTGCAGGCCTACGAACGCATGGCCCTCTTTTTGGAGCGCATCGACCCCAACCAGTTGGTGCTGCGCATCCACACTTCCGGACTGACGGTGGCGCAGGAGCAGAACCTCCTGCTGACGGCCATCCGCAGTGAGTTCGAGCACAACCTCTCGCAGCAGATCTACCTCTCCGACCAGGTGTGGGCGAAGGTTTGCGACGCCAAGGGCGACATCGAGGCCATCATCAACACCGTGGCCGGCGACTACGACAAGAATGCCGACAGCCGCGAGTTCGCCGAGACCGTACTCACTGTCTCCTCCCAAAAACCCGTCGTGGAGCTGGCCATCCAGATTTTGAAGGCTGATATGCAAAAGTGGGCGTACTGATAGTTTCGGGTTTAGGGTTTAGAGTTTAGGGTTAACCCTATAACCATGTAACCCTATAACCCATAAACTATAAACCCTAACCCATAAACCAAATTTTTTTGTATTTTTGCGGCGCTATTTTATACCCAAAATAAATTTTAAGAACAAAGAATTCATTATGAACAACGCGAATTATGTATTCAGAGAACCGCAGAACGAGCCGGTCTTCTCTTACGCACCCGGTACGCCGGAAAGAGCACTGTTGCAACAGGAACTTGACAGACAATACAACCAGGAGATCGAGATTCCGCTGATCATCGGCGGAAAAGAGGTCAGAACGGGTGACATGGGTCAGGTGGTGATGCCCACCGAGCACAACCATGTGTTAGCCAAATACCACAAAGTGGGCGCCAAAGAGGTGCAGATGGCCATCGACGCAGCCATGGCCGCCAAGAAGGACTGGGAAGAGACTCCCTGGATCCAACGCGCTTCCATCATGATGAAGGCTGCCGAGTTGCTCGCCACGAAATACCGTTACATCCTGAACGCTTCTTGTATGCTGGGTCAGGGCAAGAGCCCCATGCAGGCCGAGATCGACTGCCCGTGCGAGGCCATCGACTTCCTGCGTTTCAACACCTACTTCGCTTCCCAGCTCTACAGCCAGCAGCCGATTTCCGACCACGCCACGCTCAACCGCAACGAGTACCGCGGCATGGAGGGTTTCGTGTATGCGATCACCCCGTTCAACTTCACCTCCATCGCGTTGAACCTCAACGTGGCCCCCGCTTTGATGGGCAACGTCACGATTTGGAAGCCCTCTACCACGGCTATCCTTTCCAACTACTACCTGATGAAACTCCTTCAGGAGGCTGGTCTTCCCGACGGCGTCATCAACTTCCTGCCCGGCAGCGGCTCCGTCATCAGCAGCGTGGCCTTCAAGTCACCGCACTTGGCGGGTATCCACTTCACCGGCAGCACCGGCACGTTCAAGAGCTTCTGGAAGCTCATCGGCGAGAACATCGACATCTACAACACTTACCCGAAGATCGTGGGTGAGACCGGCGGCAAGGACTTCATCTTCGCCCACAAGACCGCTCCCGCACGCGAGTTGGCCGTGGCCATCCTGCGCGGCGCCTTCGAGTATCAGGGTCAGAAATGCTCTGCCGCTTCCCGCGCCTACGTGCCGAAATCCATCTGGGATGCCACCCTGCAACATATTAAAGATATGATGAAGACGGTGAAGATGGGCGATGTCCGTGACTTCTCCAACTTCATCAACGCGGTCATCGACGAGAAATCCTTCGACAACATCGCCGGTTACATCGATCGTGCGAAAGCCTCCAAGGATGCGGAGATCGTGCTCGGCGGCAACTACGACAAGTCGGTCGGTTACTTCGTGGAACCCACCATCATCCTGGCCAAGACCACGGATTACGAGTCCATCCGCGAGGAGATCTTCGGACCGGTCATCACGGTCTATGTCTATGAGGACGACCAATACGAGAAGATGCTTCACGTCTGCGACGAGACCTCTCCGTACGCTCTCACCGGCTCCATCATCGCCCGCGACCGTTACGCCATCATGCAGGCTGAGAACATCCTGCGTCACTGCGCCGGCAACTTCTACATCAACGACAAGCCGACAGGCGCGGTGGTGGGTTGCCAACCTTTCGGCGGTGCCCGCGCATCCGGCACCAACGACAAGGCCGGCAGCATCCTCAACCTCGTCCGCTGGATCAGCTCCCGCTGCATCAAGGAGACGTACGTTCCCGCTACCGATTACGGCTATCCGTTCCTCGGATAATCCGTTGGAAACACTGCTTACGAAAAGGCGATCCCGAGGGGTCGCCTTTTCTGTTGCCTATTGCCTTTTGCCTGTTGCCTATTGCCTAAACTCCGTTATGCCACGATGACGGTGCTGCCGCCGCCCGGCGTATGGAGGGTGATGGTATCCGGCCATGCGCCGGTGAGGAACACGTTCTCGAAACCGCTCTTCATCGCGATTTTGATGGCATCGGGATGCTCTGTGGCGTAGGCGCTGATGGCGGCCTCCACCTCGGAGATGGTGATCACATCGCCCGCCACCCAACGTTCAGCCAAGGGCGCCAGCGCGCAAGTCAGATGCTTGCCGTTCTCGGCGTGATAGCGGTTATAGGGATTGCCGTTGCCCTTCGGCGTGAAGGTCTGCTTGATGGTGTGCTGATGATACCTCAGATGCATCTGCACCATCTTGAAGATGGCCTGCCGTTTCAAGGCCGAAGGGGTCTTGAACATGCGGGCAGGCATGATGGGGGTTGAGCGGGCGTAGGTGACGCCGTTGCGGGTTACGTAGGTGATACCGTCGATGGTACCGGAAGCTTTGCGGCCAATGCCGACTTGTCTGATTGTAGCCATAATGGTAAAATTTTTAATGAATGATTTGACTTTTAGTTTATCTATCAGATCTGATTTCGACGGCAAAAATACAACACGGTCACCCTGAAACCAAGGAAGAAAGTTGATGGCAACTTTCTTTCTTCTTTCAGGTCAGTCAGTCAGATAGTTACGGTATGCAAAAAGAAAGTTGTAGGGCTGCCGCACTGCGACAGCCCTACAACTTAATCGTTGGAGGTCGCGGGTCTTCGCCCGCGATGAGGGCGGGTCTTCGCCCTATTTTCCACTCTTTCTTCTGTTACATTCACGACACAGCATTTGGCAGTTCTCGGCAATGGTTCTGCCTCCCGCGTGCCACGGCGTGATGTGGTCGGCCTCCATCTGCGAGAGGTCGAAATGCTGCCCGCAGTCGGCGCAAAAGCCACCTTGCCGCTCGTATGCCGAAAGTTTCTGTGCATCGGTGAAGGCACGGATTGACAAATACTTTTCCTTGCGAGTAAGAATGTAAGGGTAGATGCCTGTTTTTTTGGTTACATCATCGTCTAAGATGAGCCGCTTGACCTCATTGTCAATTTCTTGGTAATCAAATACTTTATCTTTGAACTGCTTGTACAAACAGCCCCAGTCCACCCCTTTCATGATTTTCTTGCGCTCCTTGTTGGGACGGAAGGAGGTTTCTATCCACGTGATGACGGCTTGGAAAAACTGCCACAGCGGTGCCGCACTTGCATCATGCTGGTGGTTCGACATATAGACTTCGATATTGCCGTCAGAAATCCATGAAATGGCCGTTTCCAAATATTCTTGACGGATAGCGGAGCCGGTAAGATAGTCGCTGCCAATCTGAGCCGCCGGCGCACCATGCTTGCTGAAGTACCGTTTCGCGTCACTCACCCACGAGCCTGCATAGACCGCGTTGCGCAGTTCTTGATTTGTCAGTTCCTCGCCTGCTATATTGATGGTTTTGAACCACTTGAGTTTCTCGCTGTCGGTGCCGCTACAGATATAAACTTGCAGTTCGTAGTTGAGAATCTGCTCCTGCTCGTCAGGCTGCAGATTGTGAAAATAGCGGAAATCGAAGGCGAAATCACTATTGACATACTGACAGATAGAGATAGTGCGCTGCTGCCCGTCGATGATTTCGAAGGTGCCGTCCTCCCGCACCGCCCAGTACATGACGTTTAGCGGAAATCCTTGCGTAAGGGTGTCGATGACGGCATCGCGCTGTTTCTCTTTATAGACGAACTCGCGTTGGTAGGGCGGGCGCACGTCTAAATGGCCTCCATAGGCGCGCACACCGTTTTCGTTGTTGTCCTCGTAGCCCTCCGTCAGCTCGCGGACAGTGATCTTGTGTAGTTCGATTTGCATGATCTATCGGTTTTGGTTGTAAGGTTCGGGGTCTTCCGCCGCCAAGGGCAGGGTTGTTTCGGATTGTTTTACAACGTCATTCATTCGTTGGCGACGGCGGACGAGGATACGAAAATACGGACATTCTCCATTAATTGATAAATCCTTGTCATCATCTCCTTTTCTGAATTTTACGATTTCGAATTGTTCAGGATTGTATTTGTCCAAAAACGTTATTGGCACTCCCATTACACCATCATAATCCATTGGTATTTCAGATACCTTGTCCACATTTATGGCATTGTAATTATCATATTTTGGATAATCATCAGGATTATATGGTTTGTATAAAATTATTTTTTCGTGACGTTTAGCAATGTCTAAATTAGTAAACCAACAGATATTGCCAAAACTACGCCACTTTTGTCCTGTCTCATCAATCCAAAAACGAGTACTCCGTTCTTCATAATAGTCTGGAACTTTGAATTTGGCAAATGACAAGGAAGAACCCAACCAAATTAAGTCTTCCTTTAAAAGGGGAAAGATTTCTTTATATGTTATCGCATTTTGATTGCCCAAAATCACAAACTTCTTCTCATATTTCATCAGTTGGGCCACATATTCCCTAAACAAAGAGAACGGCGGATTCGTCACCACAATGTCGGCTTGTTTCAACAATTCAATACATTCTTTTGAACGAAAATCACCATCTCCTTCAAAATAATGGATGCCAATTTCTTCGGGGTCGGGTACACGATTGCCGTTTTTGTCTCCGAAATATTCCAACCAAATAGCCTTTTCGCTGTCATTTTGACTGAAAAGGTCGCGGTTCTGGTTCTTATAGCAGGTGGTAATCAGCTTTTTCAAGCCCAACTGTTCGAAATTATAACTGAAATAGTGGAAAAAGTTGCTCACGCGCGGGTCGTCGCAGTTGCACAGCACTACTTTGTCCTTGAAATGTGCCCGATAGTGCCTTAGTTCGTTCTCAATATCGACGAGTTGGGTGTAAAACTCGTCCTGTTTTGTTTTTTTAGCATCTCTAAAACTTCTCGCTTCCATACGGATAAAAGTTACTGCATCACCATTATCCGCAAACGCAATAAGAAAAGGTGCGAGACCCCTTATTGCGCTTAGCTGAGAGGCGGCCTAGCATGGATACCCCTACAAGTAAACAAGTTGCCTGCACCTTATCGGCACAAGCATAGCTATACTCTACTTGTAAAGTCTTCCAATTAAGACTACCAGATATTATTTCTGTTGTTTATATCCAAATAAGATTGCTAGGCTCTTGGCTAAACGCGAAATAATAGCTAATGCTTTGGTTTATAATATGTTAATTAATTCTCTTTTCGGTTTCTATCTTTTTCGTTTTTAATTCTTGCTCTAAAGTATCATAAATGTAAACGGGGCTTTGAAAATAGAGACCCGTCTGCGGATTCATCAGATTGTCAAAGGTTCGGGAATTGTACCATAGATCCATCGCATCTGCGATAGACATCTGCCGCTGTTCCACCAGCATGGTGATAACATCCCGCGAAGTGCATTCATTCAAATAATCAATCTCACTCATACTCTCACCAATCTTGAAATTGCTTTTTCCGTACCGAAAAAATACTGGAATGTTATGCCTTGCATGTATTTTAGTCTTTTCAAGAAAATATCCATATCAATGTTCTGCTCTATAAGATTACGGATTTGAACGCCTACCTTGTCATTGGCGATAGGACCGTAAACCACATCATAGGTGTGGATGTTAACATCGCTCATGTTCACCCTGTTCTTCAGAACAAATTCAGCCCATTCCCTGCTGTATTCTTCATATTTTGAGAAAGACAACTCACCATCATACAATAAGCTCTCGTCAAATTCATATTGAAGGACTATCGGATTGCCATTAAACTGTATGGATTTGAAGACTGCCATATTATATGCCTGGTCATAATTGTCAGACAAATAGAATCCTTTGCCAAAGTCTTTACCCTTTTGGGACAGAGACAAGTCAATTTGAGTAAAATCAGTATAGGTACCGTGATACAATTTCATAGTTGGCCTCCGTTTCTTCTGCAATAATCGGTCATAGCATTGACCATATAAGGGAACCCCATCGTATGCGCAACGTCATATTGCTGTTCCAAAAAGTCCAATGCTTTATACTGACGGAGGTACTGATACGTGTGACGGATATTCAAATGGTGGTGATGGGCAAACTCACCAATGAATATCACCAAGTATTCTATCCTGTCACGAACCTTCATTTCTTACTAATGCTTTGATTTATAATATGTTAATTACTTTTTTCTACAATAAATCCTTAAATTTGGTCCTTACTCACAAAAACAGCGGCAAAGGTAGTAAAAATTCGGAATAGGAAAATTGGAATCCCAACTTTTGCAAGCTTGTTTTTAAGTTACCACTGATGCGATAATTTATGAAAATTTCTTGCAACATATTGATTAATACATACATATAACCGACTTTTAGCTTTTCGATTTGAAATCGTGCGCTGTGGGGCGTGTTGGAAACACGCAATTTTAATAACCCCATACTAAGCAACGTAGTTGCGCAGTGTGGGGTGAAGATGCGCGGCGGAAGTCTGCGTGCCAGAGGCACGCTACTACTCGACTCGCAAATAGTAGCGTGTCTTCGACACGCCATCTACTCCCCGCAGATGCTACCACCCCACACTACGCTCCACTTCGTTACGCTTATGTGGGGTTATTAGGATATCGTGCCTCCGGCACGCAAAGTCCATGTCCCGGTTTCTTGAAAAAGGGAAAAACGCAGTCAAACAGCACGACTGGGTTTTTGTATGGACCCCTTCATCGGCCAGACCACCAACCTTGACGACGAACAGACACACCCTTACTGACCTCTTTTCTTTTCAGTCTGATTTGATTATGTTTTTCAAAGCCTTTGTATTATGTGACGGCTTTTTGTATTTTTGCAGCAAATAATTAGACTTATAAAAAGATGTCTGTAGCTTCTTACATTTATTTGGAAAGTGTCAAAAAGAAAAAACATTTAGAAGAAGTCAAAGAACGCATTCTTAATGCCGAAAACGAGAAACTTCCCATTACAATTCAAGACATGGAGGGTGTTGAAAGCATTACTATAGATGACTTGTCTTTTGACACGAATGCCGGTGGCTGTTACTATATGGCATATTTGCATACCACTTGGGAAGTTTACGAACAGCATGGAAGCAGTTTTTTTGAATATGAAAAACCACGTCCGTTCAGTAATGAACTTGTTCAAAAACAAATATTTGTTCATGTTGGTATTACCGAAACAGGTATTTTGATGGAGTGGGAAACAGACTGGAAGGGCGCGTATAGAGAAGCCCGCAATAAACGAATCCAATAGGGATTAGTCATCACAGCATAACCCCAAATCGCTCGCGTATAATGCAATAAAAGGAGAATTCAAATTAGTTATTAAAAGCTCATCATCATGGATATCAACATCAAAGGCAATCCCGGAACGCAAAACACTTTCCAAGAAATTCACATCGGAACGGTGCAGAACTACAACCCCAATGCCACCACCGTCGTCAACTATTTCGGCGCTCGCGGGGAAGAGGCAGCACCTGCCAAAAGGAAAAAGGGACCCGACTCCATCCATGACATGCTGGAGCAGGATATGGTCAACATCGCCCCCATCCGCAACGAGATTCTGAATTATGTCAGTTGCCTCCGGCCCCATGTGGCGAAAGACAAGCGCGACCGGTTCATGCAGTTGTGGGACCGCATCCTCGACCTCCCCGATGTGGAAGAGGAACTTTACGACCCAGGGAAACAACAAAACACCAATTTCAATCGCAACCTCGTGGCCAACATCATCCACTACCTTGACCGCTTTGGTTTCTATGATTCTCTCTACAACGCCGCCGCGCTCACATACGCCCTCGAAGCCGACAAAGAGCACCCGATCCGCCGTGCCCTGGGCCAATATCCGTCCGATGAAGTGGCCGATGCGGTCAAAAAACTTGTTCGGGAATTCATGGCGAGTTAAGGGTTATAGGGTTACTGGCCGGTGGCGGGGTGCCGCCGGTGGCACTGCACCTGCAGCTTGTTGGCCCAGCGCAGCAGGAACAGGTTCCCGAAGGCGCCGTAGTCGTGCCCGCCTATCTGCACGTGCAGGCAGCGCCGCATCAAGTCGGGCAAGGCCCGTCTCACAAGGGCGCGCCGCGGGTTGTCGTGCACGTAAGCGATCATCGCCTCCCGGTGGCGGTCATCCAGGCACACCGTGTCGTCGTAGTTGTCGTCGAACAAGGGGCGGTGTTGGCGGGGCACCAGTGCGTAGTATTGTTGGCGCTGCTTTTTGGAAAGGTGGCGTATCAGCTCGCCATCGTTTCGGTAAATTGCAGCCTTTTCGCGTAGCCATTTAGGGATGTTTGCGTTATTGCAATCGACCGAATTCGGTCGATCGGTGGATGCGGGCACCCCATTCATCTGCCACCACCTTTGGGTGCAGGCTGTTTTCATCCCTTGTATTATATCCCCAAGGCTCCATTCCATCGGCTCCTTCACTTCTATCACGCCGTGGAAATGGTCGGGCATGCAGACGCAGGCGTGCACGGCCACGTGGTTGCCGTGTTTGGCTTGCATTAGCGGCGTTTGCTCCCAAAACTGCTGCACGGCTTCCCCTAAAGGGGTGGGGGTTATCGTTTCGTGAGCATTCACGGTTGTGAAAGACGCCAGCAAGGGGCGGCGTTCGCTCACCACCAGTGTGATAAGGTAGGTGCCACGGTCATAATAGTCGTGGCCTGGGTTGCGGGGGCGATAGGAGGTCGTTTTCATAAGTCATTCATATTTCGTATTTCAACTTCCGTTATACCTTGTTTTTTTGAATATGCAAAGGTATAAAATTTTGGGTTACATGGTTAAAGGGTTAAAGGGTTATGGTTGAGGGTTTATGGTTGAGGGTTGAGGGGAAATGTCGGTTTTGGCTCGGACTTGCGTCGGATCTGCCACGCTGTTCCTTCGGTCGTGAGCGACAGTGCTCCGACCCTGCTCCGACAGTGCTCCGACTGTAGAGCGACGGAAGGGCGACGCAGAAGCGAGGATGCCACGATGCGACATCCCTACAACCACAATGCGTATGAAACCTGAAACTTTGAACCTTGAACTTTGAACCTTGAACCTTGAACTTTGAACTAAAAAATGTATCTTTGCCCAAAATTTAATACGCAAGAAAATGAAGACACTCAAAATCATCAAGAAGGAATACCAGCGGGTCGGATATGACGCGCAAGACATTGAACCTGTGGAATATACGGAAGGCTATGCCGAATACGACGACCAGGGGCGGCTCACCCGGGAGGAACGTTATGAACCCGACGGCACCCTCAACACGCTGACCGTCAACACCTACGATGCGGAGGGGAACCTGGCGCAGACCGAACAGTACGACCAAGACGACATCCTGCTGCAGAAAACGGTCAGCCAATACGATGAGAACCAGCGACTTGTGGCGCAGTCGAACTACTACGGCGATGCCTCTGAGGAGTATGTCACCAAATACTACTATGATGGCGACAACGTGGTGAAGCAGGAGGTCTATGTGGATGGGAACTTAGATTACGTGGAGAAGACCGCCACCTACAAGGACGGCCGTCTGGAGACCGAGACCGAGAACGACGACTACGGCAATGCGATGTATGTGCATCATTATCAGTACAACGAGAAGGGACAGGTGGCCGTCTATACCCGCGACGAGGTGCAGAACAAAGACCGCCGCACCTACGAGTTCACCTACAACGACAACGGCGACCGCGTGAAAGATCTTATCTACGACTACGACATGATGCTGATTGCCAAGATTATCCGCAATTACGACGAGCAGAACCGACAGATCGAGGTGGTGGAAGAGGACCTGGACACCTACCGCCGCATCACGATGGAGTATGACGGCGACAAGGTGGTGAAGAACACGATGTTCGACAAGAAGGGCGAGATCACCGGCTGGGCGGAGTACGAATACGCCGACGACGGCCGCCAGAGCATGGCCCGCGAGTTCATCCACGACGAGGTGGAACCGGAGAACTTCCGTCTGCTGCGGGAAACGAATTACGTGCGGGGGTGAAATGATGTGTGACGTGTGACTTTAGAAACATTCCTATCCTTAATCATAAATCATAAATCCTAAATCATACGTCTTACGTCTCACGTCTTAAATTGCCCTGATTGCCCATTTCCTAAAAATCGTATCTTTGCGCCCTTAAAATTTCAAGACGATGTTACAGATCCAACTTTTAAGAGAAAATCCCCAAGAGGTTATTGACAGACTGAAAATCAAGAATTTCGATGCCACGGAACTGGTGGCCGAGATTCGCGAATTAGATAGCGAAAACCGCAACCTGAAGAAGAAAATCGACGACAACCTGATGGCCCAGAACCAGGGCGCGAAGAAGATCGGGCAGCTCTTCAAGGAGGGCAAGCGCGACGAGGCCGAGGCCCTGAAGGCCGAGATGGCCACGCTGAAGGAGAGCGAGCGCACCGACCGCGCCAAACTGCAGGAGCAGGAAGAGCTGCTGCAGAGCAAGATGGTGCTGCTGCCCAACCTGCCCAACGCCGCCGTGGCTCCCGGCAAGGGTGCCGAGGACAACGAAATCGTCTATAAGCAAGGTGATGACTCCAACCTGCCGGAGGGCGCTCTGCCCCACTGGGAACTGGTGAAGAAATACGACATCATCGACTTCGAGCTCGGCACCAAGATCACCGGCGCCGGCTTCCCCGTCTATAAAGGCAAAGGCGCCCGTCTGCAGCGCGCCCTCATCGACTTCTTCCTCGACGAGGCTACCGCCGCCGGCTTCGTGGAAATCCAACCGCCCTACATGGTGAACGAGGATTCCGCTTACGGCACCGGCCAACTGCCTGACAAAGAGGGACAAATGTACCACTGCCAGGTCGATAACTTCTACCTCATCCCCACCGCCGAGGTGCCCGTCACGAACATCTACCGCGACGTGATTCTCAAAGAGAGCGACTTCCCGTTGAAGAACTGCGCCTACTCCGCCTGTTTCCGTCGCGAGGCCGGTTCCTACGGCAAGGACGTGCGCGGCCTCAACCGTCTGCACCAGTTCGACAAGATCGAGATCGTGACCATCGAGCATCCCGACCGCTCTTACCAGACCCTCGAAGAGATGACCAACCACGGCAAGATGCTGCTTACCAAGCTGGGTCTGCCCTTCCGCGTGCTGCGTCTCTGCGGCGGCGACATCAGCTTCACCTCCGCCCTCACTTACGACTTGGAAGTCTATTCCAAAGCCCAGCAGAAATGGCTGGAGGTCAGCTCCGTGTCCAACTTCGAGTCCTATCAGGCCAACCGCCTGAAACTGAGATACAAAGATGCCACCGGCAAGACGAAACTCGCCCACACGCTCAACGGCAGCGCCTTGGCTCTCCCGCGCGTGCTCGCCGCCCTGCTGGAGAACAACCAGACCGACAAGGGTATCGTCATCCCCGAAGTGCTTCGTCCCTATACCCGTTTCGACATCATCGACTAACCTTCGTGAAAAGACTGCTCGTCATACTGCTGCTGCTTGTCACCTGCGGCGGTCCTCTGCTGGCACAACAAAGTCAGGAGGAGCAGCTCGCCATGCAGTATTACAAAGACAAGGAATACGACAAGGCCGTGGAGCTTTTCGAGAAGATTCACGCCAAGAAGCCGGATTCCTACATCTACTATTACTACTACCACGCCCTTTTGGAGCTCGAACGCTACGACGATGCGGAGAAGATGCTCAAAAAGCAGGTGAAGGCTTATCCCAATGTGCCCCGCTACAAGGTGGACTTGGGCTTTGTCTATGAGCGTTCCGGCGACAACGCCAAAGCCGAGAAAATCTATCAGGAATGCCTCAAAAACCTGCAGGCCAAGGAGACTGCCGTCAGTGAGCTGAACAACGCCTTCATGTCGAGGGGCAAGTACGACTACGCGGCGGAGACCATCCTCAAAGGCCGCAAACTGCTCAACAACGACCAATATTTGTCGAAAAACCTCATTAGTATTTACAAAATACAGCACAATAACGACAAAATTGTGGAGGAGATTATCGGTCTGGTGAAAACCGACAACGAGAAGTACGAAAAGGACGTGCAGACGGCCATTCAGGACTTGCTGCTGGATGACGAGGACAACGAACAGTATATGTCCATCCGCACGGCGTTGCAGAAATTCTCTCAGAAGAATCCGAACAACATTCTCTGTATCAAGGAACTGTATTGGATCAGCCAACTGCATAAGGATTTCGAAGAGGCGCTTGTCTTGGCTAAATCGCTGGACAAGCGGCTGAAGATGGACGGCATTTTCACCTACGAATTGGCTACCGTGGCTGCCGAAAACCACGACTACAACACGGCCATCGAGGCGTTGAACTACATCATCAAGAAGGGCGAGGATGCGCACAACTACGTGCAGGCGAAGATGAAAATCCTGGATGTCAAGTATATGCAGTTGATTGAGACTTCGCCGGTGAAGATGGTCGATGCCATGAATCTGGAGCAGGACTTCAAGAAGGCTTTGGAGGAGAACGGCATCCATTCCGGCACGATGGACTGGATTCGCAAGTACGCCCACCTGTTAGCCTTCTACGTCAACAAGCCGCAGGAGGCCATCGACGTGCTCAACCAGGCTATGACCGCCACCCGCGACAACAAAGAGAAGAACCAGTACAAGATTGATCTTGCTGATGTTCAGTTATATACTGGCGAAATCTGGGATGCTTCGCTGAACTATTCGCAGGTTGACAAGGACATGCCCAACGACGTGTTGGGTAACGAGGCCAAGTTCAAGAACGCCAAGCTGTCGTTCTACATCGGCGAGTTCAACTGGGCAAAGAGCCAGCTGGATGTGCTGGCCGCCGCCACCTCCAAGCTCATCGCCAACGACGCCATCTACACCTCCATGCTGATTTCTGACAATTTGGAAGAAGAGGAGGAGGGTGATGAATCGGACACCACGATGACGCTGTTCAGCAATTCCGAAGGCAACCTCGCGCTGAAGATGTACGCCAAAGCCGAGTTCCTGATCTTCCAGAACAAGGACGACGAGGCGTTGAAAGCCCTCGATTCCGTGATGATTCTCTCCCCGTTCGGCACCTTGGTCGATGACGCGCTTTACCAGAAGGCGCTCATCCTCATCAAGCAGAAGAACTATTTGGAAGCGGAACGGCTGCTCAAGCGGGTGGTGGAGGATTATGGCGACCAGCTTTTGGCCGACGACGCCCTGTTCCAGCTCGCCGAGCTGTACGAATATTACCTGAAAGACGTGAACCAGGCCATGGAATACTACCAGAAAATCCTCAAGGACCACAGCGACAGCCTCTACGTGGTGCAGGCACGGAACCGTTTCCGGGCATTGCGCGGGGATAATGTGAATTAGGTAAACGTCGTTTGTCCCAAATCTTACGTCTCCATTTTGGCAAGATTTTTGTATCTTTGCCGCTTTAATTTTGTACAAGGTATAAAAACACACTATGGCAAATTTTTTGACGAAACTGTTTGGCACAAAGGCCGATAGAGATATGAAGGAACTCCAGCCGCTGTTGAAGAAGACGCTCGCGGCGTACGAGACCATCAAAGACCTGCCGATTGACGACCTGCGTCATAAAACCGAAGAATTTAGAGAGAAAATCCGCACGGCAACCCAGAAAGAGGAGGACCAGTTAGCGGAAGTGCGCCAATATCTGGAGGAGAATTACGACATTCCCGTCGAGGAAAAGGAGAGCAAATACAAGGAAATCGAGAAGCTGGAGGACAAGATTTACGCCGCCACGCAGGAGGTGCTCAACGACATCCTGCCGGAGGCTTTCTCCGTGATGAAAGAGACCGCCCGCCGCTTCAAGGAGAACGAGACCATCACCGTGACCGCCACGCAGCACGACCGCGATTTGGCAGCCAAGCGCGAGTGCGTCACCATCGAGGGCGACAAGGCCATTTACCAAAACCAATGGATGGCCGGCGGCAACATGATCAAATGGGACATGTGCCACTACGACGTGCAGCTTATCGGCGGTATGGTGCTCCACCAGGGTAAAATCGCTGAGATGGCCACCGGTGAGGGTAAGACGCTCGTCGCTACCCTGCCTGTCTATCTCAACGCGCTGCCGGGAAAGGGCGTGCACGTGGTCACCGTCAACGACTACCTGGCCAAGCGTGACTCCGAATGGATGGGACTGCTTTACGAGTTCCTCGGCCTTACCGTGGATTGCATCGACAAGTACGAGCCCAACTCCGACGACCGCCGTCGTGCCTACAACGCCGACATCACCTACGGTACCAACAACGAGTTCGGTTTCGACTATCTGCGTGACAACATGGCCCGCAACATCGGCGAGCTGGTGCAGCGTCCGCACAACTACGCCATCGTCGATGAGGTGGACTCCGTGTTGATTGACGATGCCCGTACCCCGTTGATTATCTCCGGTCCGACCCCCAAAGGCGACCAGCAGGCCTTCGACCAATACAAGCCCATCGTGCAGAAACTGTATGAGGCTCAGCGCGTTTACGTGGCGCAGATCCTCACGCAGGCCAAGAAGATGTTGGCCGAGAACCCCGACCCGAAACCGACGGACGAGAGTGCCCAGCTGCTGCTCCGCGCCCACCGCGGTCTGCCGAAGAACAAGGCCCTCATCAAGTTCCTGAGCGAACCCGGCATGAAGCAGGTGCTCCAACGCACGGAGTCCTTCTACATGCAAGACCAGAACCGCAACATGTACATCATCGACGACGAGCTCTATTTCGTCATCGAGGAGAAGCTGAACACGGTCGATATCATGGACAAGGGTATTGACCTCATCAGCCGGGACGCGGAAGAGGCCAAGCTGTTCATCATGCCCGATGTGGGTGCCCAAATTGCCGAATTGGAGAAGGAAAACCTCACTCCGGAGGAGAAAATGGCCCGCAAGGAGGAGATTTACAACAACTACGCCATCGCTTCCGACCGTATCCACACCGTACACCAGCTGTTGAAAGCCTACACGATGTTCGACCGCGATGTGGAATACGTGATTATCGACAACAAGGTGAAGATTGTGGACGAGCAGACCGGCCGTATTATGGAGGGCCGCCGCTACTCCGACGGTCTGCACCAGGCCATCGAGGCGAAGGAGAACGTGAAGGTGGAGGCCGCCACGCAAACGTACGCCACCATCACCCTGCAGAACTACTTCCGTATGTACAAGAAGCTGGCCGGTATGACCGGTACCGCTGAGACGGAAGCCGGTGAGTTCTGGAACATCTACAAGCTGGATGTGGTGGTGATCCCGACCAACAAGCCGGTGATTCGTGTGGATGCCAACGACTTGGTTTACAAGACCAAGCGTGAGAAATACGCCGCCGTGGTGGATGAGATTCTGCGCTTACACGAGGAGGGACGTCCCGTGCTGGTGGGTACCACCTCGGTCGAAATCTCCGAGTTGCTGTCCAACATCTTGAACCGCAGACATATAGAGCATAATGTCTTGAACGCCAAGCTGCATAAGCGCGAGGCTGACATTGTGGCAGAGGCCGGTCGCGAAGGCACGGTCACCATCGCCACCAACATGGCCGGTCGTGGTACCGATATCAAGCTTACGCCGGAGGTGCGTGAGAAGGGCGGTCTGGCCATCATCGGCACCGAGCGCCACGACTCCCGCCGCGTGGACCGTCAGTTGCGCGGTCGTTCCGGTCGTCAGGGTGACCCCGGCAGCTCCCAGTTCTTCGTCTCCTTGGAGGACGACCTCATGCGTCTGTTCGGTTCCGACCGTATCGCGAAAGTGATGGACAGCATGGGCCATCAGGACGGCGATGTGATTCAACACAGCATGATTTCGAAGTCCATCGAGCGCGCTCAGAAGAAGGTCGAGGAGAACAACTTCGGCATTCGTAAGCGTTTGCTGGAGTACGACGATGTGATGAACAAGCAGCGTTCCACGATTTACCGTCGCCGCCGTAACGCCCTCTTCGGCGACCGTCTCGCCATCGATATCTCGCAGATGGTGCACGACGTGTGCGAAACCCTCGTTGCCGATATGTGGGAGGCCAAGGATTTCGAAGGCTTCAAGATGGGCATGATCACCACGTTCGGCTGTGAATCCCCGTTTGAGGAGCAATACTTCCTGCAGGAGCGTCAAAGCACGTTGGTGGACAAGCTCTTCCCCGTCGTTTATGACCATTACAAGGCCAAATTGCAGAAGATCGCCGAGCAGGCATACCCAGTAATCGAACGCGTCTATTTGGAGCACGGCGACAAGTTCCAGAACATCGCCATCCCCTTCACCGACGGCAAGAAGACCATCAACATCGTGGCGCCGCTGAAGAAATGTTACGAAACCCAGGGCCGCGAGGTGGGACTTTCCTTCGAGAAGGGCATCACCCTCGCCGTCATCGACAACGCTTGGAAGGAGCACCTCCGCGCCATGGACGACCTCAAGGAGAACGTCCAGAACGCCTCCTACGAGCAGAAAGACCCGCTGTTGATCTACAAACTCGAATCCTTCAACCTGTTCGACCAGTTGTTGGTGCGCATCAGCGAAGAGATTGTCACCTTCCTGAATATCGGCAAGTTACCGATTGCGGAGGAGACCGAATTGAAGGAAGCCAAGTTGCCTGAGTCGGATGCGAAGAAGCTGCAGACCGGCCGTCAGGAGATGCGCGGCCGTCAGATGGCTCCCGGCAAACCTGCCAACGAGCCTTTCCGTGCCGAGAAGAAGGTCGGCCGGAACGACCCGTGCCCGTGCGGCAGCGGCAAAAAGTACAAGAACTGTCACGGTAGATTTGACACCGCCGAATAATGAAACGGGTCATCCTATCGGTCACTGAGGATCTCTATACCGACCAACGGATGGACAAGATGTCCCTTTTTCTGCACAAAAAGGGCTTCGATGTCACACTTGTGGGTCGCTGTTATGGGGACTCGCCTGTGCTGGAAAAGCGGCCTTACAAGACCAAACGGTTGCGCCTGCTTTTCCGAAAGGGATCCATTTTTTACGCCGAATACACCGTCCGCCTTTTGTTCTATCTTCTTTTCAAGAAATGCGACCTGCTGGTTGCCAACGACTTAGACACGCTGTTGCCGAACTATTTGGTTAGCAAGTGGCGTAAGAAGCCATTGGTGTATGACAGTCATGAGTATTTCTGCGGCGAATTGTCGGTGGTCAGCAAACCCATCTCCTACAAGGTATGGCACGGCATCGAAAAGTTCTGTTTCCCGAAGCTGAAAACGGTCATCACCGTGAGCCAATCCATTGTGGATCAGTACGAAAAGGAGTACGGCATCCGTCCTTACTTGGTGCGCAACATCCCTCCGGCAGCCACCCCGCTTGTCACGGCCACCCGCCAGTCGTTGCAGATGCCCGACGACAAGACGGTGCTGCTGTTGCAAGGATCGGGCATCAACGAGGGACGAGGAGGCGAGGAGATTGTGCAAGCCATGCAGTATCTTCCTGATTGCCATCTGTTTATCGTAGGGAACGGAACGGTGTTACCGCAACTCAAAAAGATGTCGGCGGAGATGCATTTGCAGGACAGGATTACGTTCGTGCCCCGGCAGACCCCTGAAAACCTGTTCAACTACACCTCGTTGGCCGATATGGGCATGGCCATCGACACTGATCAGAGCGCTAATTTGCGGTTCAGTCTGCCCAACAAAATCTTCGACTACATCAAGGCCGGCTTGCCGATGGTGGTCTCTAATTTGGTGGAGCGCGCCCGGATTGTAAAGCAATACAAGGTGGGAACCATCGCCGAATCGGTAACCCCGGAAGCCCTGGCGGCGGCTGTCAAGGAGCTTTCCGACCCCGAACTGCTGGCTCAATGCCGCGAAAACTGCAAGACTGCCGCCCGGGAGCTCACTTGGGAGAACGAGGAGAAGGTGCTGGAGCAGGTCTATGCCCCATATCTCTAACTTCTGTTGTTCCAAGTTCCAGGTTCCAAGTTCCAGGTTCCAAGTTCCAAGTTCCAGGTTCCAGGTTCCAAGTTCCAAGTCCAAGATCACAAGTCACAAGTTTCAGGTTTCAAATTCCGTTGTTTATGAGAAAATCCATCCGGCTATTCATCCTGTTTCTGTTCGGGCTGTCGTTGTTTTTGACGGCCTGCCACTCATCGAAGACCTCATCGCAAGAGGTTTTCTTCACGTGGGAAGATTCCTACAACCGGCCTGTCACGTTGGCCGAGGCTCCGCAACGCATTGTCTCCATTTCGCCGGCCATCACCGAGGTGATGTTCCTCGTGGGGGCGCAGGACAAGCTCGTCGGGGTGTCCGATTTCTGCAAGTATCCTCCTGAGACCGAGAAGATTACGAAGGTCGGCGGAATGCACAACATCAACTTCGAGCAGCTGCTTTCCCTGCATCCCGATGTGGTGCTTATCGGATCCATGATCTCGCAGCAGGATGTCGATGCCATCGAGAAGATGGGGATTCCGGTGATCTGCATTGTGGAGGAGAAGTCGCTGGAGGGCATGGCCGAGATGATGGAGGTAATCGGGCGCATCACGCAATGCGAAGAGAAGGGGAACGCGGAGGCGAAGAATTGGCGGGAGAAGATTGCGGAGCGGAAAGCCCACGCGCCCAACCCCGATGACCGTAAGTGCGTCTATTACGTGGTCGGCTTCGGTGACGGCGGCGACTTCACTTCCCCGAAAGACACGCACATTCAGGAGATTATCGAGCTCGCGGGCGCGCGCAACGCCGGCGATTCCCTCACGGGCTGGAACATCAGCCGCGAATACCTCTTCAAGATCAATCCCGACATCATCCTCGTGCGCAACGAAGACAAGGAGGCATTCCAGTCGCGCTACCCCTACACGCTATTGGACGCTGTGAAGAACGGCCGCGTCTATGGCATCGAAAGCGGCTGGATCGACGTGGTTTCGCTGCGGAATATGAATGCGGTGGATTATATTGCGGGGATTTGCGGGGAGTAGTTAGGAGTTAGGAGTTAAGAGTTACCATAAAAAACCGCGAACTTTTTGTTGGAGACTGAGGTTCGGGAAAAAACCTTTACAACGAACAAGAAAGTCCACGGTAAACAACCGCAGACGTTTCTACTCTCTTTCGTTGTAAATGATTGAAATTTCCCGATTTCAGTCAACCAAAGTAAAGCGAAAACGCCTATAATAATGATTTATATCTGTCTATTGTTCCTTATTTTATCTGATATTTTGGTGAAACTTGGATTACACACAACCGGTGCTTTCGGAAAGAGTTCAACCAGATGAGATACTGATGACACTTTCCGTAGAAAACGCGGAATCTGATTTCGGAAAAGAGCAAAATGTCACCAAAGATGGCATAAAAGATGATATAAAAGAACTATCTGAACGTCAAATACTTATATTAAGGTTGATAAATGAGAATGGCACAATAACCACTCATGATTTGACACAAAAGGCTAAAATGTCACAAAGAACTCTTATGAGGGAGATTGCAGCACTCAAAGAAATGGGCATCCTCACCCGCGAGGGTGGACGCAAGGAAGGACGCTGGGTGGTGAAAGGCACGACCGAACAATAGGTCGGTCGCAGTGCGGTTGTAAGGCTGCCGCAATGCGACAGCCCTACAGATACAAAAAAACGGGAACAGTCCCCCATTCCCGTAACTTCTAACTTCTAACTACTAACTACTAACTATTCCACGGCTTCTTTCAATCTCTCCGCATTCTCCGCCACCTGCAGCGCTTGGATCACCTCCTCAATGTCGCCGTTCATGAAGTTGGCGAGGTTGTACATCGTGTAGTTGATGCGGTGGTCGGTGACGCGGTTCTGCGGGTAGTTGTAGGTGCGGATCTTCGCGGAGCGGTCGCCGGTGGAGACCATCGTGCGACGCTTGGAAGCGATTTCGTCAAGGTATTTCTGGTATTCGCGCTCGAATAGGCGGGTACGCAGCACGCGCATGGCCTTTTCGAGGTTCTTGATCTGCGATTTCTCGTCCTGGATGGAGACCACGATGCCGGAGGGGATGTGGGTGAGGCGCACTGCGGAATAGGTGGTGTTCACGCACTGACCGCCAGGACCGGAGGCGCAGAAGGTCTCCTTCTTGATGTCGCTCTGTTTCAGGTCCACATCGAATTCGTCGGCCTCGGGCAGCACCACCACGGAGGCGGCGGAAGTATGCACGCGGCCTTGCGATTCGGTCTGCGGCACGCGCTGCACGCGGTGCACGCCCGACTCGTACTTCATGATGCCATAGACGCCGTCGCCGGTCACGGAGAAGTCGATCTCCTTGTAACCGCCCACGGTGCCCTCGGTCATCGACAGCACCTCGATCTTCCAGCCCTTCTTGTCGCAGAAGTGCTGGTACATGCGGAAGAGGTCGCCGGCGAAGATGCTGGCCTCGTCGCCGCCCGTGCCCGCGCGGATTTCCATCTGCGCGTTCTTGCTGTCCTGCGGGTCGGAAGGCAGCAACAACAGTCGGATTTCCTCTTCAAGATTTTCTTTCTCCGTAAGATAAGCGTCCAACTCCGCCTTGGCCATCTCGCGGAACTCCTCGTCCTTTTCGTTGGCGAGAATCTCCTTCGCGCTGGCGATGTTGTCGATCACATCCTTGTATTTCTTATACGCATCCACCACGGCCTGCAACTCCTTGTAGTCCTTGCTCAGTTTCACGTAATTTTTCATGTCGGACATCACATCCGGCTTCGTGATTTCCTCGCCAATCTGCAGCCAGCGTTGGTAAATGAGCTCTAATTTATCCAGTAAATCGTTCATATATAAGCCTTTCTGTCTTTTCTGTTTCGGGCCGCAAAGATACACTTTTTAATGGTTATTGGTTATAGGTTATGGGTTATTGAAGCAGAATGACCGTACTGAAAGGGAACCCTTTGCCTTTTGCCTAAAAAATAGTACTTTTGCCGCCGATTAACCTCTGTATGCTGAGATACATTGTCAAGAAAATTGGTTACGGGCTGTTGCTGATGCTCGGGGTGACGACACTCGTGTTCTTCCTGTTCACGGTGCTGCCGTCGGATCCGGCACGCATGATCATGGGACAGCGCAGCGACCTGGAGACCGAGGAGGCCATCCGCAAGGAGATGGGTCTCGACCTGCCCCTCGGGGTACAGTATCTCGCCTACATCAACGATGTGTCGCCCGTCTCGTGGCACCGAACCGATGACGCGACATCGTTCTTCTACCTCAATGACGACAACTATCACTATGTCAAGCTGATACCGATGAAAAAGTCGGCTATCGTGCTGAAAGCGCCATACTTACGCCGTTCCTACCAGAGCAAGCGTCCCGTGACGGAAATCATCGGCGAGGCGTTCCCGAAGACGGTGCTGTTGGCGGTGGTCTCCATCGTCTTCGCCCTCATCGTGGGCATCATCATCGGCATCTTCTGCGCCCTGCACAAGGATACTTGGTTCGACAAGAGCGCGTTGGTCGTTTCCGTGCTCGGCATGTCGGTGCCGTCGTTTTTCGCCGCCATCCTCTTCGCGTGGGTCTTCGCGTTCCTGTTGGCGGACTACACCGGACTCAACATGTTCGGCAGTCTATACACCGTAGATGACTATGGTTCAGGACAATACGTCAATCTCAAGAACCTGATTCTGCCTGCGCTCACGTTGGGTATCCGTCCGTTGGCGGTGGTCATCGAACTGACGAAAAACTCGCTGTTGGACGTGCTTTCGCAGGATTACATCCGCACGGCGAAGGCGAAAGGGTTGGGTCGCACGACCATCATTGTGAAGCACGCGCTGAAGAACTCCCTCAATCCTGTGGTGACCGCCATCTCGGGCTGGTTGGCGGGATTGCTCGCCGGTGCGGTTTTCGTGGAGTACATTTTCGACTGGAAGGGTATGGGCGTGGTCATCCTCGACGGCCTCGACAAATACGACTTCCCCGTGGTGATGGGTTCTTTGTTGTATGTGTCCATTATCTTGGTGATAATCAACATTATATGCGACATCATCTACGGTTGGCTTGACCCGAGGGTCAGCCTGTCGTAGAGACATACGGCCATGCGTCTCCACAGACGTTAATCGTTTCTTCCATGCCATTTTTTCCGAAAAAATTTTTTTCTTGAATAAGTCGCTAATAATCAATCCGAAAAAAATATCAACGGCTTTTTGTTAATAATTATAGCAAGTAAGCGGGGTGGAATACCAATTCAATTCACTATTTTAGCAACCTCGAAATACAAGTCTTTGCTTGTTCGTAATTTGCTATAAACTAACCAATTAACTAATCTCGTGAGATAAGGGCGGGGCAGCATTGCTTGTATTTTGAGCGAAATGGCCAAATAGAAGAAAAACCAAACCTAAAACCGATATAATTATGAACGAAGAGCTATCTCTTTTCAGTGAGGCGAATGATGAGGAGGTGCAGCAGGAGGTGATGAACCAGCAGCTGCAGAAATCCATGAGCGAGTTGATTGCAACCCGGAGCTCAGCCATGCAGAAGTATGCGCAGGAGACCGTCGAGGCGGCACCTGAAGCCGAGGTGCAGGAACCGGTTGCGGAACCGGCTGTTTTCACCAAGGAGGAGATTTTCCAGGACGTGGCCCGCTATTTCGGCGGCGACGAGCTGGCAGCGGGGGTTTGGATTGACAAATACGCGCTCAAGAACGCCAACGGCGAGTTGGTGGAGCGCACTCCGGAGGACATGCACCGCCGCATGGCCCGCGAGTTCGCCCGCATCGAACGGAGATACCCCAATCCGATGAGCGAAGAGCTGATATTCAACCTGTTCGACCATTTCAAATACGTGATTCCCCAGGGCAGCCCCATGGCCGGCATCGGCAACAAGTACCAGGTGGTCTCCCTTTCCAACTGCTTCGTCATCGGCAACAGCGGCAACGCTGACTCCTACGGCGGCATCATGAAAATGGACGAGGAGCAGGTGCAGCTGATGAAACGCCGCGGCGGCGTCGGTCACGACATGTCCGACATCCGTCCTTCCGGCAGCCATGTGCAGAACTGCGCGCAGACTTCCACCGGCATCGTGCCCTTCATGGAACGTTTTTCCAACTCCACCCGCGAGGTGGCGCAAGATGGTCGCCGCGGTGCCCTCATGCTCTCCATCTCTATCAAACACCCTGATGCAGAGCAGTTTATAGATGCAAAAATGACGCAAGGCAAAGTCACTGGAGCCAATGTCTCCGTCAAAGTGGATGATGAATTCATGCAAAGCGTCCAAAACCATACCTCTTATACCCAACAATATCCCATCGACAGCGCCGACCCCAAGGTTTCCAAGGAGATTGACGCCAAGAAATTGTGGGACAAGATCATCCACAACGCGTGGAAATCCGCCGAACCCGGCGTCCTTTTCTGGGACAACATCCGCAGAGAGTCTATCCCCGACTGTTACAAGGACGAGGGCTTCGAGACGGTTTCCACCAACCCTTGCGGCGAAATCCCGCTCTGTCCGTACGACAGCTGCCGCCTCATCTCCATGAACCTCTACAGCTACGTCGACAACCCGTTCACCGACCAAGCCGTCTTCAACATGCCGCGCTTCCGCCAGCATGTGCAGTACGCGCAACGGCTGATGGACGACATCATCGACCTGGAGCTCGAGAAGATCGACGCCATCCTCGCCAAGATTGAGAGCGACCCCGAAAGCGAGTCCGTGAAACGCGTGGAAAAAGAGCTGTGGCTCAAGATCCGCAAGCAGTCGCTGAAGGGCC
>JAGCVQ010000084.1 GCA_017962275.1 Bacteroidales bacterium
AAATATGATTAATATCAAACAATATGAAAACAGACAATGTCATCTTGGACAAAAGTAAAAAGTTCGCGCTGAGAATCATCAAGTTATACAAATATCTATGCTCGGAGAAACACGAGTTCGTGATGTCCAAGCAAATACTCCGGAGTGGGACCAGCATCGGCGCAAACGTTCGAGAAGGAAATCGTGGTCAAACAAAACCCGACTTCATCACTAAAATGAGCATTGCCTATAAAGAGGCTGATGAGACCTCCTATTGGCTTGAATTGTTGTATGAGAGTGGATATCTCAATAAAAAATCCTTCGAAAGCATCTATGAAGACAACCTTGAACTTCTTCGTTTACTCTCTTCCATTATCATCACATCCCGACGAAATTTAAAAACAATAACAAACAAGTAAAACCCTATTCTTCATTCTTCATTCTTCATTTTACATTATGAAAGTTTACGATTTCGACACCATTCCCGCCCGCAAGGGCACCTATTGTGTGAAACACGACATGACCCCCGAAGTGTTCGGGACGGACGACCTGCTACCGATGTGGGTGGCGGACATGGACTTCAAGACGCCGGATTTCATCCTCGACGCGATACGGAAACGCTGCGAGCATGAGGTGCTGGGCTACACCTTCGCGCCAGACAGCTACAAGATGGCCGTGCTGAACTGGTTCCAGAAGCGGTACGGGATCGCCACGAAATGGAACCGGATGCACTTCATCCCCGGCATCGTGCAGGGCATCGCCTTCGTGCTGCAGACTTTCACCGTCCCGGGCGACAAGGTGCTGATCACCACGCCGGTATATCCGCCGTTCATCAACGTGCCGCACCGCACGGGCAGAGTTTTCGTGAGCAGTCCGCTGAAGACGGTCAACGGCCGCTTCACCTTCGATTTCGAAGACCTGGAGCGCAAGGCCGAGGGCTGCAAGGTGATGATCCTCAGCAATCCGCACAACCCCGGCGGCACGGTGTGGACGAAAGAGGAACTGTCGCAAGTGGCCGACATCTGTCTCCGCAAAGGCGTTCTGGTCATCTCCGACGAAATCCACGCCGACCTCACCTACCCCGAGCATCAACACACCTCGTTCTCGACGGTTTCCGAGGCGGCGGAGCACAATTCCATCACCTTCTTCGCGCCGAGCAAGACCTTCAACATGGCGGGACTGGCCTCTTCCGTGTGCTACGTGCCCGACAAGGAGGTCCGCAAGCGTTTCTTCGCCTTCCTCGACGGCAACGAGCTGTCGTTGGGCAACATTTTCGGCTATTACGCGGCGGAGGCGGCCTTCGCGCACGGCGAGGAGTGGCTGCAGCAGCTGTTGGCGTACCTGCAGGGCAACATCGACGCGGCGGAGCGGTACCTGAAAGAGAACTGTCCGGAAATCACCTTCATGCGCCCGCAAGCCTCCTTTTTGTTGTGGATGGACTTCCGCGCCTGGCGTCTCCCGCAGAAGGATTTGGAAAGAAAATTGATTTACGATGCCAAAATCGGACTCAACAACGGCGTCGATTTCGGTCCCGAGGGCGAGGGTTTCATGCGGATGAACATCGGCACGAACCGCGCCACGGTGATGGAAGGACTGCGACGTATTGTGTCTATTGCGCCGTAGAGACGTAGCGCGGTTTGTATAGACGCAAAACGCACGGTGTAGAGACGCAAAATTTTGCGTCTCTACAGGGGACATAAAAAAAAAAAGCCGTTCGAACGAACGGCTTTTTTTGGTGCCCAGGACAAGAGTCGAACTTGCACGGGAGTACTCCCACTACCCCCTCAAAGTAGCGTGTCTACCAATTCCACCACCTGGGCTGAAAGACGCGGCAAAAATACACTTTTTTTGATATGGTAGCGCACTTTCAAAAAAAAATTTTTGTGTCAAAAAAAATCGTATATTTGCCGGCTAAAATTATTATAATGGCTCAGAAGAAGGTTTTATTTATCACACCCGAGATATATCCCTATTTTCCCGAGGGATACATCGCCAACATCTGCCGTTTTCTGCCGCAGGGAATCCAGGAGCGGGAGAACGAAATCCGCACGTTCATGCCGAAATTCGGCTGCGTGAACGACCACAAGCACATGTTGCACGAGGTCATCCGGCTCTCCGGGCAGAACATCATCATCGAGGACACCGACCACCCGCTCATCATCAAGGTGGCGTCGCTGCAGAACGTCCGCATGCAGATCTATTTCATCGACAGCGAGGACTTCTTCAAGCGGAAGACCCAATATTATGACGCAGAGGGCGTGTTCTATCCCGACAACGACTCACGGGCGATCTTCTATGCCAAGGGGGTCATCGAGACGGTGAGGAAATTAGGCTGGGACCCCGACATCATCCACTGCCACGGCTGGATTTCCGCGCTCGTGCCGCTGTTCGTCAAGACCGTCTATAAGGACGACCCGCTGCTGCAGGGCACCCAGCTGGTCTATTCCATCCTTCCTGACTCTTTCCCCGACAAGTTCTCGCCCAACTTCGCCAAGAAGCTGAAACAGACCAACATCCCCGCCTCCGGGCTCAAGCACTTCCGCAAGGCCGGCTACGACCAAATCGTCCAAGCCGCCATCGATTTCTCCGACGGCGTCGCCCTTACCAAGGACATCAAGAAGAAACTCCTCACCTACGTCGAGAAATCCGGGAAACCCGTGCTCCAGCATCCCGACGATGACAACTACGTGGACATGTACGACGAGTTTTACGACGAACTCCTTGAGAACGCAAATCAGTAATCTTCATGAAAAGGACCTTATATTGCACTTTAGTTCTGCTAATGTGCATTTTTTTATCCGCGTGCGACAACGAGAATTCCAAGATCGGCTACGATCTGCTGGGTGAACTGGTCGACACTGAGTTCACGGACACCATCACCCTGCAGGCATACTCCGTTCTGGAAGACACGATCAACACCACTGGCACATCGGCGCACATTCTCGGTCACCTCAGCGACCCGGTGTTCGGCAACAGCAGCGCGGGCATCTACACTGAGCTGGCCCTCGGCGGCGGCGCCGTGAACTTTGGCAGCAACCCCGCCATCGACTCTGTGGTGCTGACCCTGCAGCTCTCCACTTTCTACGGCGACACCAACTCCGCCGTCGGCATCCGCGTGCACCAACTGACGGAAAACATGGACAAAACGGCCACCTACCACCAAACCAGCACGTTAAGGTACGACCCGACTCCGCTGAACTACCAGCTGACGGGATACACCATACAGCCCAACACCGCCGTTGTGGTGGACACATCCGTCTATTCCGCCCACCTGCGCATCCGGCTGTCGCAATCGTTCGGGCAATACCTGCTCAACCACGAGAGCGACCTCAACAACCGGCTGAGCGACTTCCTCAAAGGGCTCTACATCGAGGCCGTCTCGCACACCGGCGCTTGCGGTTATATGCTGTCCTCCAGCATGACCAGTTCCCTGACCGGACTGACGCTCTACTACCACAACAATGACGCGCAAGGTATGCGCTACACGCTCTCCTGCACCGACAATTGCGCCCGCTTCACGCACATTTCGCACGATTACAATGCTTCGCGGGACAACGACTTCGTGAGCGAGGTCCTGCAGCACCAAACCGACTTAGGCAGCCAGGTGCTTTACCTGCAGGGCGGCGGCGGCGTGAAAACCCGCATCTCGTTTCCCTACTTGGAACACGCATTCGACAAATTTGACAATCGCGTGGTGATTCACCGCGCCGAGCTGGTCATCTCGAACGTTGACCATTTTGAGCCATACTTGACCCAGCCCGTCGCGCTGACCATCCAAGGCATTGGCAAGTCCGACAGCAGCATCCGCTTCATCCCCGACGACGACTACTACACGAACTCATCCTACTACGGCGGTCTGTATGATGCCGACAAACACGAATACCGCATCCGCGTCACCAAGTACGTGCAGGAACTGATCCTCGGCGAAGGCGACTGGTGCCCCTACATCAACCTGATTGTCAGGGGTTCTGCCGTGCGTCCTAACCGCCTCGTCCTCGACGGCACAGACCCTGCCTCCCCCACCCGGCTACGCCTGGAAGTTGCATATTCGACGTACTGAAAATAAATCGAAAAAACACACTTGATTATATCAAAAAAAAGTGTATTTTTGCCGCTCGAAAAAATCAAACGGAAGTATAACAATTAAAAGAAGATAACAATGTCAAGAGTTTGCGAAATTACTGGGAAAAAAGCGATCGTGGGCAACAATGTCTCCCACTCCAATATCCGCACGAAAAGGAAATTCAACCCCAATTTGCATACCAAAAAGTTCTACGTCCCCGAGCTGGACGAGTGGATTTACCTCAAGGTTTCCGCACACGGTATGCGTAACATCAACAAGAAGGGCATCTACAAATGCTTGGTTGAGGCCAGTGAGAAGGGTATCCTCTAAACCTTCCCTTTCGGCGACGAAACAAAAGGACTGCTGTTTCCACACAGCAGTTTTTTTTTGTTAAAACACAATAAAAACGGCGATTATGCGTAATACGTATTTCATGTTCAAGGCTTTGAAACATAGAGTACTTATTACCATCGCGTTTGCCCTTTCCTGCCTGTTCAGCGTCGGCCAAAACGCTGTCATCAAAGGTGTTATATCCGATGAGGTGGGTGATCCTGTGGAGAACGTGGTCGTCCGCGGCACCGATTTCGACCGGCAGACCATCAGCGACGAGCACGGCCATTTCTCCATCGCCGTGCCCTCCGGACGCGAAATCTCCCTTTTCTTCCAGCACCTCAGCCACAAGGACACCCTGATAAGCTTCCGTCTGAAGGCGCAGGAGACCCTCAAAGTCAACATCGTGATGCTTACGACCGGCGAGCGGTTGGAGGCCGTCAACATCCGGGGCGCAACAACTACGGGTTACGTGCAGGTGAACCCCAAACTCTCCTTTCAGCTTCCCTCCCCCACCGGCGGTATGGAATCGCTCATCAAGATGCTGCCCGGCACCTCGTCGACAAACGAGCTCAGCTCGCAATACAACGTGCGCGGCGGCAACTTCGACGAGAACCTGGTTTTCGTGAACGGCATCCAGATTTACCGGCCGTTCCTCGTGCGCAACGCCCAGCAGGAGGGCATGAGCTTCGTGAACAGCGACCTCACGGGCAACGTCACCTTCTCCGCCGGCGGCTTCGACGCGAAATACGGCGACAAGATGTCGTCCGTGCTCGACGTCCTCTACAAGGAGCCCACCCAGTTCGGCGGTTCCTTCTCCGCGAGCCTCCTAGGTGCAACCGCCCACGCAGAAGGTAAAGTCAATAATTTCTCTTTCCTTATCGGCACGAGGTTCAAATCCAACGCCTACCTGCTGAAATCCATGGAGACGCACGGCAACTACAAACCGCGCTTCTTCGACACGCAGTTCCTGCTCAAATGGGACCTCACTCCGAAATTCTCGATGAGCCTTTTGGGCAATGTATCTTATAACTACTACCTTTTCCAACCCGACAGCATCAGCACCAAATTCGGATCTGTGGATAAATCGGAGATACTGCGCGCTTTCTACGAGGGACAGGAGGTGGACCGCTACCAGAACTACCTCGGTGGCCTCACATTCCTCTACAAACCCAATGAGCACAGCCAGTATCGACTCATACTGTCGTCCTACTACGCCAAAGAGAGCGAATCTTACGACATCTTAGCGCAATATTGGCTGAATGAGATACACATGGGCGGCGAGGGCGAGACGGAGATCGGCGACCAGTTGGGCTACGGCAGCTACTTGGAACATGCCCGCAACCATCTGAGTTCCGTGGTGTCGGCCGCCGACCTGCATGGCATCCACAATCTTCCGCGCAACAAGCTGGAATGGGGCGTGAAGGCGCTGAACGAGTACATCCGCGACCATATCAGGGAGTGGACAATGCTTGACTCCTCCGGCTACACCCTGCCCTACATTCCCACCACCCCGGGCGAGATTGTCTTGCCGGGAGACCCTGCCCGCGAGCTCGACTTCGGCGCGGGCAACTTCCTAAGTGCCAGTAACACGCTGAATACCTGGCGGTTCACGGGCTACGTGCAGGACACTTGGCGCATTGACGGCGACACTCTCAACCGATTCACCCTTACCGGCGGCCTGCGCTTCCACTACTGGACTTACAGTCCCAAGGAGGTCACCGTGTCACCGCGATTAGCGTTCCTCTACAAACCGCGCTGGCGCCACGACTGGACATTCAGTCTGCGCACGGGATTGTACTATCAACCAGCATTTTATCGGGAGATGCGCTACGCCGACGGCACGCTCAATCCCGACATCCGATCCCAGCGTTCGGTGCAGGTGGTAGCCAGCAGCGAGTACCAATTCAAGATGTGGCGCCGTCCGTTCAAGTTCACCGCGGAAGCCTACTACAAATACCTCGACCGGCTGATCACCTACAACGTCAACAACGTGCAGATCATCTACAACGGCGAAAACAACGCCAAGGGCTATGCCACCGGTCTGGATTTACGTCTCAGCGGCGAGTTCGTGCGCGGGTTAGAGTCGTGGCTCTCGGTTTCCCTGATGAAGACGATGGAGGACGTCATCGGCGACTATACTATCGATGCGGAAGGCAATCAGGTGGAGGTAGGATACATTCCGCGCCCCACGGACCAGCGGGTGGCCTTCAACCTCTTCTTCCAAGACCACATCCCGTCGTTTCCTCAGTTCCGCGTACACCTGAACTTTGTCTTTGCCAGCGGTCTGCCCTATGGTCCTCCGAAATCCGAGCCGGCCAAGCGTGTATTCCGCACCCCGTGGTACCGCCGCGTCGATTTGGGCCTCTCGTTCATGCTTCTCGAACAGAGCCGCGACCGCATGAAACACAAGTCCGCCTTCCTGCGCAGCATCAAGAACGCCGGCATTTATGTCGAAGTTTTCAACCTGCTGGGCACCTACAACGTGTCATCCTACATGTGGGTGACCGACATCTACAACATCCAGCGCGCCGTGCCCACGTATTTGACGGGACGGCTGATCAATGTAAAATTGATGGTGGAGTTTTAAAAGGGTTACACGGTTAAACGGTTACACGGTTAAACGGTTACATGGTTAAACGGTTACATGGTTAGGAAATGGCGGGGCGTATCGCCTGCGCCCGAATTATCGTTTGGTTGCGGCAACAAACCGTAACTTTCCATTCAAATCTTGAACAGAATTCACTTCTGAATAATCATATTCCGTGAAGATCGAAATCAGTTCGTCATGGAAATTGTGGTATGTCTCCACATAAATGCAGCCGTTTGGGTTCAGCACGCGCTGACCGAGGCGGGCGAGAGCCTTGTAGCAGCAGAACATGTCGTCATCGGGGACGAAAAGGGCAAGGGAAGGCTCATAGTCCGTCACGTTGCGGTGCATCGAGGTGCGGTCGGAGGCGGGGATGTAGGGCGGGTTGCTGACGATGACATCGAAGCGGTTTTCCCCGAAGGGAAGATGGGCGTCATCGGTCATGTCGTGGCGGGCGAAGATCACCCCTACCCCATTGTTTTCGGCGTTTGTGCGGGCCAGCGACAAAGCATCCTCCGAGATGTCCGTGGCGAACACCTCCGCGTCGGGCAGCAACTTGGCCAACGTCACGGCGATGCAGCCGCTACCGGTGCCCACGTCCCAGATTTTCACGCTCCTGCCTTTGTATTGTTGCGCAACCATCTGCACCAACTCCTCCGTCTCCTGCCGGGGAATCAGCACCGCCGGGGAGACCTCAAACGGCAGTCCATAGAATTCCGTCTTCCCCAGCACATACTGCACCGGACATCCTTCCGTCAGCTTCTCCAAATCCCGCTGAATCGCCTCTAACAAGGATTCGTCCACCTGTTCTTCTCCACGAAGGACGAGCTCGTAGCGGGGCATCTCCAGCTTCGTGCAGAGATATACATTCGCGACCGCAGCCGCCTCACGGGAGTCGTAAAGCGGCTGCAGGGTTTGTGTGATTGTTTGGGTTAGTGCCCTAATAGTCATTGCTTTTGTTTTACCACCCCGCCCTTCGGGCACCCCTCATTCCCCTCCTTTGGAGGGGTGGCCGAAGGCCGGGGTGGTAGGAGGGGGAATTGGGGTTGCTCGTTACAGATTACTTTTGCCTATTCCCTGTTGCCTTTTCAGGAATGTCGCGCCATGCCCATTTGTCGATCACCACACCGTTGTGGATCAGCATGACACCAGGGTTGGAGCGCATGGCGTCGCGCACCATGAAGGGCCCCGTGATGGGATTGATCGGATTGTAATAGATCGGGAACTCGATGCCGTATTCGTTCATGAACATGGTGATTTCCTCCTCCGAGGAGTTGGTGATGCCCACGAAGTCGATGCCGGCATCCTCACAGGCCTTGGCGAGTTTCAGAGCCTTTTGCATCCCCTTGGCATTGGTCTCGTTCAGGTCGTGAACGTAGAGGATATATACATCGCGGTCGCCGTCGGTGGCGAAATAGTCGGGCGCGTGGTCGGCACCGTTCTCATCAAGCATATTGAAGCCATCAATCTTGGCCTTCACCGCCTCCTTGAGAATCTTGTCCTCGCGGGAGACATACTCGTACTTCTCGTAGAAGCTGTCCTCCTGCGACATCAGCTCATCCTGCGTGAGGGTAACTTCCTCGCTAGTAGCGGCGTTGCGATAAAGGAACACCACGTCCTTCTGAGCGGGCTGCGCCACGAACACCGACACATCCTTGCCCTTGTTCCAGTCGCTCTTGCCAATGAACGGCAGGTGACGGATGACGTAGAGTTGGAAGATGACGGCGATGAGGGCGAAGACGGCCACGGCAATCCACTGACCCAACACGGTGAGACGGCAGTCGCTGATCTTCTTGCGGTTGAAGAAGACGATGAGCGTGGGGATGATGAAGACCACATTCTTCAGGAAGGTGGCCTTGTTGGACATCTCAATGACGTCGCCGAAGCAGCCGCAATCCTTGACCACCCCAAAGTAGTGGATGCCGTTCACTTCCATATACTCAGCGATGGCTAGCCACAGCGTGAGGAAGAAGAAGAAGGTCATGAAGATGAGATAACCCCAGGCGGCCAGCTGCACGCGCACCCGGAAGAGGAGCATACAGCCCAGCACGAACTCACAGGTGATGGCCACCACCGCCGCGAAAAGCGCCAACGGGTGCAGGAAGCCCATGTGGAAGGAGACGAAATAGTCGTTCATCGTCACCCCGAAGCCCACCGGGTCAATGGCCTTCGTGAAACTGGAGAAGAGGAACAGGCACCCTAAAAGGATGCGGATGATTTTTAACCAGAGGGGTTCTTTTTTACTCATAAGGACTTTTTTTTATCTTTTCTATATGCCCCACAGTACGCTTTGCTTATGTGGGGTTATGATTACCACCCCGCCCTTCGGGCACCCCTCCAAAGGAGGGGAATTGGGGGTCGCTCGCAACTGCTAACTACTAACTCTCTTTTTCAATGACAAGGCGGATGAGGCAGAACATCGAGTAGTTGATCATGTCGTAGTAGTTGGCGTCAAGGCCCTCGGAGACAAGGGTGTTGCCCTGGTGGTCTTCGATGGACTTGGTGCGGAAGATCTTCATGAGGATGATGTCGGCGATGGAGCTGATGCGCATCTGCCGCCAAGCCTCGCCGTAGTCGTGGTTCTTGTCCATCATCAGATCCTTGGCGGCATGGATGTACTTGTCGTACAGCGCGGTCACCTTGTCAATGTCCATCTCCACCTCTTCCTGTGATTCTGCCACGCCGATTTCGAGCTGGATGAGGGCCATCACACAGTAGTTGACGATGCCCACGAATTCCGGGATGATACCCTCGGCCACCCTCGCTTCACCCTTTTCCTGGATGCTGCGGATGCGGTTGGCCTTGATGTAGATCTGGTCGGTGAGAGACGGCAGACGCAGGATACGCCACGCCGTACCGTAATCCATCGCCTTGTCGCGGAAAACCTTCCCGCAATAGGCGATCATCTCCTCATATTGTGCCGAAGTGTTCGCCATTATCTCTTGATAATCTTCAGGTTCTGAATCTGTTGGTTGTCGAACGTGAGCTGCAGCAGGTAGAAGCCGGCGGGCACGTCGCCCATAAGCAACTCACAGCGGTTCTCGCCGCTCAGGTTCTCAGACTTCACCATACGTCCGTTCAGGTCGAAGAGGACCACCCGCTGCACGGGGTTCTCGCTCTCAATGATCACGCGGTCGCTGGTGGGGTTCGGGAAGACGGTGGCGTGCACCTGGGCATACATTTCCACGCCCACATCCGTGGGATCGGTAATATCCTCAATCACCATGATGCCTGTACACGGCAACATAATATCGTCCACCCATGCACAGTCGCTGCCGCTCGCTTGGGAATAGTCCTTCTCATAGGAGAAACGGATGGAGTGCATACCAGCGGGGATCGGGGTGGAAATCTGGGTCCAAGCCTCCGTTCCGGAAGCCTCGTCCACTTGTTCGCCATCGACATAGAGGATGAACTTGTCGTAGCCTGCCTCAGAACTCACCTTGCGATAGTAAGAGAGGTAGGTGTCCATACTCGGATTGACGGTGATGGTCATGCGGGAAGTACCATTGCTGGGGAGATTCTGAGCCGAACGGGCGCAATAGGTACCGGAATGCGGATTCGTGGTCGTCACAATCCAGGGGTAGCTGTTCATATTCCAAGCGTATGAGCCGAAATCGCCGCTCTCAAAGGTCACCAAGTCGGAGCCGACCATGATATAGAGCGTATCCACCCGCAGCATTCCATCGCAGTAAATATGGTAGTAGAGCGGCACCAGAGATTTGTCGGGCACCGTATCGGCAATCTGCACCGTAAAGTCACGAACCATAACATCATTGGGAGTCAGGCCATTGATAACGAAAGCATTCGTCATCACCTTCACGCCGGAGTAGTTGCAGGTCAGATCAACAGAGCCGTTGTTAACAGCAGCATGACCGTAGTTCTGATTCTTGAAGGAGAACACCACCTCGTCGCCAGCGCTGTAGCCCTGCACTTGGGTGCCATTGACCGTCGTGGTATATTCTTGAATCCGCACCTTGGGCAGCATCACCCGCACAGTCACACTGCGCACGATGATCGTGTCCTGCCAGTGGATGCGGAGCGTGAAGGGCAGTTGCACATAGTCTTCCGATTCGGGCATCACGAAAGAGAAAGCGTTTGTGCGGCTCTCCGTTCCGTTCACGGCAACACCGCCCACAAAGACGGAATCCTGCAACATCGAGATGGATGTGCCCGGAGTGAGCGTGGCATAGACCTGTGAAGCGGCCGTGACACCCACATTGGTAAGCGAAAGGTTCATGTGGACGTGGGAACCTTGCGAAAAGACCGTGTTATCTGCCACTTCCACAGAAACCGGAATCACGTAGGGGCCATTGAGGGTGACCACCTGCACGGTCTGGAAATACGGGATATAGTTTTGCGCCAAGACCACCAACTCGCACGGACCGGGATCCAGAGACTGGGGCAGGTTAAGGGTGGCGGCACCGTTCGCATCGGCGAAAGTGGCATCGATGAGCGTCGTGCCGGAAGTCAGGGCCACGTATGAATACGGGGCCACGGTCACAGGATAGGACGTGGTGCCCGTGGCGATGACATCACTGGCGTTCACATCCATGGTGGAGGGAATGCCCAGGAAGACCCGCACGGACGGGTCGCCAAAGCAGTGGTAAATCTCCCAATAATAGAGCTTCAGATCCGAATTGGAAGACTGAACGGTCATGTTGCCGCCGGTCATAATACCGCCGATGGTGGAGACCCAATTGCTGTAGTCCTCACCGTGGGTATGGAACAGTTTGTCGTACATGCCCAGCCGATCGGCATTATAGGTAGGGTTGGCCGTAATGTTGCTACGCACGCCCACTGCCCAGTAAAAGTCCTCGCCCCAATAGCTGTTGTTGGAGGCTCCGATATAACCCATGGCACCTTTTTTCTCGGCACGAAGCAAAGCCTCGCCGAAACATTCGGAGGTCTTGAAGTTGCCCGACTGGCAGCAGTTTCCGATCATCAGGCCATATTTGTCGGTGTTTTGCAATTGCGCCACATGCGACGTGGTGAATGACGGGTCGGCCCAGCTGGTCTCGCTGCCGTGGGCGGTATAATTGACCCAGCCCGCACCGGCACTCACCTCCGCACGGATCTGCGCCGCCTGGGAAGAGCAGTTGTAGAGATGCGCCATCACATTGGTGTAGCGGGGATTACTGGCGTTCATGTAATTGGATGTAATATAGTTAACCTGTCCGTTGGCGTGGGTGGGACCGAAGTTGGCATCGGTGCCGGCAATCAGCACAGAGTTGCCAAGATAAGAGGGATCTGGCATGGAGTACTGCTCATACTCCAGAATTTTCTCAATTTGGTGAGAAAGCTCGTCATTATTGGTGGCGGAGAGACGACCATAGTAGAGGTCGGGAAGGTTATCGTTGCCGGAGAGTGTGGCATAATAGAGGTCGGTGATATGGTCGTTGTCGGTCGTTCCGGTGAAGGCGGGCAGCTGTTCGCGGTCGCCAAGGAGCAACAGGAAGGTCGGGGCGGGATCAGCAGCAGTGCCGGCATCGTAACGGCTCTGGATAAAGTTCTTGATGGACGTGGTGGTAGTACCCACAGCGGCATCATTGGTGAAGGCTACTTCCACGATATAGCCTAAACGACGTTTCCAGCTCACGAAAGCCGCCAAGTCCTCATTGTTGGCGAACATCGAGTTGCCGATGATGAGGTACTTGATCGGAACGAGGGAAAACTCGTCGCGGGTCTCCTGCATCTTGTTGACCACCAGACTGCCGTCGAGGGAGAACATCGGGGAATCGTACTTCCGAAGGGCGTTGGTGCGGGCCATGTCGGCGTTCACGAACGTCACCTCGACATCGAGATGCGTATAGACTCTGACTTTCCCGGTGACGGGGTTGTACTGCACCGGCGAGACATAGACATTGGCAAGGGCCGCGCAGCGCTTAATGCCAGACTTCTCCACGCGCACGAGGGGCAACGCATAGAAAGCATTGGTGGTATAGACCGTCTGGTCGTAAGCGAACGGGGGGACCGCACCGCTTTTGGAGGCGGGGAACTGCGCCGGGAGGACCGGGTGCGTGATGCCGAGGTCAGCGGCGTCAAATTCGGTGTATTGCGCACCGGTCACGCGGGCGACCACGGAATCGCAGACGGGCACCTGCAGCATCTTGCTCCACACCGGCAGTTGCGGGGCGCCGGGATTGTTCGAAGGGATGCAACCCGGCAGCGAAAGCTGGGTGAAATCGCCCTCCGAGAGGGAAACCGCATCCACAGAGAGTGCGCCGTTTTCCAGCGAAAACGCCACTTTCTGATAAGAATTCTGCGAAATTTGAAGGTTCTGAGCCCAAATCAACGGGCAGAAGGCCAAAAAGGCCACCCATAACAACAGTTTTTTCATATTCTTACTTTCGGATTAATACTCAAAAAATACGAGCCGCAAAGATACGTTTTTTTACCATTATACAACTGATGACAAAAAAAATATCGCACCGATTTCTCGATGCGATACTTTTTAATAACCATGTAACCGTGTAACCATGTAACCGTGTAACCCTCTCACTTGTCGTATTGCTCAAACACGGAGTTCCGACTGATGAATTCCGGCACGAAGGCCTTCATCTTCTTCACCATGTCGGGGATGTTGACCACCACCGAGAGGTCCTCCATCTCCTTGATGTTCTTCAGGGCGTCGGGGTAGTCGTATTCGCGGACCTTGGCCACAAAGATACGGTCGTGGGAGGTCTCCATGGTGTTCTCGCTGTTGGAGAGCACCTCCTCGTAAAGTTTCTCGCCGGGACGGAGACCGGTGTATTCGATCTGGATGTCCACCCCCACGCGCAGACCCGCCAGCCCAACCATGCGCTTGGCGAGGTCGTCAATCTTCACCGGTTCGCCCATGTCGAAGACGAAAATCTGGGTGCCCGTGCTGAAGGTGGCGGCCTCCATCACCAGACGGCAGGCTTCGGGAATGGTCATGAAGAAGCGGGTGATGTCGGGATGGGTGACGGTCAACGGGCCTCCCTTCTCAATTTGTTCACGGAAACGCGGAATCACGGAACCGTTGGAACCCAGCACGTTACCGAATCGGGTAGTCACAAAAGTGGTCTTGCCTTTCACCTCGCCACGCTCAACAGCCAAGCCCAGCGTCTGCACGTAGATTTCGGCGATGCGCTTGGTGCAACCCATCACATTGGTAGGATTCACGGCCTTGTCGGTGGAAATCATCACCATCTTCTCAACCCCGTATTCAATGCACTTGTCAGCCACGTTGTGGGTGCCAAAGACGTTCACCAACATAGCCTCGCAGGGATTTTCCTCCATGAGCGGCACGTGTTTGTAAGCGGCCGCGTGGAAGACCACCTGCGGATGATGCGCCCGGAAGGCGAAATCGAGACGGGGCGGCTGCCGCACGTCGCCGATGATGGGCACGAACGACAATTCGGGGAACTTCTCTTCCAACTCCAGCCGGATGTTGTGCATCGGGGTCTCAGCATTGTCGAACAGGATGAGCTTGCGGATACCGAAACCGGCCAACTGCCGGCACAATTCCGAGCCGATAGAGCCGGCCGCGCCCGTCACCATCACCACCTTGTCCTTGAAATTGGCCATCACCGCATCCATCGAGATGATGATTTCGTCGCGACCCAGCAGGTCTTCAATCTTCACCTTACGGATGGCCGGACGCAGGTCGCCGCCGTTCAACTCGTTGATAGCCGGAGTGATAAGCGGACGCACATGGTTGTCGAGACACTGTTTCAGCACCCCGTCACGTTCCCAGCGGGCATCGGCCTCGGTGGTGAAGAGGATGGCATCGATGCTGAAGTCGCGAATGATCTGCGCCAGATGCTCTTCGTCCTTATAGGTAAATACCGGCAGGTTGTAGAGCAACAGGTTCTGAGGCTGCGGCTTCTTGGAGAGGAATCCGATGATGTTGTAATGGGTGGAGTTCTGGAAGCGCACAACCGCCGCCGTGGATTTGTCGGAAACGCCATAGACGAGCACGCGCTGCGTCATGCGGTCCTCGCGGCGTTTCGTCTGGTAGAGCTGATAGGCGGCCACCATGACGATGCGGATGAAGACCCACAGGAAGAGCGTGAAAAGGAAGTCGGTGACGAGCGCAATGAGCAGCCCGTTATAGAGCGTGTGGTAATAGATCAGCATCACCACGGTCATGATCAGCACCTTGAGCAGGGTCTCCTTGACGAAGCAGAGCAGGTCTTTGGCCGAGAGATGCCGGATGATGAGCTTATGTCCCTTGAAGATGAGCATCGCCACCACCGTCGCGACAAACGCCGTCGGCAGCCAGAGCAGCGCGAAGCGCCCCGACTGATAGAACGACCCCCTGACGAATCCCAACGCCAGGAGCGCGAACATGGAGGACAACACCGAGAGGAAGCAGTCGGTCGCGAAAATGACCTTCGAGTCGATGAAATCCGACATCTTCCTCGCCATTCTGTTAATCATTCCAGCCATAGTATGGGTTATAGGGTTATGGGGTTAAAGGGTTACACGGTTAGAGGGTTAGGGCCTGTTTGATGCAGGAGGCGATATAATGGACATCTTCGTCGGAGACGCAGGGGCCGCTGGGGAGGCAGAGGCCGCGTTTGAAGAGGGACTCGGAGACGCCGTTCCCGTAGGAGGGGCATTGCGCGAAGACGGGTTGAAGGTGCATCGGCTTCCACAACGGGCGTGCCTCTATATCGTTCTTATCCAAGAAGATACGCATGGCTTCCACGTTCGGATTCGGTTCGCAGTCGGTGTGCGGGTTTTCCGGGGTGTGCAGCACGTTCCCCACGCCGCCCACGCTGGAGACCACTTTCGTCTTGTAGGCATCTTCCTCGCCCGCGACATGCAGGTCGGGATCGAGCAGGATGTTTGTGAGCCAAAAGTTGCTGTCGTATTCCTCCGAAGGATTCTCGTGTACGGTGATACCGTCAACATCTCCCAACACACTATTATACAGCTGATTAATATGCTTATGGTGGGCAATATGTTCTTTCAAGACAGTCATCTGGCCGCGCCCGATGCCCGCGCAGATGTTGCTCATGCGGTAGTTGTAGCCGATCTGCTCGTGATGGTAATAGGGATACGCCTCCCGGGCCTGGGTGGCATAGAACATGATGTCGTGATGCGTCTTCTCGTCGGGGCAGATCAGGGCGCCGCCGCCGGAAGTGGTGATCATCTTGTTGCCGTTGAAGCTCAGAATGCCATAGTCGCCAAAAGTGCCTAAGACCTGCCCGTTGAAGCGCGAGCCGAAGCCCTCTGCCGCATCCTCGATCACGGGAATCTCATACTTCGTGGCAATCCTCATGATTTCGGGGATATTGTAGGGCATCCCATACAAAGCCACGGGCACAATGGCCTTCGGTTTGCGGCCGGTCTGGCGGATACGGTCCTCGATGGCCGTCTCCAAAAGGGCGGGATCCATGTTCCAGGAGTGCGGTTCCGAATCCACGAAGACCGGGGTCGCGCCAAGGTAGGCGACCGGGTTCGAGGAGGCGCAGAAGGTGAAGGACTGCACAATCACCTCGTCGCCGGGACACACCCCGCACGCGATGAGGGCGAGGTGCACGGCAGCGGTACCTGACGAAAGCGCCACCGTCCTCTTCCCGCCACCGACATAGCCGTCCAGCAGTGCCTCGAACGCATCCACGTTCGGGCCCAGCGGCGCCACCCAGTGGGTCTCAAAAGCCTCTCTCACATATCTTTCTTCCAAACCCGCCTCGCTCATCCGCGCAAGGCAGAGGAAAATCCGTTTTCTTTCTGACATATCTGTTGAATTCTATTGTTTCGTTACTATCAATTCCATTCCGTAAGGCGACGTTAGGAGCCTTACGGAACCTCGTCCGACTTGTTAATCCATTCCGTAAGGCGACGTTAGGCTACCGCACTCAATTCGTCACTCTTGCGGGCACCCCCACGGCGGTACAATGCGGTGGAAGGTCGCGGACCACCACGGCACCGGCACCGATGACCGCAAAGTCACCGATGCTGACCTGATTGATGATTTTCGCACCCGTGCCGCCGTAAACGCCCTCACCCACGGTCACTTCGCCGGAGATGTTGCAGGAGGGCATGAAGGCGGCGAAATCGCCAATCACGACATCGTGTCCGACCGTGCAGGCCAGGTTGAGAATCACAAAGCGACCGACGCGAATGTCGGTGGTGAGGATATTGGCGGCGCAGAGGATACTCCCCTGCCCTATCCGCACGCGCTCGGAATCACCGATCATCACAGAGGGATGGATCAGCGTGGGAAAGGTCACCAAAGCGTTCGTGATTCGTTCCACGATTTGCTTCTTCACGGCAGGGGTTCCCACCGCCACGGCCACGGCAATCTCCGTCGGCCATGCGTTGAGATCTTCCATGGCACCCAACAGCGGAAGGCCGTTCACCACCGTCCCTTTCGGCAGGCCATCGTCAAAAAAGCCTACGATATGGTATCTCTCTTCGGCGCGGTTGATGTCCCGGACGAGCGTAAGTACCTCCCGTCCGAACCCCCCGGCACCGTATATTGCTATATCCTTCATATTCTAAATTCGTGAATCTGTTATCTGTTTGGGACGTGTGACGTATGACGTGTGACGTGTGATGTAGGATGAGAGATTAAAAGTTAGTTCGTTCCGTCAAAAGCCTCCATTGTTGCCGATGTGGCGGAGTTAATATCTTTCCGTTTCAGCACGTTCACGGCAGTCAGCCAAAGGACCTTCAGATCCGTCATCAACGTACAGTGATCGACGTACCAGACGTCAAGTTTAAACTTCTCCCGCCAGGAGATGGCGTTACGACCGTGTACCTGCGCCCAGCCGGTGATGCCGGGCCGCACCTCGTGACGGCGCGCCTGCTCGGGGGTGTAGAGCGGCAGATACTGCACCAGCAGCGGCCGCGGGCCTATCAGCGACATGTCGCCCTTCAGCACGTTCAGCAGTTGGGGCAGCTCATCGATGGAGGTGGAACGCACGAACTTTCCGACCTTCGTCAGCCGCTGTCCGTCGGGAAGCAGATTGCCCTCCGCATCGCGTTCGTCGGTCATCGTCTTGAACTTGACGATCCGGAAAATCCTGCCGTCTTTGCCGGGCCGCTCCTGCAGGAAGAACGCCCCCGCGCCCTTGTTGGCGAAATGCAGGAACACAGCGACCAGCACCAGCAGCCACCCCACCAGCAGCAAGGCCACCACGGCCACGAAAACGTCGAACAATCTCTTAATATATCTCTTATACATCGTATCTTCAATCCTCATTCCGCAAGGCGACGACAGGAGCCTATGCGGAACCCCTACCAATTACCGCAGGCATCCCGTTTCCTCCAAATACGCCCTCACCACAATCTCCCGGTCAAATTCCCTTTGCATCTTCTCGCGCCCAGCGATTCCCATCTGCACCTTCTCTTCGTAGGGCAGGCTGATGAAACGCTCCACGGCGGCGGTCAGGGCGGAGGCGTCGCGGGCGGGACAGAGAAAGCCGGTCACGCCGTCCTCCACGGCCTCACGACAGCCGGGAACATCGGTGGTGATCACCGGTCGGCCGGCCGCAGCCGATTCCAACAGCACGTTGGCCATGCCCTCATGGTAAGAGGGGTGGATGGTACACCAAGACTCTTGCATATACGGGCGCACGTCAGACACGATGCCGTGCCACACGACCGTACCCTGCGCATGGGCTTGCGAAACTCGAGGTTCGTAATCGTCCTCGCAAGGACCGAGAATGTGGAACTCGACCTGCGGATGGGCTGATTTGACAGTCGCAGCCATCTCCAGGAACTCATCCGTGCCCTTGTCGCGCATCATCCGTCCGATGAACAGGAAGCACACCGGACTCTCCTGCGACGGATAGGGTTGCAGCGCGTGCCATTCGAGGTTCACGCCGCTGCCGGGCAACAATAATCCGTACCGGCCGATTCCGTTCTCCTCGCAAAACTTCTGTATGGTAACATTCTGATAGAAAACCGTTTTGGCCTTCTTCAGAGCAAAGCGGTACATGGCCACCGAAACCTTCTGCAACAGACTGGGATTCTCAATGGCGGTGCCCAGACCGGTAATGTTGGCCAACTGCGGAACCTTCGCCCAACGTGCCGCCATCCCGCCATAGACATTCGGCTTGATGGTGTAGGTCAACACCGCAGCGGGCTTCACCTCGCGCATCAGAAGGAGATAGTGGCGGAGCAATCCCATGTCGCGCAACGGGTTCGTGCCCCGTCGATCGACAGCGGTCTCCACCATCTCGCATCCCAACTCCCGGAAATAGGTGTATTTCGCGTCATCGTCATTCGGCGACGCAATCCACACCCGGCAGCCCTGCGCCACCATCGCGCCGACCACCTCCTTGCGGAAGGCGAACAGCCCGATGATGCTATTGGACAATATCAGAACGTTCATTTTCAAAATACCATGCGTTTTGGGCGAATAATTATTCTTGTTGGGCGAATAATCATTCGCCCCTACGGCGTTTCATATCTTCTTCACCAGTTTCGCGGGCACCCCGGCATAGACGCTGTTCGGCTCGCAATCTTTGGTCACCACCGCACCGGCGGCAATCACCACGCGGTTGCCGATGGTCACGCCGGCCAAGATCCGGGATCCGCAGCCTACCCATACGTCGTCGCCAATCACCACGGCACCCGGCACGGAGGGGTTGTACTTGATGGGGACGTTCCCGTCGATCCACGTATGGTTGAAACTCACGATAGAGACCCCGTGCGAGATGGAGACGTTATTGCCAATCCGAACGCCACCGAACGCGTTTATGTTGCACTGTTCGTGGATGGAGACGTTGTCGCCGATTTCCAAGCCCTCCCAATGGTGCAGATAGACGTGGTCCATGACGCAGACGTTCTTGCCCGTGCGCTTTGCGGCGACCTTCAGGCAGAGGTAGCGCATCAGCACCGCGAGGTTGCCTCTGCCGTTGTGGCGACGGAAAATCCGGGCCACGGAGCGTTTCGGGAACAGCGACATCACGCGCACCAACGTCTGCACAAGAGCATCATGTTTTTCGAAAAATTCTCTACCGTTCATTTGTTTGAGGGTTGGGGATGGTCTGAGGAGAGCCGATTTCCGCCTGGCCTGCGGCCACCCCTCCAAAGGAGGGGAATGGTGCCTCGACCGAGACATTTTTATGCATTTGGATCGTTATTGTTCTTTTGTGTCCTCAAGGTCTATTGTCTTCTGTTTTTCGGGGCGGTGTTTGAGGGAGAGGGTGGCGGCGAGCACCAGCGCCGGGAAGAATTTGGCGCGGTGGCGGACGGCCGTGCCCGCGTTGGAGGTGCCGATGGAGAAGACGAACGTCACCAGCAGGACTATATAAATCATAAACCGCTTCAGTTGGAGAGTTTTACCCAGCAGCGGACGAAGGAACATCATGACGGTCAGCACGATATAGATGACACTGTCGATGCAGAATACCGCCACATCGGTGAGGCCGCGCCAGTTGAAGGGCAGCGGCGAGAAGAGCAGGTAGAACATCCGCAGCGGCGAGAGGAGCAGCCGCACGCCGACTCCTAATTTCTGCATCCACAGCAGGTAGGTGGAACCCGCCACGACAGGCACGACATCGAGGGAGTTACCGTTGGCGGCGGCGTGAGTGAACTTGATCAAGAACAGTTCCGGGAAAAGCAACAGCGGCAGCAGGAATACGGCCACCAAAACCGCTGTCGATAGGTATGTCCGTGTCCCTACTGTCTTCCAAGTACGGCAAACCAGGAATCCCACCACGAAGACCGCCATCACGCCGATACAGCCCTCATGCATCAGTATGGCCGCGACAGCCGCAGACAGACAGACGGGAACCGTCCAAAGCTTAGCCTTCACATACCAATAGACAAAGGCGGCGACCGATAGCATCACGAAGAACTGGACCCATGCCTCGCGCAGCAAAACACCTGACAGGCAAACGGTTGCCGGCATAAAGGAGAGCAACGAAACGCCGAAAAGACGGATACGGTGCGACACCCCAGCCACACCCATCGCCCAATAGAGCAGCACGACCGCTCCGAAAGAGAGCAGCACGTTGAAGTACTGCGCCATAAACCGGCCCCAATCGCCGAAAACACGGTAAAAGAGGGCCAGAATGTAGGTATAGTTGGTCTTGATGGGTCCGTCGCTGCTCAGAAAAGCGAGCGTGGCGGCATGGAAATCCTCAGTATCCGAACCGGAAAAGGGGATTCCGAGAAAATGGTACGTGTCGGCATAGAGCACAAGCAGCCGCAGCAGATACGCCGCCGTGAGGAGGGCGGCAACCGGACGGTCCGCCTTCCACCAAAGCCACGCCAAGATAGCGGCGGAAATCACTATGACGAAAACGTTACCCATTATGATTCAGTCTGTTCAGGCACGGCACAATGCCGGGCTGCGGTGAAATAGGACATGGCGAAGGCGGCATTGAGGATGACCACGGCGACCGCCGCACCGACCGTGCCGTAGAGGTAGGTCAGCACCACGAACAGCACCACCCCTAACAGCGTGACTGTCAGGGTAATGTTGCGAAGCAGTTTCTCCTGTCCGACCAACAGAAGATAGTTCACCCCGTAGGCACTGCTGATACCCGTGAAGAAGACCGACACGGAGAGGATGCGGAGCAACAGTACCGCCGGCAGGAACTCGTCCGAATAGAGCAGGCGGATCAGGAACGGGGCCAAGAAGAAGAGCAGCACGGCAAGCAACAGCGAAAACACGAAATTGATGCGGCGGTAGCCCGTGTGCTTGTCCATGCGGCGCGAGAGGAACGGGAAGAAGGTGCGGTTCAGCACGTCGATGCTGTGCTTGCCGGCGTTGTGCAATTTGCCGGCGGCGTCATACAGCCCGGCGGCAACGGAACCGGTAATCGTTCCCAACAGGATATTGGGCAGGTTGATGCAAAGACTCATACACACCTGGTTGACAAACAGGTCTTTCCCGATTTTGAAGCTGTCCAGAATCTTCGAGAACGGCGGGACATGCAGCCGGAGCTTATACTTCTTTGTCATCATCAGAATGGAGTACATGGAGGCCATCACAAAGCCGAGCAAGTTGAAGATCGGGTAAAGCAGATAGTCTTCGCGTTCCTTTATAAAAGTGAAAATCAGCACGATATAGACCACCCGCGAAATCACGTTCACGATGGTGATGTGCTCCATCTTCTCCATGCCCTGGAAGAACCACTCGGAGACGTGCATCGAGAAGAAGGCCGTGGCCACGGAGATGAGAATCAACAGCCAGATTTCCCGAAATTGAGGGACAGCCAGCACGATGCCGCTGAGCAGCACGAAGGCAATCACATAGAGGACGATGCGGGCGCAGAGGATGGTGGAAACAATCTCGGAGACCTTGTCCATGTCCTCGCGGTTGCTGGCCACGTAGCGGGCGCCGATGAAGTCGAAGCTGAAGTTGACGACGGTCTGGAAGATCAGCGCGATGGCATACGCGACGGCAATCTCCCCGAAGTGGGTGCCCCCGATGATGGGCGTGACATACGGCAGCACGATGAACGGAATCAGATACCGCATTGCCTGCAGCACCGCCAGCGCCGAGAAGTTCTTCGTCAGCGTCTTGGCGTTCGCACTCCCTATCGAGGAAATTTTCCGTTTGAAATCCATACTATTGCCTGTTGCCTATTCCCTTTTACCTATTCCCTTTTGCCTTTTGCCTGTTGCCACGTAGAGACACAAAATTTTGCGTCTCTACATCTCATTGTTTCAGAAGTTTCAGATAATGCACTTTCCCCTCCGTTGTCACCACCCGTACGATGTAGCTCGCCGTTGCCATTCCGCTGATGTTGAATCGGTATTCGTTACGGAAGTTCGCGACCTGTCCGCCCTGCATGGTGAGGACGGTGATCTCGGCCACCTCCTCGGGCGCGATTCCCATTACTGTCACCTCGTCGCGGGCGGGATTGGGGTAAAGGCGTGATGCGGTATTCATGTCATTGTATGGAGCTATTCCGACAGAATCCTCCGAATACGGCACCAGAATGGACGGGTCGTAGCGGTAGGCGACGACCGCATGGCTGCGTGTGTGGTCATCGAACGAGAGGGTGAAGTCGTGGCCGAAGGTCAGGTCTTGGCTGCAGGTCATATCGCATAGGATCTTTCCCTCTTCATTGACAATGGTTCTGTTTGTCTTGAGGTTCGGGTCATGGCTGTACGATATAGTATCCGCACCCATAAAACTTCCGTTAGTGTTAAAATAGTTGAGTAATGTTCCTGTGGAGAAATCATAAAGAAACTGCCCCAGTAAATGATTATTAATAATGGCGGGTTTTGATTCATCCTTAACAAAGGTGTGCAAACCGGGCGTTTGCCCTAATGATTTGAAAGCCCCTGTCTCCTTGTCAAACTTGACAAAAAAGCTGGTGTGCTGATTGGAGTCGGGGATTAGCGACAGACAATTGGATGGGTCGTCAAAGTAAAATAATGGGTTATGCCCAATACTTGTATTTGCTTGCCCCATAAGATAGACACCATCACCCGCAACACAATTGTCGCCCCATACTGCAAAATGATAAAAATCTGTGGAAGGGTCGTTTGACACAGAAACCTGGTTTGACCACCGGACGTTACCATCAGAATCATATTTGACAATGTATGGCAGGAACTTGCCCGTACTGGGATCATCCGCTGTGGCATAATGCGTGCTGTCCCAATAAAAACGCATCGGATACTCGTTGTATTCATTCATGAGGTACATGTCCCTCAAGTAGCCTGAAAGGTACAGATTGTCCTCATCGTCAATACTTAACCCCAAAACGTATGGAGTATAAGCCGGATTGACCGTGTCGAATGGAATATATGGGGATACCCCAACGGTGTGATCCACAACCAGTTTCGCGCCTATCAGTTCAAAATTAGGGGAAATTTTGAATAGCATCATATTAATCACCCCGAAATAATCGCTATACCCTGGAAGATAAAAATCGTAGGTTTTGGAGGTGTCTTCATCTATCACGACAGTCCAAGGGAGAGTGTCGGGACCGCCGTATGCGATTCCTGTTGCCAAATAAATGTTGCCATAATTGTCAACGCACATAGAGCAACCCACACCCCCCGTGTAGATGGGCAGAACGATTCTGTTTTCTGCTGCTCTTGACAATGTTTTTACAAAATGATTTTCCAACACATTGCCGTCAAGATCCAATATCGAAAAAAAAGTATAAGTTCCGTCCGTATAGGAATACGGAGGGTATATTTCTCCTGATAGAAAATGGTCAAAAGCGGTCTGCTGCGTAATCAATGTGTCCAAGAACCACAAGTCTTCAGAACCGTATGCAAAATCATATTGTCCGGAAATCAGGATTCGGCCGTCGTGGAGAACCATGTCGTAGGGCAGGCATTCCCCCTGGCTTGATTTTTTGATAGTCCGGTTCCACAAGAGGTTCCCCAACGAGTCGAACTTCATCAGGGCGCAGCCCTTTGTGTTTGCCAGTATCACGGCCACGTCGTCGCAAAACCATACCGAAGTGTCCTGTGCGTATAGCTTCGCATTGCCGCCGAAGCAGCCATAGACATACACGTTCCCGTCATCGTCGAACGCGGTGCGCACCACGTAGTTGTACGGGTTGTTGCTGTTCAGCGGGTCGTCGTTGCCCGTCCAGTAGTTCGCCCACTTCCACTCTCCCTGGGCGGAGGCGGAGAGAACGGCGGCGATTAGGATTGCGATTATCGTTATTCTTTTCATATTCTTTTGCTTTTAGGGGTTCGGATAGTTAGCAGTTAGCAGTTAGTAGTTAGCAGTTATAACCAACCTTAAACCTTACACCTTAAACCTTACACCTTAAACCTTAATCCTTAAACCTTAATCCTTAAACCTTAAACCCTAAACCATCATTGTTTCACCAACTTCAAGTAATGCACCTTCCCCTCCGTCGTCGCCACCCGCACGATGTAGCTCGCCGGTGCCAGACGGCTGATGTTGAAGCGGTGCACGTTGCGGAAGTTCGCGACCTGGCTCCCCTGCATGGTGAGGACGGTGATCTCGGCCACCTCCTCAGGTGCGACACCCATCACCGCCACCTCGTTGCTTGCGGGGTTAGGGTAGAGACTTATAGGGGTGTTCACATCACTGAACTGTGCTATTCCAACAGAATCCTCCGGGTACGGTTCCAGAATGGACGGGTCGTATCTGTATGCGACGACCGCGTGGCTGCACGTGTGGTCATCGAAAGTGAGGGTGAAGTCGTGGCCGAAGGTCAGGTCCTGGCTATTTGAAACATCACATAGGATGTGCCCGTTATGGTCTGTAATAACATTCTGTGCAGTGGAGAAATGAGACCCTGGGACATAATGGATGGTGTCCGCTCTGTCAAATGTTCCATCAATGTTGAAATAACACAGCAAATAGTAACAATCTGTAACGAGGTAATTCCTCGGCAACATCATTAAATGGTTGTTGGCAATCGCAGGCTTCCCGTTATGGGCCACATTGAATGCTGTTTTTTCTCCAGGTGTCACACCAAAATTTTGAAATTGTCCTGTGCTCTTGTCGAATCTTACAAAACAGGTGGTGTAATGAGGAACATTCATCGCATTGTTTTCATTGTCAAAGTAATAAAGCGCGTTTGAACCGTCAAATTGTTCCACTAATCCGACAAGATATACGCTGTTTCCCTCCACCACGTTGTCAGTCCATGAAATCGTATTTGGATTATTCATTGAGTTTGGATTCCTCACATACGCTTGATTCGACCAAAGGACATTGCCTTCTGAATCATATTTGATAATAAATGGCAAATAGTATTCTAATCCATAGTCATCCGCTGTGGCATAATGCGTGCTGTCCCAATAGATACGCATCGGGTACTGGTTGTATTCATGCATGAGGTTCATGTCCGTCAAAAAACCGGAAAGGTACAGGTTGTCATTCTCATCTACTGACAACCCACCAATATATTGAAGTTCGTAAGGATTAACGGTATCTGTAGGAATTGCGGGAGAGACTCCTTCTACGTGATCTATTACCAACTTCATCCAAATCAACTCCCATGTTGGGGAAAACTTATATAACATCATAGATTGAATGGCATTTGTGCCATAACAATTTCCGGGCAAAAACATCGGATATGTTCTTAATGTGTCCTCATCAATAACAAGTGTGAATGGCATTGTGTCGGCACCTCCGTAATACCTGTTAACAGCAATATATGTGTTGTTTTCACTATCTCTACAAATAGGGCGAGAAATGCCCACACCATCTGCAATTGGCATCTCTGCAGGCACTCCATTGTGTAATTCGCGAGATAACACTTTCATAAAATGATTTTCAAGAATATTGCCATCAACGTCTAATAAGGAAAAAAAACTATAGCTTCCTAATGTATATGGAGGATGATGTTCTCCGGACGAATAAGAATTTGCCGTTTGCCGTGTTATGAGGGTATCTAAAAACCAAAGTTTAGGGTTACCTCCGAAAAAGGAATACTCGCCAGAAATCAATAATTGATTGTCACGTAATACCATGTCGTACGGTCGACAATAGTTCGTGTAGGTGGCCTTAACCGTTTTACTCCATACAAGATTGCCTAATGAATCCAATTTCGCCACCACAAGTCCGGGACTATTGCTTTGAACAATTTCCACGTCGTCGCAGAACCATACCGACGTGTCCTGTGCGTATAGCTTCGCATTGCCGCCGAAGCAGCCATAGACATACACGTTCCCGTCATCGTCGAAAGCAGTGCGCACCACGTAGTTGTACGGGTTGTTGCTGTTCAGCGGGTCGTCGTTGCCCGTCCAGTAGTTCGCCCACTTCCACTCGCCCTGGGCGGAGGCGGTGAGGGCGGCTGCGATCAGGATTAAGATTATCGTTATTCTTTTCATATTCTTTTGGTTTTAGGGATTCGGAAATAGTTAGTGGTTAGTAGTTACAGTCAACGGTAAACGGTAAACCATCATTGTTTCACCAACTTCAGATAATG